>WTIT01000113.1:37868-51610 GCA_011526375.1 Methanobacteriota archaeon
GTTCTTTCAACATATCTGAATTCATCAAGGTTGGTCCACAATCTCTCATAGATACCGTCACCTGATTGGTCTAAATCTAGACCATCGAAGTCGAAATCCAACCTTGCATCCCAAGGATCTGTTGGATCCAAACCGTTCCCTAATTCCCAACCATCTGGTATTCCATCACTGTCTGAATCATTAGATTTTGGATTGATTAGTTCTAGGTTGGAAAACTGGCCGGGCTCTGCCGCACCCAAGATGGTCATATTGCCCGATTCACCGATAGTGATAATCTCTGAAATGTAACCGGGAATAATCTCTTGTTGATCTATCTCATAGACATTTGAGTAATCACCGGAAACCACCCAAGTACCAGCATTTGAGCCAAGAATAATTTGCTCACCGGTAGTGTGAATTGCCCTAATGCTGTTGATTTCCCTCGTACTTATCATATCTGAACCAGGATTTTCAAGCAATCCACTGTGACTGATTACATCATCAATTAATCTCATCTGGTGAAGTCCCGAAGGGGTGCCGAACCACAAGACTTGAGGATTGTCGGGAGATGGACCATCTAGATGTATGTCCCTAATTTCTGCTGGATTTTCATCGCTACCTGCCGGAAGTGTCCTCAATTCATTGATTGAAACAAAAATCCCGGTATCTTCTCTTGAATAGTAAAACCTCCAGTCTGCAGAATCACCATCTCTACCGGAATTTGTTTCCGAAATCAACAAACCTCTATCGGTTGCTACAAACAGAGTTAAGTTGCCATTCGCAAGTCCATGTTCGATATCAGATACTGTTGCATTCCCAGCCGAAAGTTGGTTAGATATTGACTCACTAACAGGATGTACTACCTCTATCAAGCCAAAACTACTGATTTCGAAAACATTACCAACTCCAGCAACACCCAAGCCAATTATCTGATTATTCGGGCTATTGATTTCCAATTCTTCGATTTCTAATATCGCATTGGTTTCTGACCAATCCCAATTTTCAACGCCTTGGAGGAAGCCATCAACTTGAATTCTTCCCACACCCAAGCCAATGTTTGACGCTGTTGCTATTGCATACAATTCTTCATCTGAATCAAATAGTAATTCTGAGTCCTCCAATATGACCCCTTGTGGCATCCAATAATCAACGCTAGACCCAAGCGTGTGGTCGATGACCGTTATACCGTACTTAGTCGTGACATAGATCTTATCACCAAAGGATTCTAATTCTCTGACATCATGATGAATGATGCTTACAACATCATCATCTGTTGCAAATGAAATTGGATAGGTAAAGAGCGAGGGAGACTCAGCATCGAATTCAACCGATTTCAAGCCTGCAACTACACTATTGCCATCATCAAAATAGATGTTATACTCCTCAATATTTGATAACTGCTCACCAAGAGCCAAAGCGGTTTCTGTTCTACTTACATCTGGAGACAACACACCATCGAGGTTAGCATCCCACCCATCAAAATCTTCATCGATTAGTGCACTGCTTCGATTTAGTGGATCAAGTCCAAAATGAACCTCCCATCCATCCGGAATACCATCGCCGAATGATGGGAATAAACTTCGAATTGAAAAACCATCCCAATTGTACCTGTCCGAGTCTTTTAGTAATGGATCTGTCCCTAACCAAAGGTCTTCTCCTATAGGTGATTCAGCATTAGTACAAGCTTTTAGCAAGTTTTGGAAAGTAGCATTAGCACCGGTTGGAATATATGGCCAATTAGTTAAAAGTGACCCCTCGGGCAAGGTAGCAGTACACCACAAACCATCCAATTCAGTCGTATGATTTGATGGAGCGCCGTGGATGTATTCCTCGCTTGAGGTGTACCATTCATTTTGATTCATTATTCCGTCTCTATTGACGTCAAAGCCATCCATATCAGGGTCTTTTGTTGCATCACTAGCATTTAGCGGGTCAAAATCTTCGCACTGATAGCGTTGGGCAAAAACGTCGAATCCCCCGATTCGTAAACACATGTATGCTTCGTAACCATCTGGCATTCCATCGCCATCAGTATCCGATTTTCTTGGATCTAAATATGACCTTACACCTTCTCCGTCTACAACACCGGTCAAACCACGTAAAAATCCTGGATCAGTACATTCGGCAGGATAAGGCCAGCAATATTCTTCGGTTGCGTTTAATCCATCGTTGTCATTATCTAAAGTAGCATCAGAAGCATCATCTTTGTCTAAACCTTCCATGGCGAATCCTCTGCCGTCGACAGTGGTTCCATTAATCCACTCAGCGAATAGATTTTCATGAACATCTGGAATACCATCACCGTCTGAATCTGTTGTTGGTGGTCGTTCTTGATTTGTGTCGCGGGGATGAATGTTTGACACTGGAGATATTGTCGGAAACTGTGACATAAATAGCAGACTGATAACAACTGCTAGTGTTGTTAAGAGAGTTGATTGACTTCTACGCACTTGCTCACCACGCGCAAAGCATACGCTTCGCACTAGTGACTCAATGATTACCCTTAAGAGTATGATGGAGTGATGTTCCGACAAATCTCAAATTTTTTGTTTCTGATTCCACCTCGTAGCCTAGAAGTTAGCATGGTTTACTGAGATTGTTGCGATTTGTTCAATACCCTTACGCGCTCGGAGTCTGTTATTCGCATGTCTTTGAAAATAACTCATCTTGGGACTGGCAGTCGAGGTAACTCGACACTCCTGGAAACTGATGAAGTAAAAATTCTGATTGACCAAGGATTCAGTGGTGCACAACTAGCAAAGCGATTGGGACTACTAGGAATTAAACCCGAGGAAATTGATTGTGCTCTGATTAGTCACCATCATGGAGACCATGGTGGTGGCGCATCAATCGCTCAAAAGAAATGGAAGATGCAGATTTTAGCTAACGAAAGAACTGTTCAAGAATTGAACTTGGACCCAATGCTTACCACATATTTCGGGTCACTTGACATGATAAGAATTGGCGATGAATTATCGGTACTACCTGTCCCAGTACCACATTCAGGCTCCGATAATGTTGCATTTATTGCGAGTTACCGAGGTGAGAGAGCAGCAGTCATTACTGATTTGGGTTCATGGACAGATGAACTTGTCAAACACGTTTACGGTTGCGAACATATCTCCATTGAAGCGAATTATGATGAAAATAGGTTGAATTCCGGACCATATCCATTCTCTTTAAAGGAGAGAATTAGAGGCAGAGGAGGCCACTTGTCCAACAATCAAACCGGACAATTTCTTGCAGAGGTTTGTACGGAAGCAACTAGAAGCATAGTACTAACCCACTTATCAGAAAAAAACAACTCTCCGCATCTTGCAGAATCGACCGTCTTGTATTACATTTCTGATGTCTTTGATGGCGACATCCATATCTCACTCCAAGACGGCCCTGAAAAAACTCACTATATTGGCAAAGAACTACCACAAGCAGATGAAGTCCCGATTGAAAATAACCCCTAGATTAACTAAAATTTTGGATTTACAAGGTCAATACCTAAATGATACCAAAGCATCAGTCAACCATGCCACCCGCAAGGCGACTTCCCTCTCAGAACCTGCGGGAAGATGAAACTGGTGTCAGTGAGGTACTTGGCGTAATAATGATGCTTGCTATGGTTGTTTCAATAATGGGCGGAGTTTGGGTGTTTTTGAACCCATACATTTCTGACTTTGAAGACAATACTAACTGGAATGCAGCAAACGGAATTGCCGACAGATTAGAAGATCGTGTCGATGTGGCAGCAGACTCTCCTGAAGGTACTGGCATTAGACATAAGTTGGGAATGCGGACTTCGATGCTACAAGGAGTTAGTAATCTAGAAATTTGGAAAATTAGTGCCGATACAACGCCTTTCGACATCGTTGACATCACCGGCCACACAGCCTCTAGTTTTACTGTCGAGAGCTTAAATTCAACGGCTAGTAAAGTATCTATCCTAGACGATAGCGGAATTTACCAATTCAACATCGACCAAAATACCGGTCTTGTCAACCATAACTTGCAATTGACCGATTGGTACATCATAACCGTGTTTAATGACAATGATGAATCAATACACAAAGAAATCAAATACACTATATCTGGCTTAAGAGTAATTACGAGTTTAGGAAATGGTGAGCATGAAATAATATTGGTCAATAATGCTAGAATTGAGCATTTTGCTGATTCAGCATGGGAAATTAGTAAGTTCCCAAGTGTCGAATTCGACCAGTTAGCCACCGGTGGAGTCAGGCTTTCAATCATTCTCACCAACATCGAAGTCAATGGAAATTTAGGAAGCGCTAATCAATTAGGAATTGACATAATATCTGCCGGTTCGTTGAATCCATTTTCAGGAGAATGCTTCAATATTAGATTTTCAGTAACAAACTCGGTAGCACCAGTCATAACACCACAATATGATGAACAATGGTTATCTGAATATACGTTAAACCGAGCATCAGGAACCCTTGACTCATACATCGGACTAGCGCCCTATGAAAGGGCTAGTGGAGCAGATGGCATAACCGTAACTTCATACGGACAACCAATCTTTTTTGATGTTGCAATAAACAAGGTTGTGGTTGAGAGATGAAGCAAAACATAATGCGCAATGATGAGGCGGTATCAGCTGCTATTGCAACCGTGTTATTGTTCGGTGGAGTAGTGTCAATAATCGGCTTAATGCTGGTATCAATGCTACCAATAATCGAAGAATTAGAGGGCTCTATTGAACGAGATGACATGTCCGCTCAGATGATGATATTAGCACAACAAACCGAGGTATTGAGCGAACATGGAATGCCTGGAGATTCTACCGAAGTGGCAATGATTCCGCTCGATGGCAGCCTATCCTGGGATAGTACAAGAGGAGGTATGTGGTACTCTTCTACCTGGTTTGATGATACTACGTTTAGAATGAAGGGAATTCTTGATTTTGATAATAATATCGAGATTAAACATCCAGAGAGTAAAACCACCGCAGTTTGCTACAGTGACTTGCGCCTGGGCCCAACTAGAGCATTTTACTACTCAGTCCCAGATTGGGTTGAAAGCCTAGCAGTCTCATCGGCAAAAGGGTTAGCTGCTCCGCTTGGTCCAATAAAAATTAAAACAACAACCGGTGGAGTTCTTGCAGACAATTTTGCTATGAATGTTGATCAATCAATCAACATTGATGCGAGTACAATAACAGATTTGGTATTAGAATCTAGTCATGAATTAACAATTTTAGGAAGTTCTGGATTGGGCGGTGGAGTTCTTGTTACTCCAGATAACCCTGACAAGAGTGATGGACAAGGCAGAGCATGGACAATTCCATTGAGTCAGGGAAATTCTACGATTCATGTGATTAGTAAAGATTCTAATCAAATTACTTCAACATATAATGGATTAGAAATAACGAACATTGTCACAAATAATGAAGACTTTAGAGAAGGCACTTATTGGTCAAACACTTATTCCACTACAGAAACTTCAATATTGACAATTACAACTAGTTCACCATCAAGGCTGATGATGTTAACAAACAACACTGGTACGACTGGAATCATCAACCTGAAGGCTAGTTCTGGTGGCTATCTTGGAACTGAATTCATCACTCCGCAACTCCCGGGAAATCTAGAATTAACCAACCCAAGTGACACAATTGCAACGGCTACATGGAAAGGTGGTGGAATTTCAATTTCACCGGGATCTACAGAGTCAGTTGCTTGGCCCCCAAGCGGCACAACAGGCTCACCAATAGTTGATGTTGACAGGGATGTATTGATTTATTGGCATAACAACAACACAAACTCAAACAGTCTAGGTGCTAGCATTATTCCTGCAGATGATACTGGCTTTTCTTCTGGCCTATCACATGTTTTCGCTACTCATAACTCCAACAATGTTGATTCAATAGTTACCCAAATTGCTGGATATGAATCAACCTGGAATTATTCCAGTACTGCATCATTTAATCACACCTCAAATTACGACAACCCATTCTATGTATTCTCTACTGATTCAGGCGAACATCATGTTTCAGTAGTTGAAGGCCATCCATTAAGAGTTCACAGAATCAGTGGCAACTCCGGGTTAATAGAGGTACAGCACGATGGTGCAGAAAGATGCCTTGGAATAAACACAACTGCAAGTGGATGGATTGCTACTGACCTGCCATGGAATACTGTCTCAGGACGTAGCGAATTGCAGATTCTTGCGGCATGGAGTGAAGGAACTCATCCCTCAAGCTATTCTGTTGACCTCATTGCTGAAGCAGGAACCTCAGACTACAGTTTGGTAGCATCAGCATGGATATTCCACATTTCCAGATTGACATATGAGTTTACATCTTCGGTAACAGGCATGGAAGTAGCTTATTCAAATGGAGCCGTCTTAACAAATCACCCTGAATTTCTGCCAACCGTATTGAAACAGCCAAATGACAGATCAGGACCAGGGCCAAGATTTGCATCGACAATTCCTGCATTAAATCCAACGTCAGATAGCACTGTCGGTTCTGGCACCATGAATCTAGACATTGAACTGGCATATCGTGAATCACTTGCATCCCAGACTGCTTATGAGGTCAGAAGAGGATGGTATAGCCCATACGGTGAAGCGATTGCAAATTCCGCTGCCAGTGGCTTAGAGCAGAGTGTTGATTGGACCATTTATCCAGGCAGACTTGACTTACTTACCGATTATGTAGGTTGGGTTCCAGACCCAAGTATAGGTACGTCTGAAGCAGTGTGGCACACTAATGGAGAACCTATACAGTTTAGTCTCCAATTATCATCACTTGATGTAACAATGACGGAGGCGATAGAGTGAACAGTAAATCAATTAAGATTGATGACACATCTGGAGCAGCAACTGAGTTAGGTTACATTTTCACATTTTTGCTTGGCGTTCTACTACTTTCAGTTTTTAGTATCTGGACTTGGGATATTGAAACAGCAACAAGAGACAGGTGGAATGAGCAAGCAATTCAGATGAATCTAGACGATATCGCTGCTGCCATTGAAAGGGCTGATGAAGCAAGCCGGCTAGGAGATATTGAATATAGTGAATCGGTATGGTGGAGAGCAACTGAGGCGGATGAGAATTTACTTTCTCTGCAGTTAACCAACAACTCGCTAATTCTAATTGACAACGGTGGTTCTCTAGACACCGAAGTATTTGTTTCAGGCACCGGTTCTGGAGCCCACAGCGGCACAGTTGAACTATCAGGTGCGCAAATGATATGGGTTGTTCACAAAGATGGCATTACATCCATTGAAGTAGATAGACCTCAATGACTAGCGGCCCATGACTGCATTATGGACTCTAGTTTGTACCTCTCTCATTCGAGATTTTGCACCTAACTCCCTAAACACTGAGAGAGCTCTTTGAAGATACTCCATGCGTCGATTCTTTTCTGGAGCAACGCTTCCAAGCCTAATGAGTAATTCACCTATCTGCATTCGTAAATCGTTTGCTTCTGCAATGACCAAGGCCTCTCTGAAATGCTCCATAGCCTCGTCATTTTTACCAGAATCTTGCAATACCTCTCCCAGCAGAATAGTAATATCGACCATTGCTAGAATGTCACCCTCCTCATTCATTGCATCTAAGGCCTGTGTGTAATGGTGAGAGGCAACGTCTGAATCACCTACTTTAGCATAATAGCGTCCGAGGACTGCTTGTGCTCTAGCATGAAGTTGTTTGTCATTCAATTTATCCGTCTTATCAAATGCTGCTAGTGCATGATCCCTGGCTCTCTCGATTTCGCCTAGATCCATCAGTGACCTTGCAAGTATCAATTGAGAGGCAATCAATTCTTCATCATCGTTCTCTTGCAGTATCGCCTCAACTTCAGAATATGATTCAAGTGCTTTTGATTTGTCATTCTTCCTCCGCAAGATATAGCCCATATTGTTGTAACTTCGTGCGGCCCCTATAGCATCCTTCAATTTGACAAAAATCTCCAATGCTTCTAGATGCATGCTAAGAGACTCATCCAAATTGCCTTGTTTAAGCGAGATGTCAGCTAAAGCGGATAACAATTCTGCCTGTGTATTGACATCCTTGCCTTTAGATGCCAACTCTTGGGCCATTACAAATGCTGTTTTTGCCTCCTCAAATCTACCTAATAGAGCTAGTATTTCACCCTTGTAATGATTTATTTTTGTTGAGGCATCACTACTAATTTCGGATATTTCCAAGGAGTCGATTAAGCTAAGAAGTTCTAGGTGTCCTTGGGCAATCAAACTTCGACCCTTATCAACAATTATCGATGCAGCCTCGACCATGTTTTTTGAACTAACAAGATGAAAAATTAGTTCAATGGTAAACAGTGATGCATCGCTACTTCGTTGATACCAAGAACTACACTTGTTGTGTAACTCAATCTTCAATTTTTCATCAAGGCTCCTTAATAGGAACTCACGAATCAAATCATGCACATCGTAAACTTCGCTATCCACTTGCCTTGCCAAACCTTGCTCAACTAACGAGCCAAGGACATCTATGTTGAGTTGTTGATCTGTTAGCGCATCAATCGAAACAGGTTCTCTAAATATTGATAACACAGATAATACTCTTTTTTGTTCTGCTGATAACTTTGAAAAGATTTCAACAGTGACATAATTTTCCAATGTCTCGTGGAAAGCAGTGGCCGATGCCCCTCGATTAATCAATTCTAGAACTAGTGGATGTCCCCGTGAAATGCCGTGAATGTAGAGCCACTGCTCATCTTCTAGATTTTCAAAACTGCTGAGTAACTTTCTACCTGAGTCTGAATCTAATCCATCCAATGGTAATACTAAACTTGCTATTCTCCCTTCAGCATCCTTTGATGGCACTACTGGCTTAAATGATCTTGAAAATAGAACCAAACCGATTTTCTCTTCACTACCAAGTAAGCCTAATGCCATTGCTTGGAATGTTTGATGAAGTGTAGCATCTGCGACTTTGTGAAAATCATCAATTACAATTAGAGATGGAGTGCCTTCGAGTGCATCGATTAGTAATTTCGCAGCTTCGGCTGGCTTTGGCACTGGGGTCGTTGCAATATAATCGGCGAAAGTTGAATCACCAATACTTGCCAACCATTCTCCAATTGATTCGAAGAATGCTCTAGAACCTTCCCAATCTTGACAACGGTGATACATAAGATTCCTACGATGCATAAATCTCTCAATCAATTTACTAGCCATAGTCGTTTTTCCAATACCCGCAATACCAGGAACTAGCAATGTAGTAGCTCTTGCTTCTAATAAATTGAACATATTATCAAGTTCTTTCTCCCTGCCATAAAAATGCCTCAACCTAGGTAAATCACCTAATGCAGTTACCAGTTGCTTTTCAACATGCTTGGACAAGTCTCTTTCAATTAGGTCAGCTGTAAGAGAGCGAGAATCTAACACACAGTTATCATCCATATATCTGATTATATCTACAGAACGCATAGTGAACGGCAAGATTGTATTTATCTCTCCAAGGGTAGAGGACTCGATTTTTCCATCAGAAAGAATACATCTTAGAGGGAAGGAGCGTAAGTCATTCCATGTGTCCTCTGCCAGATTTTTCCCTGAGTCAGTCAAAAAATACGCCTTTCTCTTCCGTGAAACTCCTTTAACATGCGCTTGACGCTCAATAAGTAATCCTTGATCTTTCAAGCCAGCAATAGCCCTTGGAACGTTTGAGCGAGCAATAGCTACTGCATTTGCTATTCCCATTTGGGACAAAGAAAATGGCACTTCTACGCTATTTTTGTAGTCGGAATAATCCAATAAATGCAGTAAAATCCGCTCTTGCACACCAGGTTTCACATTGGCCATTTAATCACCCAAGGTATCACTTGTTGTGGACATAATTTGGATCTGGCACCCATTGGTTGGTTTGTGCATCCCACAACCAACCAGGATGTTGCGAGGATTGTTGTGTTGCTCCTTGTACAACATTCTCCTGTACTACGGGTTGCTGAGCTACTGCTTGTGCTGCTGGTTGCGTGTTGATTTCAGGAACCTGCTTTGCTTTCGCCCAAGCATATGGGTCTTCTTGTACCTGAGGTGCTTGATTGAATTCCTCTTCTTCATCATACTCTTCAAAGGTGAAGAAGAAAGCCCCTACAGCAATTAATACTGCTATAACAACCAATGCGATTATGATGTATAGAATAATGCTACTTCCTTCTGATTCTGTCGCTGATGACAATTCAAACAGAGCATCATCTCCGGATTCATCGGCAAAAATTTGGCCATCCATCTCAAAGACAATCTCACGGGTATTCTTCGAACCCAGTTGACTGGCACTTATCTGCATACTCCAAGTACCGTCAGCAAGGACTCTTGTTGAATTGATCATTTGACCAGATTTAGAATCAAACCTAGCCTTGACTAGGCTTTCAGGCAGACCCTGTCCTGAGAAAATTGCCGGTTCAGAATCACTGATTGTACCTGTACCTTCACGTAATACTTCGAAAGATACAGACTTTACAATTACATTAACGGAACGTGAAACTTCCCACAAATCGCTTCCATCAGTTGCGATGAACTTTAGTTGAACCAAAGACCATTGCGAGATATCATCAGAACGACTTGCTGGTGGGTTGTATGTCGCAATTCCTTCTGAACTTATTGAGACATAATCGTAATACAAATCATCAGTTGGCACATTTGGATCATTGTAAACATCAAATCTCAATAAACCATCTTCAGGGTCTGTAAAGTATTGAGTTAAATCAAACGTCGCACCTATTCCACATCGGTCTAAGCTCTTTGAATTAGCATCGCAATACACAACTACTGTATTAGCCCATCCTGCCGGATTGAAGGATGGTGGTGAATTATCTACAGAATTATCGATTGTAATGAAACGTGACTCTTCTACTGAATATGACTCACCATCAAATGACCTTACAACAATCTCGTACATCGAATTGTGTGGAAGATTCTTGGTTCGCCAAATCGTGTTTTGATTCCAGGTTGTATTGAATTGCCCATCTTGCAGCAAATCTTGTGTCACTGTTATGGTATTTGGAGCAGAACCACTATCTCTACCGTTCTTGTAGATATCAATGTCTACTCTTGTTATAATTCCGTCATTATCCCATACATAGCCAGCGATTGATGTTGATTCGCTACCACGCACAACCTCATTGTTAAGTGGGTAATCTAATGCCACATTTGGTTGCGCATTTTCATTAGTAATCTTAAGATTTAGCGTAATAACATCACAAGTCTCATCGCTTGTATCATCCTTGCAGAAGTCACTATCCGCTGCCCAAATCTTGAAAGTATAATCCCCAGATGCATATGTTCGATAATTCCAGTCATATTGCCAGGCAGATAGGGTCTCGCCAGGTGCAGGAGTGATGGCAAATTTAGAGGTGAATTGAGGATTTGAATCCTCTGTTATCTCAAACCATATTTCTTTGATATCGTTACCATTAACGCCAAAGTATGGATCGCTTGCTGTTCCACTAAACGAAATCACTGAACCTTTTGGTGAGTTTGTATCATGCTGTGAATTCTGTGCAGGAGTGTTCACAACTATCGATGGAGCTTCTAAATTCAATTTGTATCTCTTTACAACTACTGGAGAATAATCTAATCCATCAAAAGATCGAACTCTAAATGTTACATCACCCTCGCCTTCTGGATATTCAGACATGTCATAAGCGAATGACCAAGTGCTGAATGGGAAGGTTGCTTGAGTAATAACTCCGCCAGAATTAGATGTGTCGACAGCTGATATCCAAACATTTGAACCAGGTGGCTGCACTTGGACATCCTCAACATAACCAAATTGCTTCTGTTGAGCAATCACATCACTAGCATATGGCGGGGCCTCTCCATCCCAAGCAGTACCTGAAAGAGAAACTACTCGAGCAAAAGATGTCAACTCTGGTTGCTCAACAGTAACGCTTGGCGCCATGTTTTCGAGTGCAATAATATCGTCTACTGGACCTGTAAGGACGAAATCATATTCATAGGTACCTTTACCAAATTTGAATGCTTCAACCTTGTAACTAGGTATTTCGCGTCCAGTTGCACAATCTCCATCCGCATCGTCAGTTAGCGTGTCACCATCGTTATCATAGCCATCTGAACAGGTGTTTTCATCAAGAGTTCGAACTATTGGAGCACCGCCAGAGGCGTTTGCCAATTGAACCTGAACGTTACTTTCACCCACAACATGATTGTTGTTTCTATCGAGATAGAAATTGCTTGCTAGTGTGACTTCTTCTGTATAGCCTTGAGCATCGGTTGTCAATGTGTATAACGGCGTGCCAACTGCATCTTTGATTATTACAGTTGCACCTTCAACATCGACATTAGAAGCCTTAACCCTAAACTTGACTAACTCACCTTCTCTAACCTGGTTTCCCCAAGCTGATTGTTGGTTTGTAACATGAATTTTCGAAGTATCAAAATTTTGTAAGCCTGCAAATGAAAGCACTGTTGAATTGTTTACTAATTCTAATGCCATAGGCATTTCAGCCGGTGGCATGTTTACTGTGTTTGGTAATTGAAGACACTCACTAGGATTATCCGGACATTCAGCACCTAGCCATTGCATGTTTATTGGATAAAGTTCGTTACCTCCTGGTGCAGGGATATTTTCTGATTGGATTGTTACCATCGATTCAGTGATATTGTAAACCTGCAAAGCTCCGGTGAATGTGTTGCCAGAGAAATAACCTATTGAGCCATACTTGTTACCGTAATTATCATCATGGTGGGAAATATTTACCGCAAAACTATCTGTTTGCATGTCATTATTTTGAACATTCACCACTCCGCCTTTAATTCTCAATGCGTCGCCAACATTGTTCTTTACAACATTATTGTATAGGGTTGCAGAGGCACGGAAAATATGGATAGCCGGGCATTGGAAATCGCCGCCATACATTCTGACAGAATTGCATGTTCCAGCATTGTTTTCGATGAAGTTATTTTCCATGTACAATCTTGATTCTGAAGGTTGAATTGAAGGCCAACCACCACCATCTCGGTAGTGATACTCGCCATGGACAACAGCTTCTCTAGCGGTGTCGGTAATGTTGTTACCTATTGCTACAACCTCAGATGTACCATAAATCCAAATTCCGTTGTATCCACCAATTGGGCCTATCTGATTGTCGTACAAGTTTGCTGTAGACGAGCGTATAGCAATTCCTGAACCGCCTTCGGCACCGGAGATAGTATTACGAGATGCCGAAATTCTTGCTTGATCATATGCAGTTATTCCCGCACCGTCTGTTGTGGTTATTATGTTGTCATTGATTTCTAGATCGTGCTTAATTGAACCGGTTTGCTTGAAACCGTTGGTGTTGACTGCAGCGCAATTAATGTTAATGTTGGAATTGATTATTTCACCTGAAGATTGCTTGAAGAAAACTCCATAACCATTATTCGAGATAGTGATATCATCAAGTGAAATATAGGAATTATCGGCATAAATCATTTGAATTCCTGAACCACTGTTACCGCATGTTCCTTCGGCATCACCAGTAAATGTAGAAGTTGAAACTCTCATTGGATCCGAGATTCCAGCACCTGCACCAAGGGCATCAATGGCAGCACGCTTGCCCAGGGAGTAGCCATCTACACCCAACACAAACGCAGAATTAGTGATTGTCGGGTTAGCCAAATTTGTAAGAAGTATGTTTGATGCATTGATGTTAGTAAACGACAGGCCGTTTGCATTGGTTCTAGGTCCATCAAAGACTAATGCTGCATACTTGGCGTTTGGATTTCCTCCTGTGACATATATGTATTCGTAACCAAAGGCATTTTCAAACTCAACAA
>WTIT01000113.1:51710-67872 GCA_011526375.1 Methanobacteriota archaeon
TTTCCTCCTGTGACATATATGTATTCGTAACCAAAGGCATTTTCAAACTCAACAAAGTTTAGACCTGTTTTAGCTTCATCAATTGTATTTCTTATGATCATGCCAGAGTCACAGGCTGCATCAATGCTAAAATAACAAGGACCCCTTTCTAGATATTCAGATGCTGATGGTATTGTCCACGAGAATTTAACCACGTTACCTGCTGAACCATCAGATGGAGCACCACATGAGGTTGAAGCAACACATATTGCGCCTCTAACATCGATATGCTTGCCGAATGGAATAATGATTGTTGAGCCCGCATTCACTACTAACGAAGCACCAGGAGCAACTGTGACATTGTCTGTCAATGTGTGGGTACCTGTCCATGTTTCTTGCCCGTTGAGTAAACCTTCTGTCGTTTGGTTTATTCCTGCAGCCGAAACTGATGGAATTGAAATCATCGACAGCATAACAGACATAAACATCAACGCGACCATAGTCAAACTTTTTTCTTTCAATTTTGAAGTCATTGTAACTCCTCTAATTTACCCTACGCAACTGAAGAATATAATACTGCGGTAACATTGATTTTTTTAAAAATATCAATTACCTCTAATAGTATCATTAGAAATCAAGTGAAAAGTGACAAGTAAGTAATGAATTCACTGACAATTAGGTAGAGTCCTGACAGTTGACAGCCAACTTCCTGCATCTAATTGGCCATATCCAGATTTGTTATCATGCACTTGTCCACCAAATTCAGTACTGATTCGTAAGGCCTCTTTTACAGAGTCAATACATGAACCATCTGACATAGAATTTGGCTTCATCCTTGGTTGGTCTTCCAGTATCAGTGCCAACGCAGCAGTGACAAATACAGTTGCATCAGAAGTACCGCTACTAGAATACCACGTATCTCCCCTTCCAGTGCTGATGATACCATCGCCTGGAGCAATGATTTCGGGTTTTAGATTTGGATGGCTTCTTTGTTCCCCACTTGTCGTTGTTTGTGAACCAAGGGAACTATTTTCCCAAACCTCTCCGCCCCTAGTTGATGCTCCGACGGATATAGCCCTCGCCACATTACTTGGAACTGAAACCCTACCATCATCATCAGCACCACCATCGTTACCTGCTGCTGCAATGACGTATATACCCATATCAACTGCTTTGCGAGTAACTGAGGCTGAGGCACCTTCACGCATCATACCGTCAGTTTGAGTTCCGCCCAAAGATAGTGAAATTATATCCGCCGAGTAGGTTTCAATACACCAGTTTATTGCTTGGGCAACATCGCTTTCATCTGCGGTATTTTTTCCAGTTCCATCATCACCGAGGGCTGCAACCATACCAAGTTCAATATTTGGTGCCATTCCAATTTGATGAGATTGCGCAATCAGTAAACCTGCCATGAGTGTGCCATGAGCTAAATATCCATAATCTACCGGAGTTGATGAATCCCCGATCATATCTTTGAAGGTAATTTCTATTCCGTTAAATGCTGGATTAGACAAGTCAATTCCAGTATCGACAATGCAGACTCTTACTCCATTACCAGTTAATCCATCGAGTGATTCATCTGAAAAACCAGCTTGTTCTGCCGCCCACTCTGATTTTGCCGGAGGTAAGTCAACAATCAAATAACCAGATTGCCAAACCCAAAGCATTAGAACGGCTAGAATTGCAAACAAAATCCCGTTTGTAACAATAAATTTTCGGCCTCTAACACGCTTTATCGGTTTGGGCATAGCAGGAGCCCAGCCAGTGACTTCTGCCCTCCAATCATCCTGAAAGCCGACAGCTGACGGATCGATAGCCGATAGTATCCTGCTGTCATCAGGCTCGGGTAGTAATTCCACGGAGTCAAGACTGCCCATAGTGCCACCAGTCAACCTTCAGTGAGAAGGGCATTTAATTCATTGTCTGAAATCAGAATCTGTTGGAACTCTTGTTACGTGCGACCTTAAGACCACCGTAACCAACCAATAGAGTTAGTACAATAATCACTACCATAAACCATCCAGAGGTTGGTTCTGAGGTATCAAGAATTGTTTCCTCTTGATAGTCAAACGGCTCAATCGAGTCTTCTACGTAATCATTATCCTCACCAAGAATATCAACGCTGATTGAATATCTGTTGAATTTCTTGGATGATTCATCTAGAGCAAATGTTGCATTTATTGTTTGACCTGCTGCCACAGTTATAGTCTGATTACCAATATTCTCGAGCACTTCGTTACCTGCATCGTTGGTCAGATTTACTGTTACTAGGACAGTACTTGCTGTTCGATAACCACTGTTGGATATTGGCACAACAATTTGCCCTGGTTGGCTTTCATATACCTTAGTTAACTCTTGAGATAGTGTTTCGTCGACGGATAGTGAAATTCTAGCAGACTGAATTGTCACATCTACTGTCTCTGAGGTAACTCCATCTTCGCTGGTAATTGTAACAGTTGCTTCAATTTCGTTAGAGGTAAATGATTCAGGAGCAAAGATAGAGAATTGTTGTGTTCTTTGGTCGTCTTTCGATATCGTCAATGTGCTAGTAGTTGGGGTAATCTGCCAACCTTCTGGTAGATTATCAGCTAATTCAATGTTGAACGAGTCGTCACCGTTTCCTGTATTGGTCAGAGTGAATGAGAATGTTCCTGTACCTCCAGGTGAAACTCCTGTTTCCGTGACGGCATTAGAGATCTCCATGCCATAATATTGTGGAACCTTCACACGAAGGTCAACAGAGCTTGAAACTCCTGATTCACTTGAAACATCAATCTTAATCAAATGACCATCCTCCAGACTTAGGGAAGAAGTTACATTTGGCAATATTACTCTCATCTTAACGGTTGTAGAGTTACTTACTGTATCATCGGCCAGAGACTCACCAATTCCAAGAGTTACTTCCATTCCACCTGTCCAGTCAGTACCATTGAACACCTGAACAGTCCAATCTTCGGAATCAAGAGTGTTCATCGGCCTTCCTTCAACCGTTAGGACATCACTAGTCTCAGTTCCTTCGTAAACCAAGTCTAGGTCAAACTCAATGATATCATAGTCCTCACCATTTACTACTGGAGTTAGCATTGCAGTTTCTATGAATGTTGCATTAGAGACTGATGCTTGGTTAATTTCAGCGGTTGTAGCGGAATTTAGTGAACGAGTGTAAGCCATCTCCACATCAATGATACCTTGTTCAATTACTCCAAATGCATTGCCTGTATATACCATATCTAGCATTCTCTCATGCTGAACTGTAGTGAATTCAGATGAAACTTGGAATTCGCCTACTGGAAGTAGGAGATTCAATTCACCGTTTGAATCCAAAGTGTAATTCCACGTAACATCCAGACCTGCGTCTACTGTAACTTCGACAAGTCCTTCGATCATGTAGTCACCTGTACCACCTGAACCAGCATGATGGTCGTCAAGTTGGATGTCTTGCCAGGTTGTATCAAGTTGTAGATAACCTCCCGATGACATGACCATTTCTAGTTCGCCACCGTCTTCGATTCCGGCTTCTAAGTATCCGATTGCGACACCACCAGTATTCTCATCAGCAACGGTACTCTCTACCACGACAACCCAGTTTCCTGGCTCGACAGTTGTAGACCAAGTAAGTTCGCCGTTTTCATAGACACCCGCTAATGAAATTGGAGATGCATCTCTTCCAGTTTCTGGGTAGAGCATGATGGTTGAACCAGACAAACTAGCTTCTTCATCTTGCATGACTGATGTTACAACACCGCTAACTTCAACATTATCAGCGACGATTGACAAATCTTCAGTGATAGATTCAGATTCAACAACAATTCCTTGGGTGTCGTTAGTGCTGTAATAACCAATAGAGTATCCTGGCTTCGTAACTGTGACATTGTATGTATCCATTACAGGAACCATTTGCGACCATACTCCAGAGTCATCTGTTGTCAAATCAAACGTTAGTGATTCATCAGATGATGTAACAGTAACATCAGCGTTAGCGACTAACTCTGTTAAGTCTGCGATTTCATTTTCGTTGAAATCCCAATATATTTTTCCGCCAATCAATACTTCCAGATCAACAGAAACATTACCTAACTCTACATCATTCTGGTTTGTCGCAACAAAGTTGTAGGCACCTTCTTCGATAGACCAACGCTTGTCATTAGTTTCCTTGACTAGACTCAAAGTCCAAGAACCAGGCATTATGACGTCTGAGACATTTCCTGACAAATCACTAGCCGCTAGAGTCACATTGCCATAGCCATCATTACTGACTGCGATTAGTCTGGCATTTTCTACGAAGTCATAAGTCATTGACTCTACCAAGGTAGCGTTGACCTTCACTGCTTCAGCAAGGCTGAGTTCTAAGCCTGTTCTAGTTGAACTATCATCATCGATTGTGATCGGATACCTAAGAGTGTATGTTGTATTGTCAATCTCTTGAGGTGACACAATTACTACCCAGTCACCAGATGGTATGTATTCGCTAAATTCGCCGGTCTCATTAGTGGTAGCAGACAACCATTGGTTGTTTGACTCATTGTAAAGTAGGAATTGTACGTTGGTGAAATTGTCTTGTCCTGCGGTAATCTTACCATTGAATAATCTCTCATCGTTTAGTTCAACATACAATACATCATTATCTTCATAGAACATACTGATGAATATCTCTTCTGCAGTGTAGAACATATTGAAATCTGTTGCGTTCTCATCACTAGCATCGGTGTAAGTTGTTTGCAAGACATATCTGCCAGGCATTACATCAAATGTGTGGAAACCTGACTCGTTGAAGTCTGATTCATTCAATTTGTAAGTTAGGTTGTCATCGAATGGTGAGGTAATAGTGATATCTGCAAACGATGGTATGCTATCTGAGCAATCTCCTGAAGTTTCCTTAACTAGACAAACTGCTAGTTCTACACTTATTGGCTGCAGGTCTGCAGTCATTGGGATTGTCTGTGTTTCAATGAAGTTATTTATCTCCCAGTTGTCAACATTTTCAATGCTGTATTCGACTTCAGAGCCTCTGAAGTCATAAACACCACTGGCTAGATTAAATGTAAATGTTCCTGAGTTTGTCACTTCAGCCTCCCAATCTATTCCATTTGCATCTGTCGCAACGATAGTTGGAGTTAGACCATTGTAATTCTGGGCATTCCATGTTGAGTTAGTTGAGTTTACCGATAACAAACCAGAGACAGAGTTTAATCTCGACAAGTATATGCCACCGAGATCTGTTTCTGCTGCTTCATTCGGCTCAACTGCCAAACCTACTCCGTATGTGTTAGCAGTTGTTGCTGCTTTTAGAACGTATGATAAATCCCCTGGAACAGTTATTGAGAAATTTCCACCAGCATCTGTTGTGGTCTCGAATACTACATCTCCACTAACAAGCATGACATCAAGAATAGATGCCGCAGTT
Organism: Methanobacteriota archaeon; assembly: GCA_011526375.1. GTDB lineage: Archaea > Thermoplasmatota > Poseidoniia > Poseidoniales > Poseidoniaceae > MGIIa-L1. The sequence goes on from WTIT01000113.1 coordinate 57,097, forward strand.
GTATTGGCTTCGATATCTGCTTGTGTCCAATTGTCATCAAAATCAACTGTGTAAGCTAGGATTTGCCCGGTCAGTGTTGATGCAATCGAATAGTCTAAGTCGAATGATAAGTCTTCATCTTCAATAGTGAACGATGAATACAAGTAGTATTCATCTAGACCTGATTGTTCTAGCACATAATCTCCTGCCTTCAATTCCATTGAGATTATTCCGACATCGGAAGACTCGTATGCTTCAACGATGCCAAATGAATTAGTTAATGTGAAGTTTTGGTTTGCAACCTCTACTAACGCAGTTCCATTATCTGCTAATGGCGATTGGAGAGAAATTGCAACATCAAATGTGTCTGGTATAAAGTTCAGCGGCTCAATTACCTCTGTCTCATCACCCACAGAGATTGTTCCAGAAACTTCGTAGAAACCGTCTTCATCAATATCAATTCTATATTCGTATTCGCCTGATGAAATTGGCCCGTATCTGTATCCACCAGTTTCATTGGTGGTAACTATGATAGGTGTTGCATCTTCAATCAAGTTGTCAATGAACTCAAACGATGTATTAGCAAGTGCTCCACCTGTTGAATTTGTTAGGTTGCCGCTAATCAGTGAACCTGGCATTACCAGTGATATTCCGAATTCTGGATTTATTCCAACTGTCACTGTTTGTGGTAGTAGAACTTCTCTACCATTTTGTAAATTGGCTGTAACCTCATACTCGCCAGGAACAAGTCCTGTTTGGTAGAATGATCCCGGACTTACCATTTCTCCTGAAAATGTACCAGCACCGACAAATCTTCCAGTTCCATTGAATGTACCAGTTCCTTCAAAGAAACCAATCCCTTCGAAGGATGAACCTTCGTGTTCTTGAACCAATATGGTGTCACCAACAGATGTGAATCTACCATTTGCAGAAACTTCTCCGTCAACTAGATAGATTGGCAATTCACCAGAATCATCTTTCAAACAAACCGTTTCATTTTGTGGCATGGTAACATTGGTGGCATCTTCCATATCAACAGTACAACTGACATCAAAGGTATCTGCAAGGTCAATCCATGAGACCTTTATCTCACCGGTACCGTTCCAAGTGCCATTTGCGACATATGTTCTGCCATCGCCGATAGTTCTAGTAAATGTCCCGTGGAAATCAAGCACAGAGGCCAAACCTTCACTATCAAAGGTTCCATTTTCAGTGAATGTTGCTTGTCCTGTTCCTTGGATAATCCTTGTTTCATCGGTTGTGAAAGAACCGTTGGTAGTTTCAAGAACTACATCACCAGAAGTATCGTGAACATTTCGCAATACTAGTGTGGTGTCTACAATCGGTTCATCGTTGAATAATTCATCACCAAACCATGTTAATTGACCTGATATACCGCTACTGTCAACCTCAATATCCATTGAGTCAGTGAATGCTACAGTTCTGTTTGCTTGTTCACCTGTTACGTTGTATTGAGTTTCACCTAACCATGTCATGTTTGCTACATTACCCAAAATTGCGGTAACCGCATTGACTTGTCTGTTATCGTTTTCCTCAGTTAGCAAGTCATTGATTCCTTGAGCATAACTTCCATCATTGATGGTTGCTCTTGCCGGCTCAGCATCGAATGTACCAACGAAGGCTGAAACTCGTATTTTTCCAGCTGGTGCATGGAATGACCACTCGCCATTTTCATCAGCATCGGTGAAACCGATAGGAATCCAATAAGTATCCTCGTCAAGATCGATAGCGTCTTCTCCTGAGAATGCGTCTCTCTCAATCAATAGTCTAACACCTGGCAAAGGCTCACCATTGTCACTCATTGTTACAGAGCCGGATACTTCAGCACCGGAATAGTATTTCATAATCTTCACCAAAGTATTGGCTGAACCTATGGAGAAATTGTTGTCTTCATTGTACCAGTTTGAGATAACGAAGTGATTGGTCATTGCTCCTGGCAGTGGCACCGCTTGTTGTAGAACTGATCCTGGACTACCTGATTGACCGAAGTGCTGTGCAGGTTGTGGATTCGCAAATCCTGAATCGACACCTAATGTAGATGCACCATAACCAACATATGTAGTTGCGAGCATTGTTTCAAAGAATTCAGGGTTATGGTCGACTCTAACATCTTGTATTTGTAGAGGATCGATGTCTAAACCAGCCTGCTGGTCTAAGAAATCATTAGTCATTGCATCGTCAACTTCAGTTCGGGTCATTTCGAAATTCCTACTACCTCTGGAGGTTTCATAGACTTCATCCATAAATGTGGATATATCTTGGCCGCTCAAAATGGTTGGAGCGCCAAAGATACCCATTGGTTGACCCTGATTGTAGTTGTAGTCAGCAGTGTATCTTCCGGCTCTTGGATAAAGCCTGTTGTCTATTGCGAAATACCTGATTTCGTGGTCTCTTGAGATGGTATCACCGGGCAATCCGTTGTAATCTTGGACATGATAATATCCTTCCATTCCAATCAAGTCATCATACAAGTCAATTATTTGACTGTCAGATAGTGCATCACCAAGCAATTGTACTGTCAAAGCAATTCTAGTATTTGCTCTGTGTATGTGAGTAGAAACTGAATCTAATTCATCCCTTAAATCGCTTGTATACCAGTAATCTCCGAAGATGTAGTGTGTGGTTTTATACTCAGTTTCTTGTCCAGAGCGAATGTTACTGTTGAAAGTTTCATTGGCGTCGTCAAAGTTTGACCAGTCACCATCTACACATGAAGTTGAAACTTCAGGGTCACAGATTATCCTTTCACCATCTTGATACATTCTGTAGTAAAGCGTTGATGTATCAGCGATACCATCGACTCGATGATAACCGCTTGCCATGACATTTTTGCTATTTTCTTGCACTTGTGATGCTTCGTTGGTCTGAATAACAGTAAAAGCGTAGTCGTCGATGTATTGCTTCATCTTGTCGAAATCTCTTTCTTCTTGAATCTTAATGAAGAATTCATGCTGTTCATTGGTCAACATGTTATTTTGGATTATTGTGTCAAATCCATTGGTGATTTCGTAGTCGCCAGAATTGATCTGATTGTATCTAATATCACCAGTGGCAAGTTGCCAAACGAACATAGAAACTAAATCGGTTTGAGATCTTGCAAGCAACATATTTCCAGATGCAGGGATACCAGACTGGAAGTTATCAGAAACAGAGGGATGCTCACCTGTGTCTAATGCTTGGAATCCGTAATCCCACCATGAGACGAATGCGGGTCGTTCTGAATATGGCATTTGTGCATCTTGTTGAGTCATCCAATCGTAAGCTGAATTCCAGCCTTGGTCATTGAATCCAGAACCAAATGAACCAAGATACCAGTTACCAGAGTATGCACTACTGTCAAGTATCGAGAATCCTGCAAGTTCCCACCTCAATGCATCAGGTATGATGTTGTAGATATTCTCATCCAAATCATCCTCTGACGGGTCTGAACCAGGTATTGCAGAATCCAAACCATAGGTGAATTGTTGGCCACCAAGAAGTACGACTATCAACAGAATTGCAGAAAATGATGGTGTTCGCCAAACTGCTCTTCTAGCTCCGGCAATTCTGTCCGCTGGAGTTCTAATTCCAAACTTCTTCCATGTTCTAACTAAGCCTTGCCAGTTTGCCTTATTCCAAAGGGCAACGATACCCCATGCACCCAATACCGCTACTGCAGGTGTTGCATTGAACATGAATCTAGCAGCCGTCCATGACATGTACGTGGCTACAAAGATCCAAATTCCGAAGAACAGATGAGACTGATTCTTGTTTCTGAATGTTGACCATAGGGCATAGAATCCCATGGTTAATGCCAAAACCAGAACAATTGGGCCTAGTTGAGCGAACAATTGCCCTCTGTCTGGTGCATTTGCTTCTGCAACTGTACCAAAAATCTTGGTCTTGGTGAAATAACCGCTACCAGTGAACAGTACATCCCAAGCGTTGCTTAGTTCCAACTGCTTTAGAATGAATAGGATTGAGAAAAATACAGTTGCTGCAGCAAATAGTGTTCCCAATACTAACAACCATGGTTTGTCACGGAATCCTGTTGTAACATATGATATTGCTAGAGTAAATCCTAGGATAAACAAGAACGGTTGTAATCCAGTTCCATCTAGAACTAGTGATAGTTGTGGATGTCCGTAGAATGGTAGAGACATTAGTAGGTTGGAGAATAGCATAGCAAGGAATAGTGCATTCAAGGTTGTTGAGTCCTTTCTTCTAAACATGTTAAGAGCTACTTGAGCAAAGTAGGCAAGGAATAGAATACTCGGTCCGACAACGAATCCTTTCCATGCCAAAGAAGCAACACCAAAAGAAACACCGGCTAAAACAGCATAAGACATTGCTGAGCGCTTTTCTCGAGCCACTACTGAGAAGGAATGCAAAATTGCCCCTATCTTTGGTGATGAGGATTTAGTCAATCTCTCATTGCCTGAGTTTTTGATTGCCTTGAACCAGAACATGAATCCCATCGAGATGAATAACATGACAAATGCATCGTGGTCAGCGAGAGCCCAGGTAGAGTGTGATACGTGAGCAGGCATGAAAGCAATCAGCCAAGCAGCAACTACACCAGCGGCCTTGCCGAAATTGTCTTTGGCAATCGCAGCAATTGGGAAAATGGTAAGCGCACCATAAATTGCTGGCAGACCTAGTATTGCATACCATACTGCATCTTCACCAAGCATGGGCTCTAGTAACATCGAAACCAGTGCAATTGACCATGTGAATAGAGGTGGACGAGGATTGACGCCACCAAGTGGATAGGATCTATCTGCATCAAAAATCAAATGGGCATTGTTAGCTAGTATGTAATCAACTACTCTCTTCATGTACCATGGGTCTGAACCTCCAGTCATGTCCCAAGTACCGGTGCCAAAAGCATTCATTGATGGAACGATGTACCATTGAACTCTGATAACCAAGCCAAAGAAAAATGCTGTGCCAACCATGAGGCTTGCCCAGTGGGCATCCCAAAACTTCCTAGCACCACTGGCTTCGTGGTCGTCTAGGTTTGCCCAGCCACCATACTTTTCGTGAGTTGAAATCATGTAAATTCCAACACAGATAAAGAATGTAAAACCGAGCCATATCAAGGCGCCCCATGTTCCTTCAAGTTGTTCAGACTCCCAAATGCCTGCCTCATACCAGGATGAAACAAGATAAAGTAGCCACATTGAACCAATAAACATCGAGCGAGTGTACCACTTTTCAGAGGCCATACCAGCAACAATCATTGCTACAATACCAGTGAAAAATGCGCCCCAGAATCCGAAATGACCGTGGTAACCATCAACTACTGTGACTCCGAGTTTGTCTGCCATAGAGACAGATTCAAAGTGATATAAACTGCCAACATGAGCTAGAATCCAAACTAGGGCAGCAATTTGTAACGGCATTGTTGATTTGTTGTAACCGCCATCATGTGCTGAGATAGCGGAAAACCAACCGTCTTCTCCAGCAGGATTTAGTACACCTCTTGTAACAACCGCAACGAGTAATCCCAAAGCAGTGAAGATTGTCAAGTAACTGAAGAATACATAGCCAAGAGCCTGTCTTTGCAGATTCAGTGTATCAACTAGCGACTCGTCTGGCATAGTGTAGATTGTGTCGAGTTCGGTATTGTACCAGCCAGCTGCTATCATACCGACATTGATACCAATCATACCGAAAGTAAGCATAGTGGCAAATTCGTGCCTTCCTCTCGAATCAAAGAAGAAAACTCCGAAAGCAACTACAAGGAATTGTAATGCTGTGAATGCGCCATAATCTGACAGGTGTACAATTGCTTGGTGACCAACCATGGCTGCACCAAGAGTAGCAAGGGAAAGTGCTGAGGAAGAGAGTTTTACAGCACCATTTTCCTTGAGTACTCTTGGAGTGATACCCAAGATTGCGCCAATGGCGACGATTACCAGTGGCGCTGTGTTGTTCGGATCTAGGTCGAAGTCAATGCCTGCGACCATAATTGCAGCGATTGCCAGCATTACTGCTAATGGCGCTATGAGCCATCCTAGCATTGGTGCTGGAGAGTTTCGCAATGTTGTTGTTTTCTCTTCCATTTTTTTTCCCTCATCGGTGTTTCGCGACAGCCTAAAGGCTGGAGCAGGTTGGCCACTTTAGAACCTCTTTTAATAGTGACGCACGGGGGAACGGGCTATATTCTCGCAGTAAGCGTTTTTTTGATGGAAAAATAGTAGAGAAATTACAGTGCTTTTCCCCCAATATCTGTGCGGAAATGAGCACCTTCTAGTGAGATTGTTGAGATTAGTTCATATGCCAATTCCGCTGCATCAGATAGGGTATAGGCCATTGCACTACAAGATAAAACCCTACCACCACTGGCCAAATAATCCTTACCTGATTGTTTAACTCCGGCATAGTTTACCCATTTATTACCGATTCCGATTTTGGGCACTTCATGGCCTAAACCTTCTATCAACCTACCTTTAATGGGATTCGCCGGATAACCTTCAGAAGCCAAAACAACGGTCAAGGCAAAAGCATCGTGAAATTTTACTTCGAGATTGTCAAGCGAATCTGTGGCAGCATGCATGAGGAGTTCAAACAAATCTGTTTTGATTAGTGGCAAGGTAATTTGGCATTCAGGATCGCCAAATCGCACATTAAATTCAACGACGTTTGGATCGCCATCTTCCGTTATCATTAACCCCACATATAGAACTCCACGATATGGAATGTCACAATTTGACAGAAAACTAAACATTGGTTCAACAATTCTGGAAACGACCTTTTGATGGACTGTTTTTGTCACAACAGGAGCAGGGCAATATGCACCCATACCTCCAGTATTGGGGCCCTTATCGCCGTCAAAAACGCGTTTATGATCTTGACTTGCTGGAAGGCACACATACCCGGAGCCATCCATAACTACCAGCATGCTAGCTTCCTCACCGGGAAGAAACTCCTCAAGCAAGACTTGACCATCAGATGTTATCGATTGTTGAATGAATTGTCTTGCTTCATCAAAATTTTCGGTGACTACCACACCCTTGCCACCAGCCAAAACATCACGCTTTATCACCCATGGATTTGCCGAGTATTCGTTGAGTGCGAGATCGATGTTCGAGTCCTTATCGAGAATTTTAAAGTCAGCAGTTGGAACACCAACTTGCTTCATTACTTGCTTTGCGTGTAATTTAGATCCCTCTAAATTAGCAAGCGTACCGACAGGGCCAAAACAAGGAATCTGTTGGGCAATCAATTCATCTGCTAAACCATCACAAAGTGGTGCTTCTGGTCCAACAACAACAAGACTTATTGATTCTTGCTGGCAAAATTCCACAACGCTTGAACCATCACTTGTGGGTAAGTCAATATTTGTCGCAAATAATGCTGTACCAGCATTACCAGGGCTGCAGAATATTAGCGAGACATTAGGTGATTCGTTCAAACCTAAACACAATGCGTGTTCTCTGCCACCGCCTCCAATGACTAGAACTCTGTGGCCGCCCATGAGTACTGGTCGAAGCATACAATTGATAATCTATTTTGCTTGATTTACTCAAGTGCTCCGTCAAATGTTAAGTGCCTTCAACTAAACGAGCAATTATGCAAACAGTAAACGATGTTGCTCTAGATTTGGGCATAGTTTCATTGAGCATTATGACTTTATGGCTATATCTGCCCGGATTTTTAGCTAATACATTCGCTATGATGTGGGGCAAGTGGTTACCTAAAACTGGTTATGGACCATGGCCAATCGACGGAGGCCGGAATTGGAAAGATGGCAATCGCATTCTTGGTGATGGAAAAACTTGGAACGGTTTGATAGGTGGCTCCGTAACCTCCGGATTATTGTGTGTTATTATCGTTGGAGCCATGGGTGAGGTCCCAGATAGCAACTCAATCGAATCGAGTGTTTTTGCACACCCGTTGACAGGATATGAAGGGGAATGGTTTGATGTTGGTTCGACGCATATGTCAGCGTTTATTCTCGGCACTTTCCTTGGTTTTGCTTGTCTACTAGGCGACAGTACTGGATCGTTCTTTAAGCGAAGAAGAGGCCTGAAAAGAGAAGGTGATATTTCATCAAAAGCACCACTTCTTGACACATTACCATTCGCTATTATGGTATTTTTATGGGGCCAGTTATTCCTTGGTAATTCGTTACTATCTCAAAGTGAACTGATTGTTCCAATGCTAATTATGATAGTCATTACTCCAATTCTTCATAGATCATTTAACCTAATTGGGTATTATATTGGTTGGAAAGATGTACCATACTAATTGCATTTTGGCACGTCAAAAAGGCAAAGGTTTCATGAACGGCTTGATAGAGTATGTCTCATGCGTGTAAGTACTGCCTTGGTAGCATTAATGATGACTGCAACTGTTTTGTTTATTCCCTCCTCGATTGCAGAAGCTCAAAATGATGGTTCAACTCAAACAATTTCTAGTTCAGAAACATGGACAAGTGACGGAACACTGGACGGGGATGTCATCGTAAGCAACGGCGGAGTGCTAACTATCGATTCAGAAATTAATGTTGCAACGGGTAGCACAATTACTGTTCAGCAAGGAGGCAATTTGATACTTAATGGTCAGTTAAATGCTGTAGAATCTAATAATGAAATATACATGGAAGTATATCAGAATACGATACTTGAGCCTTACTTTAACGGATTAATTGATTCTGGAACACTTCGTGTGAACATGGCTAAAGAGTACTTTACTTCGATGGAGGTTTATGTCTTAGTTGGTGGAGAAAATCAAACTTGGACTGGACAAGATTACCTTGACTTTAGCGTAAATTTTGATGATACAAGTGTGAATGTAGGATTTGAAGGGTTTTGGCAATTCCCAGTATGGGTTGATTCAATACAGGCTTTTGACAGTAATGGTGCAATATATACCCTAGATGCTGATGAATGGAATCATAATAATGGTGTTTTGAAAACCGAAGAAGGTCAAGCATCATTTTCGATTAATGTAGAAGGGGATTTAACATCAAGCGGAGCAACTATTTCCGACGCTGACATCACCTGTTCAGGAGTGTGTATATTTGATAATAGCACGTTATCTTGGAGTGCACCAATAAATGTCAATGATGGTGCAATAATTACCATGGAAACTAGCACAATGAATGGTAGTAGAACTTACGAGGATATAATCGTCCATGACACAGCAACAATCAATTTTGATGCTGATTCAATGGTAGGGACTGGCGGACCGACTGATATGTGGATTAGATTATTATCACAGCGAGTTATTACTACCAATCTGAAAGATGCACCAACAAGTGTTCACTTTGAAGGACTTGGTTACCAAGGTAGTAATGGTGATCTAATGCTTGATTCTAACGGAGCCATAGACCTTGGCCAAAACACTAACCCCACAGTTAGTAAATATCTAAGAATGACTGAATGGGTTGACAGTACCGGAACCTTGCATCAAGAATCTGGTATGATTATGATAACGTTAAACGGTGGTAATAGCGTATGGAACGGTGATTATTCAATAACTCTTGACCCCGCACCCACAACACCAACACACGTAGCAAACATCGCCCTGCCGTATGTCGTGATTGACAAAATAGTCCCAGAAGACACCCAAGGAACCGTAGACAAAGGATTAGGAGTAATGTTAACTGTTTCAAACACAGGAAATGCAGATGTTGAAACTAACATAAGATGTTATGAAGGCGATGATGAAGCCGACATGGTAACAATCTTTGTCAGTCTAGCGGCTGGAGAGTCCAAAGATATTCCAGCGTTATGGTATGCGAACTCGTCAGGAGCCAAATCAATAAATTGTCGAGCAATTGTTCCAAGTTTTTTCAATACACTAGCTGAAGATCTTACCTCGCAATCTAACATAGAATCTGAATTAGTATCTTTCAAAGAAGCAGAGGATAGGGAAGATACACCGATTATATTGTACTCGGCAATCGTAATTGTTATTATCATTGCAACCATACTTTTCACTAGAGCATCTGCTAAGAAAATGAATGCGGTAGAGGAGAAGGATTACCAAACCGATGGAATTCATGAGGCCAGCGAAGAAATTTCTACTGAGTAATCAAATCATCAACCAAATATGATTATTGCTCCAACACCAAACACCGCAATGTCACATATAGCGTGGGCTATGTAAGGCATCCAAACACTGCGATAACGGATGTATAACCAAGAAAAAATAGCACCGCCGATGAATAAACAGACACTGGCCAATAGATTTGCCCACCAAGGAAAACCGAAAAACAACAGAGCAAAGGTATGATGGATTACGAATATGAATGCAGAAAGAAGAATCGCTGGAGTTCCTGTACCAACTAAAGCCTCTGATTTCACCACTAAAAACCATCTAAATACATACTCCTCCAGTAATGAATTAACTACAGTCCAATAAATTACGCCGCCAATGTACAACCGTACGTCTAACAAGCCAACTGGCTCTACAGCATCTTTGAGTAACTCGCCATCAATAAGGCCTCCAAGGACGAACCACGCCCCAAAGATTAGGGTACTCATAGCCAAGCCTAGTCCAATAGACATTGCATAACCACCTTGCTCAGGCTTTGAAAATGATAACTTACCCCCATCAACTTTCAAGTACCAAATTAACGGTATGACAAGTAACCATAATTTAGAGATAAAATATGCAACTTGAGAGATTATGCCTCCATCTGTACCGAATGAAATGAAAATGGAAACTGTCGGTGCTAAGCCAACCAATAATAGAGCAATCAAGGCAAGCCTCCGCTCTTCCATATATCCTGTGAATTGTTTTCATTCTTGAAACATTACCCGACTAGATTGACTTATTCAC
>WTIT01000113.1:67972-81708 GCA_011526375.1 Methanobacteriota archaeon
ATTGTCATTTTGAAGCTGTAATCAGAAGTTACAGGAATTAAGCCTAGATTATCGAGCGTATGTCCGCCACCATCTTGGCCGCTCTCAGACGGTGAGAAGAGACCAACAATTGCTTCTATGGTCAATCCATCAGTAACTGTAGAAGTGGTACCTCCACCGCTGCCACTGGTGGTTGATTTCAAAACCTTAGAAATTCTAGTTGCAGAATTGAGCACCTCTCTGGTAGTGAAATCGGGTTCGATGTCAGAACTAACTTTTTGGCCATCAGAAGATTCAACTTCTATCGTGTATTCTTTTACTATATTTGCTGTGTAATCAAGTGAATTACCCATAAAAATAGTTGCAATAGGCACAACGAATCTCGCCCTGTCATTAGACATTGATTTGCTGCCAGACCAAACCTCTGCTCCATCAGCATAAACCACAGCATCTGCTTCTGAGAAACTACCTCTTACTACAAATGAAATCTCATCATCATCTTCATCGATGTTTATTTCTGTTATAGCCATTGATGCATTAGTTGGTACTATCATGATTGCAGCATATGGCCCAACAGCAATGATAAATGCAAGAGCGACTGAGATTCCTGTTTTGACTGAAGAGATTTCGCCAGTCATTCTTTGAGATTGTACTATCGAACCAATACCTAAAGCAAGCACCACAAGCACTACAATAAGACCGAATCCGCCACCTTGAAGAGAAAATATTGCTCCGAGAACAATAATGATCCAACCTGCAAGATTGAGAATCATTGGGATATCTGGTCCATCTTGCTGCACTACCTGATTACTTTCGGCACTAGGTTTTGTCGTATTTGCTTTGGAAAGTAATGTTGCCGGTTCAGATTTTTTTCCTGCCTCTGTTTTCTCGTCAGATGAAGCAGATTTTGCTTTGTCTAGTAGTCCACTCATTGGTCTTCCCCAAAGTACAGGACTACAAGTTTATGTTATGAATTAAACGCCTACTGGCGTCGAAAAATGTTAGTTTCCAGTCTCTACAGTGACTGTCAGAGACCAGGAGCAGATTCTCTCCATTCATCTTCTTCGTCATCGATGTTGATGAATCTGCGACCAGCAACAGCTGCTGCCAGAGCAATCATGGAAAGGGCAGGAATGATCTCGAAACCTGGGAGATAAATACCTCTAACGTAAATGGTAATCATCTGTGTCTCAGGACGACACTTGTCTATGTCACACTGGAATTCAGATTCTGCATAGAAGTTCAGGACGTGATAGGCATCACTCCAACCCTGTGTTTTTGGAGTTCTAACTTTTACCTCAACGGTAGCTCCTGTTGTTGTAGCCTCGACTTGCTTCTTAACTGCAGGCAGAGTAATGGTAAAACCGGCATCATTTAGTTCAGTTCGGGAATCATCAGTTATTCCGATTCCCATGAAGTCCAGCTGATTTCCTAGGTTGTACACCTTGAATTCAAAAATCTTGTCAGTCTTCGGCATCAATTGTGTGAAAGGCTCAGTAGCCTCTACTTGAATAAGTGAATACTGCATGATGTTAACAATCATGTTGTTGTTTGATGATGCTGAATTTGCCGGTGGGAAACCATTGATTTCTTGCACAGTAGCAGATACTGAGAGGGTTCTTGCATCCATTCGCATGTATGGAGTGGCTCTAACTGATACTTGGAAGTCAACTGAATCACTCGCACCGACATACATGTCACCTGGAGCTGCAGTTGCTAGACCATCGGCCTGTACGTTGATACTAATCTTCTCTTGGTAAGCAGTGGGGTTAGTTGCCGTACAGGTAGTGAAACCGGAATAAGTAGAACCTGGCTTTACTTCTACATTGATGTTTGATGGTGCACATGTTACTGAAATCGCCGCTGTTGGGGTTGGGTTTTGTGCCGCAGCAGGAGCCGCTACAGCAAGCATGGAAAATATATACAATGTTAAGAGGAACGAAGCACGCTTTACAGTTGACATAGAATCACCTATCAACCCTCCCAGTTCTGTGACCCTCATAACCATTTTGGGGATATGGATGTAAATTTAACAAAAAACCAAGATTAATTTTGGTGGGCCCGAAGGGATTTGAACCCTTGACCGCCCGGTTATGAGCCGGGTGCTCTAACCAACTAAGCTACAGGCCCGTAGCCGCCCGTCAGGCCGCTTAGTCATAAAATGTTCCAACTAACTAAACTGGGAAAGTGATGACTGACTTGGTTTAATCCATTCCCTCACAGCAAGTTCCGCTTCATCTCGCACTGTTTCGGGAACGAATACCATAGCCCTCTCGTTTGGAAGGGAAAGCGATCTTATCATGGCAGAATGCTCAGAAACATCCCTACCATCCTCGAGAATTATCCCCTGTTCGTATGGCATGTAACCTCTCTTCGAAATTCTTGCATAAAGAACATGTATCTTCGGATTGAAACCTTTACTTTCGATGAAATCCTCCAACCTTTGTTTGACAGTTTCAACCATATTTATGTCAAGTGTATCAATTCTCAAGGATTTGTGGAATTCACGCCTGGAAAGCAATTTCCCAGCATAAAGAGACAACAACTCATCTTCATGTTTAGACCAATCATCTAGCACCACTTTTATGTGAGAATCATTTAATTCAGCATATTTTGGAGCACTCAGTGATTCATCTAGTAACATTTGTTCAAGTTTACTATCCAGTTTCAATTGTCCAGACTGAGCCAATATTTTTGCCCTTGACAACATTTCAACAAGATAATTTTGAGTGAGCATGTTCACCTTATGGAAATAAACCTGATTGTACATATGATATCTAGTCACCAGGTAAGCCTCCACAGCTGGCAGACCCCATGTTTTGATATGGAAATGGCCATCTTCGCCTATCCGCAGGGCTCTAAACACCCGATCGATATCAAACCCGCCAATCTGTGCACCGGTATTTGCTTGGTCACGCACCAAGTAATCCATTCTATCAACGTCTAATTGTGATGACACAATTTCCTTCATGAAGTGAGGTATTGATTTTCCAGAATGCTCTGTTTTACCGTCCATAATAGCGAATAGTCTTCCCAGCCTTTCTTCTCCTAGTATCTCTTGAACTACGCGGCCAATTTCTGTTTCATCAGACTCTAACAGAAGCCTGCCCCAGTGCTCATGAGAATGAAACGTAGCAAATACCTTTGGCGTTTCGAGTAAATGTGAATATGGTGGATGACCAATGTCGTGCAGTAAGGCCGCGAGTTGAACTAACTCAGCATCATCTTCGTCAATCATACCTGGTTGTACATCTTGTATCAAGCTAGTCAACTTTCTTGCCAAATGATAAGCGCCTAGCGAATGGGAAAAACGATTGTGATTTGCCGCTGGAAAAACATATTCACAAGTCGACAGTTGCTGGATTGAGCGCAGCCTTTGAAATTCTTTTGTATCAATGATTCGAGCATGCTGAAATGGCACAAGTATATCCTTGTGGATTTCGTCACGAATCACCCGCTCTCTCATTCCATCCCCACACATCGCTCGGATTGCTGCTTAAAAAGGCCGCGTAAGATATGAACAAAACCATCAAACATGACTAAATGACTGTTTGGATACCAACACCCATGGCGGATGTGCTGAAGAGCATAATGAACAAAATTACTGATGACGACCCTGCAACAAGAGGACAGCAATTGTGGGTTATGTTCACCCTAGCAATTTTCCTTGTTGCTGTATTGAACTACTACGCTATGGTTAGAGAACCTGATATCGTTGAAATGGAAGATTTAATCGAGTATAAAAACGAAGTCGTCAAGGTCGAGGGTGAGATAATTTCATGGCGGGAAGATCCATGGAATTCTGGTGATTGGGAAACCCACGTCATAGTAAGTGATGGCACTGCAGTAGTTGAAGCAAGATGGAGTAGGCCAGCAGAAATACCACCTATCGGCACAAATGTTGTCATTACTGGCAAAGTTATGGAATTCGAAGGCAATATCTACATGACTGCTGTTGGTTCTGGTGCGATGGAATGGGACGAGGAAGATTTGCCAGATATAGTTCAGCTCTCCATACTTGATGTTGCACTTGACCCAGAAAAGTACGTTGATGAAGTCATCACATTAACTGGATACATTGGCGAATCTATACCACCCGATGAAATGTTCGTAACTGCGGATTTGCGAGACCACCCGTCTTATGGTAATGCTGAACATCAAGTTAAACTCAATATTAGGTCTAAGGTAGGAAGTTGGATTGAATCATCATCCAAAATACAAGTGACTGGAACGATTGCCTACAATCAACGTGACATGAACTGGGTTATGTCGGTTCAAGGCCCTGAAATCTTAGTTGACAGAAATCACCCCGTTGAAATAATTAGACTAAATTGGGGTGAAGAATCAACTTGGTCGTATCAATCAGGTAACTTAGTTGAGATTGCTGGATACATCACTATCGGTGAACAGTGGCAGTTACGAGGACCCGGGGGCATCATGATTTGTTTGAAGCCTAGCCAAGCAGACCTTGATGAACATAGCAATACCTCTCTCCACAATGAGTTTAGAGATGTACAAGGTAGACTGATGTGGTCTGAAGCAGACTCGAGTTGGTGTGTAGATTCCAGTGAAGGAACACCTACTGGTAACCTCATTAATTCCGAAGATATCATCGATTTACTTGCTCTGTTATCTGGCGACCCGATAAGACTCATTGACCAGCCTGATACACGCTATACAATTAGCGCTTATGTGAGATATGCAATTGAGCCAAGTGTCCAAGATGTTAGTGGATGGTTAGTCGATAAGATAGATTATCGAGGACAGACCAAAATATATGCCACATTCCCTGCCCAAACATCAACCCAATGGATTGAGGCAGGGCAAGCAATTACGGCCAATGTTTCAGTGACTTGGGATGACACTAACATGGCGATTAGGCTACAAATCCAT
This sequence comes from Methanobacteriota archaeon, assembly GCA_011526375.1. Taxonomy (GTDB): domain Archaea; phylum Thermoplasmatota; class Poseidoniia; order Poseidoniales; family Poseidoniaceae; genus MGIIa-L1. The sequence continues at coordinate 72,845 of WTIT01000113.1, forward strand.
GACTACCAATTAGGCGACGTTCCAGACCCCAAGAATTTGTTGTGGGACGAAGGTGCCTCACAATGGGGTTATTCGAGAAACCAAATGGTCAACATACCTGGTATTGCAGTTGAGGACGATAATGGCGACTGGTGGTTGCAAAGAGATGGTACCAACCAAAGCATCAGGCTATCACCAAACAACAATACCATAATTGGGACTGATAATGTACACTCAGGCTATTCACATGTTTGGAATGGTCGTTTGATGGAAGTTCAAGACCCCGACTTGGTTGCGACTGTATATCACTTGATTAATGCCGATGTGATTGATACCGACGGCGATGGTCTATCGGATAATCTGGAATCTTTGTATGGCACTAACCCGTACAACCCAGACACCGATGGTGACGGTGAAAACGACAGAGATGACAACGACACTTATCCTGACTACTGAGGCGTTACCATGTTAGAAGCGTATTTTGTTGACCTTGGTTGGCTATTGTTCGCCTTATTCTTTGGCGTAGCAATGGGCTCACTTACCGGACTTATCCCGGGTTTCCACGTCAACAATGTCGCACTGATTTTACTCGCATTGTCACCGGTTTTCCTCAGTTGGGGAATACCACTGTCTGCCGTGGCAGCGATAATTGTTTCAACGGGGACTGTGCACACATTCCTGAATTATATTCCATCGGCATTACTTGGAGCTCCGGATGGTGATACAGCGCTGTCATTATTGCCCGGTCACAGGATGTTATTATCTGGCAATGCGCCACGTGGTGTTGCATGGTCTGCAAGAGGATCCCAACTTGGATTATTTCTTTCCTTGCCGTTAATCATAGTCGCAAGAATTGCTTTTGGTGATGAGTTGGGATGGTATGATTACTTGAGAAATATCATATTCTTCTTACTTCTTGGCATATCATTCCTATTACTTGCTACTGAAACTACCAGACTAGATTGGCCAAAGTGGATGAGAAAATTATCCATGAATAAACTTGCAACAGATAGTAGATTTGCCGGATTCCTTGCAGCTACTGGATTCTTCTTGTTATCCGGTTTCTACGGCTGGGCTGTATTCAGCCTGCCAGCGAGGTCGCCTGTTGGTATTCCAGATGCCAGCCTGTTGCTACCAAGTCTTGCTGGATTGTTTGGTATTGCAAATCTTCTCGATATATACGCAACAACATCACACATACCGCCTCAAAATGAAGATTGGACGCTCCCGCCAGCGAAGCCACTCATTGTACCATGCTTCTGGTCCGGGGTTGCGGGTGCATCAATGGGCGTACTGCCTGGAATGACTGCTTCTCAAGCAACAGTTCTTGTTATGGGTGGCAGAAATGTTGCCGCTAAGGTTCAGGGCAAGGAAGGCTATGGCATGGACTGGGAGACGCGCAGGTTAACAGAAATGACTGATGAAGAACTCCTCGAAATCGCTCTTTCTGAAGCAGAGGGTGGAGTTGAAGGGCCACAAACAAAGCAGGACCTAGAAGTGATTGCAATTCTTTCAGCAGTTAACACTGCGGTAACAGTGATGGTTCTGGGTTTCTTGTATATTATCGGCCGTTCTAGATCTGGAGCGACCTTAGCACTCAAGATGATGTATCCAATTGATACGTGGTCTTCTGCAGAGCCCACAGCTGACTTCGTTAGACTAATTGCCATCACTGTTGCTGCAGGACTGATGGCAATGCCAATCATGAGGGTTGTAGGCAAAGGTATGCTTCGCTTACACGCAGCAATTCCATTACAGCAAATGGTTATGGGAGTTATCATCTTCGTCAGTGCACTTGTATGGTTCACCACCGGATTCATTGGCATTGGAGTACTAATTATTGGGACCATTTTAGGATTGATTCCACCAAGAGTTGGCATCCGTCGTAGCCACGGAATGGGAATCATCATTGTCCCAATTATGATTTACACATTTTCACAAGCACAGGATGCCTTCGGTTTCTTGTGAAATCAAAACAAAGATATGACAAATAATACCGGAAAGATATGGAGAGGACAGCATGTTGAACAAAAAATACCCAATTATACTAATCACGATTATGCTTTGTTCATACCTAGCACCGTTGCTAGACAATGAATCATTAGAAGAAATCCAAGAAGTCAAAGAAACCTCTAGCCGTTCCTCAGCCTGTACTGGCGACATTTGTATCTCCGAGGTATTAGTCAATGCCTTTGGTGCTGAGACTGGAGCTGTTGGACCCAGTGACTGGACGAGTGGTGAATGGGTAGAAATACACAACTCAGGAACAACCACAGTCGACCTATCAACATGGACAATTGACGACCACTATAACAGACCTCTAACCATGTCAACCAGCAACGTTGTTTACCCAACCAGCGCATCGAACTTGGATTTGGGACCGGGTGATTATATCGTACTGGCAAGGAATGGTGATGGCGGATCTTGCGGCTTTTGCATGAAGAACTCAAACGGGATGGTGAATCTTAAGGATTCATTAGGCAACTTAGTCCACTCAATAACTTGGACTACCTCGCCTACTGAGGGCACATCACTAATCGAGGATAGTTCAGATCCAGCAGCAGATTGGGTTGAATCCGGCACCTTATCCCCCGGTGAAGCAAATCAAGGTGGCACACCTGTAGGACCAGTATATTTCCCAGGTGATATCAAAATAAATGAAGTAATGGCAGATGCATTTCCCAGTTTTGACAATGCAACCTATCCTGGAGGAGAATGGGTCGAAGTACTGAATCAAGGAAGCTCGGCAATCGATATGACTGGCGGGTATCTAAGCGATGCCGCTGGAAATGTCATCGAATTTGACCAAGATCATCTAATCGGCTATTCAAGCAATGCAGATTCAACTATCATCAACCCAGGACATACTAGAATCATCGCAGTCAATGGCTCAACTAGTAGTGGCGTACTCAATAACGCAGTAGAAAAACTGAGAGTTCATTGGCCAAACGGTTCAATCGGTGATGAAGTAAATTGGACCACAAACGAACCGGGTTTTTCACTTTCAAGAGTTAGTGGCAGTGATGCGATGCATATCTCAGCATATCCAACAATCAATATGACTAACATTGATGCCATGGAATATTTACCGACTCTGACAACTGATGTGTTCATTACGGAGTATTTGCCATCAACAAATACAACTGGAAATTTCCCCGATGGAAAATGGGTTGAAATCTTGAATAATGGTTCTACAATGATTGATGTTGCTGGTTGGAGTATCACCAACGGCAAAGGAGATTTGTTGTACTTCGACCCTGGAACAATGGTATTCAATCAAACTCATACTGGTATCACTGAGATTAATTCCGGCGAGAGAAGATTAGTGAGTATGTCTAACAATTTTGACTTGTATGACTACTACGAACACTTAGTTCTCAAGGACAATAACGGAGTCATTATTGACACTGCTTGGCATAGCAACTACTTCGGTGATAATGTGTCGATGGTAAGGGATTACAACAACCTAGGCGACTCATGGATTCCATCCAATTGGATGACTCCGGGTGAGGCAGAGCCGGGAACTGAACCTTATGTTTCAGTTGATGTGATTTTTAGTGAAATTCTGCCAGATAGTGAAGGTTCTGATAGCCAATCATGGCCACTAGGCGAATGGATTGAATTATACAATAATGATACTGTAGCAGTTGACTTAGCCGGATGGAAATTAAAGGCATCAAACAGTCGTAGTTTCACTTTAGGCGGCTACAATTTCCCATTCCAATCTGATGCTGTAATCCAGCCGGGTGATGTGGGACTAATAGCGTTGAACGGAACTAACTCATTCTATCTAAAACAAACAACAGATATCATCACACTTGTTGATGCCAATGAAGGTATTGTTGATTCAGTTGGTTGGAATTTTTCATCAGAGAATGTTTCTCTTATTGCTCCAGGGACCAGTCATGCAGGATATACTACTTCCAGCCCGGACGGAATTACCGGCTGGGTTGAACCTGCTTGGCCAACACCTAACCAAGTTAACCCAGTTTGGCCTGCATATACAGATTCTAACGATTTAATCATGACCGAGTATGTTGGTTGGTGTGATGAATCAGGCAGCAATTATGATGACTGGATTGAGATTTACAATAACGGAACTACTCCTATTGACCTCTCGCGGTGGCGTATAGATACCGATAACATGCGACACTTTATCGTTAACTTAGCAGTTGTTGATGAGATGAACCAATACATGGTAAGCCCTGATGATTCAATCTCAACCATACTCAATCCTGGCGAATATACCCTCGTTAGCCTACCTCGGTCATTCTTAACGCCGATAGATACTATCGATTTGTATAATCCTGACGGGTTAAGTGTAACTATGTCCAATCTTCATGGCGAAGGACTCTCACCAAACACCTGCGAGTCATGGATTTCTGATGATGGTGAAAATTGGTTTGCTGGAGCATATCCAACACCCGGTGCAGCAAATATCCAAGCTACAGATTTTGCTGTAGCACAGGACATTGTGATGACTAGAGTTTCACCATATGATAACGAGTTTATACAAATCAAAAACATTGGCGATAAAGACGCATTTTTCAACGGCTGGACGATTAACATCAATGATGGAGTTGTCTATGAATGTACCATCATCAATAACATGTTCTTCAGCCCTCAGAGCACCATAGTATTCGCTGATGAGACCGATATTACCGATAGTGATGGAATGGCTGAGATAATTGATCAAGACACTAACCTCTTACTTGGTGATGCAACCACTTATCTCAACTTTGACGACATAGGATGTTCAGGTTTCTACATCCCTGACTCTGGTGTTGCTATTTCGATAAAGGACCCGAATGGAGATCTCGCAGACACATTCGTGTTTGACAGTGGACCTGCAAGTCAAGACGGCTGGAACAGTGAAGCAATATCAATCCCTAGCTCAAGCGTTTCTAATGACGAATTCGTTTACGTCAGAGGCGATGGATGTTCCCTGCTACCAGACACCGATACCGCTGAGGATTGGAAACATCACTGGTCTATCACCGGCGGCATGGGTACTTTATGCCTGCAAACTACATTCGAGGAATCACAAGCGCTTATCACCCCAATTATCGGCCCACAACATGGATTATTGGAACTAAAGCAATTCATCGACGACAGTCAAACTAGTCTACGAATTCAATTATACCAAATGCAAGATGCTTACCTAGTCCAGGCACTACTTGATGCACTACAAAGAGGAGTAACCGTGGAGATAATGCTAGACCCTGGATGTTACAATTGTAACATTTGGAGTGAAACTGATTTACAGTACAAGAATGACTTTGCTTACACTCTTATTCAAGCAGGCGCCACTGTATATGAATTCAATACCGATGGCAATGAACCGTATCTTTACCTGCACAGCAAAGTTGCAGTCAGAGACTCCAGCAGTGTTTGGATGTCATCAGGCAATTGGAAGTCTTCATCCGTGCCTGCTCCCGGCGTTAGAGGCAATGTGGAATGGAGCATCATCATTGATAATTCGGAGGTTGCCCAAATGGTTGACCAACAGTTTAGCCTTGACATTCATTGGTCTGAACTGATGTCCCTGAGTGATTATGATTCATATGAGTTCTACACACCTAATACCATCGGTGGCGGTGGCGTTCAATCAGCAATTCAAGCCAGCGTATCAGGCGAAGTGCTGACCTGCCCGGAAAATTGTGTAACTAAGATTACCGAGTTTATTCGTTCAGCAGATAGCGAGGTGCTATTATCACAACAAACCCTCGATGTAGATTGGTCATATGGCTGGGGCGATGAAAACCCGATAATCACTGCGCTACATGATGTAGCCATCGAAGGTGTAGGTGTACACCTAATCATTAACGGCGCATATCTTGATGATGATGACCAAGAAGTCGTTGACTTATTCAACGAAGTTTGGAACGGTACTGAAGGGCTTGACGCTTCAGCGATTGTCATGAGCGAGGATGATGATGTTTCAAAACTACACAATAAAGGAATAATTGTTGATGGTGAAAGTGTCTTAGTATCCTCAATTAACATGGGAAGTTCAGCGATGAACAGAAATCGAGAGATGGGCATAATCATTCATTCTGCAACTGTAACTCAATTCTATCTTGATGCATGGTATGAAGACTGGAATAGACTGGACAATGTTACCGATAGCGACCAGGATACTTTGACTGACAAGTGGGAAGTGGCTAATGGTTTGAACAGAACCAAGCGAATTATGCCTAATGGAGTTTCAGAGGATATGTTTGATTCAGATGGTGATGGAGTAAACAACACCGATGAAGAAAAGCAGGGTGGTCATCCGCTACTAGCTGATACCGATGGAGATTGTGCGATAGACTCGGCCGAAATTGCTTGGGCACAAAGGACTGCACTCAACTCTAGCGTTGAAAACGTTGCAATCTATGATGCGTTAAACATGGAGGATGCTGACGGTGATGGTATCAAAGATACCGATAAATTTGGATGTGATTTGGCATCAAATATTGATACAACAGAACCCAATGACAATGAAACCATCGATCCTGATGCTGATGACGATTCGGACGGCATCGCCAACAAAAACGACCTGTGTCCTGACACTGAACTTGGTGGCCTAACTGACTTGGATGGTTGTTCAAGCGATCAATTGGCGGACAAAGCCGATGCTAGTGACGGTGAAAAGGATACCAGTGGACCCAATACAATGCTGATTGTCATGCTAGTTGCGGGAATTTTCACCGCTGGTGCGTTTTTGATTCTGAAACAATTAGAGAGTAAAGCGACAGAGGCAAAAGACTTGGTTAGTTTGGAAGAACAGGAAATGATGCTAATGGAAAACTCTGATTCTGTGAACACTGAGTCTTGGTCAATGCCTGTTTTAGACGGTAGTGGAGGAGAAGTTGCTGAAGAAGTTAGCAGTGGAATTTCGGATGCCGACTTAGCAAAATTCCCTGGCTGGGGTGCTGATGTAATCCAGCGCTATCTTGACAGCGGATGGACTATTGAACAACTCGCGGAGTACTATCAAGAACAGGTCCAAGGCAACCAATAATATCGCAAGATTGACAAAGGACTTTGTCTTAGCAAGGCCGATAAAGATGCGTTATACCACAAGTAATCCAGTGATGACACAGAATTTCTGGTCAAACATCCAAGGTCAAAACACGATGACTCTACAAGGTACTATTGGCAAATTAGCCTACCTTTTGGGTGTCGTAACAATAGTTGCCTTTGGTGCTGCATACGTCGCTCTAGATGCATTAGCTGCTGGCAATACAGGAGTCATCAATGGAATGACCTGGGGTGGCCTTATTGGCGGCGTCGTAGTTGGCATGATTTTGATGATCATGCGGCCAGAAAATCCTGCGATATTGATGACTATTTACGCAGTTATGCAAGGTATGTTTGTTGGCTCTCTATCACTTGTCTTTGAGGCCTTTTACAGCGGCATAATAATCCAAGCTGCCTTTGGAACGTTATTCATCACAGGAAGCATGCTATTCATCTATTCTTCGAGAATCATCAAGCCAACACCAACCTTCAACAAAGTGATTGGCAGCATGGTATTTTCAATCATGATGCTATACTTGGTTTCTATCATGTTCTATTTCTTCACGCCATTCCAAGTACCATATCTACATTCATCTGGACCAATCGGTATCGGCATAACCGTATTCATTCTTTGTATCGCAGCCCTAAGTTTGATTTCCGACTTCGGATTTATTGAATCAGGCGTCAAATGGAATGCGCCAAAGAATGCTGAATGGTGGGGCGCATTTGGCGTTCTAGTAACCATCATATGGATTTACATCGAAATGGTCAGACTGCTGTCCAAGATGCGAGACTAAACAAATCACAACTTTTCCATTAAATCAAGCATAGACTTGATACGGTATTGACTGTAGCAACAGGTGATAATATGGCAAGAAGTATTCCAGTGATAGATTTTGCAGACTATGTTTCTGGTGATGAAAACCGCAAGAGTAAGTTCATAGCAGAAGTTGGTGATTCGCTAAAGGACATCGGATTCTTTGCCTTGAAGAACCACGGTATACCTATAGATTTAATCAAGCAATCATACGACAAAGGCGACGAATTTTTTGGCTTAAGCGCTGATACCAAAATGAATTATGCACATAGAGAAATCGCTCACCAAAGAGGCTACACCGCTTTTGGTGTTGAACACGCCAAAGACAATCCTGCTCCAGACCTAAAGGAATTCTGGCAAACCGGCAGAACACACAAGCCGGGGGAAAGTCCGTCCTATCCAGCCAATGTTTGGCCAGATGATTCAGTTCCGCAATTCAAAGAAGTTGTCGATGATTTGTATAATCGAATGGAATCCCTTTCCTGTGATCTCTTGGCTGCTTGCAGTGTTTATCTGGGCAAAGAAAGTGATTGGTTAGTCGAAATGACCAACGATGGAAACACAATAATGCGCATCATTCACTATCCTCCATTAGGCGAAGATGTGCCACAAGGCGCAGTACGCTCTGCTGCCCACGAAGATATCAATTTCATCACCCTGCTAGTAACTGCAACTGCTGATGGCTTGGAAGTTATGGACCATGATGGAACATGGATTAAGGTAGAAGGTGATGAGCGATACATCATTGTCGATTCTGGAGATATGATTCAAAACTTAACAAATGGTTTGTTCAAATCGACAACCCACAGAGTGGTCAATCCGGCATCTAAATCTGCTCGTAGGTTTTCCATGCCAATGTTTGTTCACCCAAGAAATTCTATCGACTTAACACCAAGACCTGAATTTATTGCCATGACTAGTGGTACTGCTGATTATCAGTCAATTAGTGCTGGAGACTACCTACATCAGAGATTAGTTGAAATTGGACTCGCAGAAGATTAGGCTGATAGTATGAAATCTGCTGATGTTGAGGTTCTAATCAACCAAGTATTGGCCAAAC
>WTIT01000148.1 GCA_011526375.1 Methanobacteriota archaeon
GACCTTGTGGACCGGCTGGGCCTTGTGGACCGGCTGGGCCTTGAGCACCATCTGCACCGTTACATAGATCGACTGAAATAACTACCTCAGTTGCACTCAGCACACCATCTGCATTACTGTCTTGACCAATGTCAAAGGCATTACCACCATTAGCACAATTAGAGGTTTTTGCATTAATTAGGATTGATTTTCCGTCAACTCCATCAGTACCATTGTATCCTGGAGCACCATCTTGTCCATCTAGGCCATTAACACCATCTGTACCATTTTGGCCGGGAGCACCGTCTTGTCCATCTAGGCCATTTGCACCATCAGCACCTTGTATAGCAATTACTTCCCAACCAGTGGTTTTGCAGACTTGGAATTGGTTATCTGATTCAACATAATACAGCCTGCCATTGGTATCTTCATCACAAGTTGGTAAATCCTCAGTAGTAGGAGCAAGATATACACTCCAGTCTGTCAATTCTTCACTCGGTGGGTCTGAGGAATCATCGCCTCCAAAACACCCAGCCATGGGCATAGTAATCATTAGCAGGCAAAATAGCAGAGCAGTGGTTCTCTTCATATTTTGAGTTAAAATGATGATAGCCAATTAACATTGGGTAATCACTGGATTAGTGATTTGGTGCAGGGAGTGGGATACGAACCCACGAACCCATACGGGACCGGATCTTAAGCCCGGCGCCTTTGACCACCTCAGCCATCCCTGCATGCAGGCGTAGTCAAGACATCTTTTGAATTTCGCGCTTATTCTACTAGAGTCCAGCCACCGTCTACATTGATTATTTGGCCAGAAATATGCTCTGATTCTAGTAAGAATTTTGCCGCACTAGCGATGTCCTTTGGCTCGCCTGAGCGACCCATAGGAACCTTCTCGAGTACTGAAGCAAAATGCTCAATTTCCCAATCGGCAGAAATAATCGCCCCGGGTGCAATGCAATTGACTCTGACATGTGGATGCAAATCTCCTGCTAAGTTGATCATCATTTGCCTGAGCGCATTTTTACTCGAGGTGTAATGCGTCAAATCCTGCCAAGCTCTTCCTTGAGATGTGTCAACTAAACCAATAATTGAACCAGATTTGGTTTTGAGTTGCTCGTAAAGTCCCTTAGTCAAAAGAAAAGGAACTTCAACATGGATGGTGAAATTTTTCTTAAATTCTTCAAAGGTTAACTCTTCGAAACTTATTGGTTGATACACAGATGCATTGTTGATGAGGCCAAATAAGCCACCATATTCTATCACTTTGGGATGATTTGCTACAGTTGCAACCAACTCAGAAATGTCATCATTGACCAAATCAGCGCGTATGATATCGCCGCTAATCTCGCCGTTGTTCGCCTCACTGTAGGCAGAAATTATCGCTTGGGCCTCATCGATTGAATTTCTTACGTGAATCAGGACAAAATAGCCTGAGTCCATCAACATAGAGGAAATCGCTGCACCAATTCTGCGACCACCTCCGGTAATGAAAACAACAGGTTTTGCCATGAACCTACGAAGTCAATCACACTCAATAAATGTCGTATTTGAAAAACATACCAATTTCATCGCACTAATACACCTTTTAGAGTAGTATTCACTGGCTTGTAATACGGGGGAATTCGATGGCTTCAAGACATTTACCAATGGCTAGCGATAAACCCGCAAGCAAACCAAAAAGTCGCTTACCACCATGGTTTAGAACAAGACTACCTACTGGCGAGCAACAAAGGATGTTTAATGACACAAAAGCATCTGTCAAAGATAACAAATTACACACCGTTTGTGAGGAAGCAAAATGCCCCAACATCCACGAATGTTGGTCAAGTGGTGATGCTACCTTCATGATCGCTGGACAAGAATGCACTAGGGGTTGCCGTTTCTGTGCTGTTGGCACAATCAAAAGGCCACCACCGCTTGATGTCGATGAGCCAAAACACCTAGCAGATGCTGTTGAATCGATGAATCTACGCCATTTGGTAATTACTGTAGTCAATCGAGATGACTTGCCAGATAGCGGTGCTGCTCACTACAAGGCTTGTATTGACGAAGTACACAAGCGCTTACCAAATCTAACCATAGAGTTACTCTGTTCAGACCTCGCTGGGGATTTATCAGCACTGGAGTTATTGCTAGAAGATAGTCCTTTGAATGTGTTTGCACACAATGTAGAGTGTGTACCTGAACTAGATGCTACTGTAAGAGATCATAGGGCTTCATTTAGCCAGTCTATAGAAATTTTAAAGCATGCCAAAAAGCTCCGTCCTGACATTATTACCAAGACTTCATTGATGGTTGGAGTTGGCGAAACTGATGAACAGATTAGTGAATCTCTCAAGTTGATTCGCGCAGCGAATGTTGACCTGTTAACTATTGGACAGTACCTAGCACCATCAAGCAAACATCTGAAAATTGATCGTTTTCCAGAACCAGAAATGTATGATGTCTGGGCACAAGAGGCGATAGATTTAGGATTCTCAGGAGTGGCTAGTGGCCCACTTGTAAGGTCATCATACAAAGCAGGTTTACTTTATCGAAAAACGTATGATTCAAACAACGATGAGGTCTTACCAGGCGCTTATGTCATGGTTAATAGCGAAAACACATCAATGAGAGATACCTTAAACCTAATTCAACGTGAGGTGGAATGATGAGTGATAGGAAGACTGCTGTAACCACACCTTACACCATTGGAACTGCACCATTTAGACCCGGCGAAGAAGCCGACTTTGGTGGTAAATTCAAAGAACAACCTGGAGACTTGAATAGGCCAGATCCCACCAAGTGCAGTGCCGATGATACAATCAAGCACGCATCAGGATTAGTCAGAGTATTGACTGATGATGGTGAAGCCAAAGGTGAGTGGATTCCTGATATTTCTGCCGAACAACTTATTCAAGGATTAGAGTACATGATGCGTCTTAGAATCTTTGATGACAGAATGATGAAGATGCAAAGGACTGGTAAGTTATCATTCTACATGCGCTCATTTGGTGAGGAAGCCGTGGCTATCGCTCAGACAATGGCCTTGGAAGACAATGACTGGATCTTCCCCTCTTACCGTCAGCCTGGTGCCCAATTCGTTAGAGGTAGAGACATGGTTAGCATGATTTGCCACTGTATTGGAAACACTGAGGACAATGTAAGAGGCAGACAAATGCCTGTTCACTACACATGGAAAGAAGGTAGATTCATTTCGATATCTTCTCCAGTTGGTACTCAATTCTCTCAAGCCGTAGGTGTGGCAATGGCTAGTGCCTACAAAGGCCTTGATGAGGCATGTATCACATGGCTTGGCGATGGAACCTCAGCACAAGGTGACTACCATTACGCGCTTAATTTTGCTTCAACATTCAAACCTCCAGTTATTCTCAACGTTGTAAATAACCAATGGGCGATTTCAACCCATCAAAACCTAGCCACTGGTGGAAGAACCTTTGCAGAACGTGGCTTGGCTTACGATATTCCCTCAATAAGAGTAGATGGCAATGACTTCTTGGCACTTTACAGCGTAACAAAATGGGCTCGTGAGAGAGCTAGTGCTGGCCTAGGACCAACCCACATCGAAGTTTACACCTATCGAGCAGGTGCTCACTCGTCATCAGACGATCCATCGGCTTATCGGCCTGATGATGAATTCCTTTGCTGGCCTGGTGGAGACCCTGTAGATCGTCTCAAACAATACCTGATTAAATCAGGCAACTGGGACGAGAAAAATCATGCCAAACTCGAGAAGAAAATCGATGATGAAGTGATGACTGCTTACAAAGAAGCATGTGAATTCGGTGACTTGGCTAGTGGCCCATATCCTCCAGCATCAACCATATTTACTGAAGTATACGAAACCGTACCTTGGCATGTTCAAGAACAGAGAGAGGAGTTAGGAAAGTAGGTGATATCATGGCGAAAATGAATATGATAGCAGCACTAAACTCTGCATTAGAGCATCAACTGGAAAGAGATGAGAACGTCGTGATTTTTGGTGAAGATGTGGGTTACTTTGGCGGTGTGTTCCGAGTAACTGCTGGCCTGCAAAACAAATTTGGCGCTCATCGAGTCTTTGACTCACCACTTGCTGAAGGTGGAATTGCAGCAATAGCTATGGGCATGGGACTAAACGGATTAAGGCCGGTTGCTGAGATTCAGTTTGCCGACTATATCTTCCCTGCCTATGACCAGATTGTCAATGAAATAGCCAAATTAAGGCATCGCTCTGGCGGAGAATTTTCTACTCCTGTGACATTTAGAACCCCTGCCGGTGGAGGGATAAAAGGTGGACATCATCATTCACAATCCCCGGAAGCACAATTTACTCACACACCCGGTCTCAAAGTTGTTTACTGCTCGAATCCTTACAATGCTAAAGGTCTGCTAACCTCTGCCATTGAATCAAATGACCCAGTTATTTTCTTTGAACCAAAGAGATGCTATCGTGGTCCATTCTATGGCGACCCACACAAGGTTCCAACTTGGAATAGTCACCCAGACGGAGAAGTCCCAGAGGAATATTACTCAATCCCACTAGAAGAGGCTAGAGTTGTTATGGAAGGTAATGACTGTACAGTCATTTCTTGGGGTGCTATGGTTCACGTTGCTGAGCAAGCAATCAAGGATTCTGGAATAAGTTGTGATTTGATTGACTTACAGACCTTAGTTCCATGGGATAGAGACACTGTAGTCAATTCGATCAAGAAAACTGGTCGATGCGTAATTGTCCATGAAGCACCAAAGACAAGCGGTTTTGGTGCAGAAATGAGTGCATCAATTCAAGAAAGATGCTTCTATCATCTAGAAGCACCAATAATTAGAGTCACAGGCTGGGACACGCCGTTCCCTCATACAACTGAGTGGGATTATCTACCTAGCCCTAAGCGAATTGCTGAAGCAATAAGAAAAACACAGGAGGAATAATAATGGGAACATATGCGTTTAAACTACCAGATATCGGAGAAGGAGTAGTCGAAGGAGAAGTTGTTGAATGGATGGTATCAGTTGGTGACACCGTCAAAGAAGATGACCCGATACTTTCAGTTATGACAGACAAAGCAACTGTTGAAATTCCATCACCAGTTGATGGTAAGGTTACCAAAATTATTGGGGAACCAGGAGATATTCTACCAGTAGGAGAAGTATGTATCGAATTTGAAGTTGATGGAGGAGGAAATGCATCGTCAAGCACAGATGAAGCCAAACCAACACCTGAACCCGTTGCTGAGCCTGCACCACCTAAGGAAGAGGTAAAGCCTGAACCTGTTGCAGAAAAAGCGCCTGAACCTGTAGCAGCTCCTGCACCAGTAGCCCGTGCCGCCGGTACCAAAGCACTAGCAAGCCCGGCGGTAAGACAAAGAGCGAGAGAAGCCAATATTGACTTGCAAATTGTAGCAGGTTCTGGACCTGGTGGCAGAATCAGCCACGCTGATCTAGACCGTCACATTGCCGGTGGAGCATCCGGAGCATCCTCTTTCGCACCAGTTGGAGCATCTTTGAAGACGAAACTAACAGGCACTGAAGAAGTAAAGGTGATTGGACTAAGAAGAAAAATTGCTGACAGCATGATGTCTTCATACAGTACAATTGCGCACTTTTCATACTTTGAAGAAGTTGACATTACTGCATTAGAAGAATTACGCCAACACCTCAATTCAACAAGACCAGAAGGTGCACCAAAGTTGACCTATTTGCCGTTTATCATGCAGGCTTTAGTCAAAGCACTGAAAGAAAGTCCAGAATGTAATGCATTGTATGACGATGAGGCGAATGTAGTAACACGCCATCAAGCAATTCATCTCGGAATTGCAACTCAAACCGATAGAGGTCTTTACGTCCCAGTCGTCAAGCATGTTGAAGCAATGGACATTTGGCAATCAGCATCAGAGATGGTAAGAGTAACATCTGCAACCAGAGATGGCAAAGCTACAGCCGATGAGTTGAGTGGCTCAACTTTCACCATTACCAGTTTGGGAAGATTAGGTGGTCTCGGAGCGACACCAATTATCAACAAGCCTGAAGTTGGAATCCTCGGCGTTCACAATGCTAAAGAGCGTGCAGTAGTAAGAAATGGCCAAATCGTTGTTAGAAGAATGATGAACCTATCATCATCCTGGGACCACAGAGTGGTTGACGGACACGACGGCGCAACACTAGTTCAGAAGGTCAAGACATTGTTGGAAAACCCAGCAACTATTTTCATGTGAGGTCATAATATGCAGACAAAAAAATGCCAAGTATTGGTTATTGGTGCTGGCCCCGGAGGCTACGTTGCAGCGATTCGTGCAGGACAATTAGGTCTCTCTACAATCATTGTTGAGGGAGAAAAAGCCGGTGGAACATGTTTGATTAGAGGATGTATTCCCAGTAAAGCCTTGATTCATGCTGCTCATAGATTCCACGATCTTGCAAAGCATTCATCCAACGATGGACACATGGGGATTACTATTCCAGGCCCGGCAGAATTGAGTATGTCGGGAATGGTTGGTTGGAAAGATGGCATCGTTGACAAATTGAACAAAGGCGTTGAACATTTGTTAAAATCTGCGGGTGCAGAATTAATCCACGGCTGGGCAGAATTCCAAGATGCAAAGACTGTCAAGGTTGGTAGCGGAAAAGATGCTATTATTATCGAAGGTGAAAATGTCATTCTAGCCAATGGCTCTGTGCCAATTGAATTGCCGTTCATGAAATTTGATGAGAGTGTTATTTCATCAAGAGAAGCCCTCAGTCTAGAAGAATTACCAAACCATGTTGTAGTTGTTGGTGGCGGATATATTGGCCTAGAATTGGGTATTACATACCGAATGCTAGGCTCAGAAGTTACTATTGTTGAAGCAATGGATTCTATTTTACCAATTTTCGATAAAGAATTACGTCGGCCATTGGAATTATTTGTCAAGAAAAACAAAATCAAGGTTCATACTGGAGTTTTCGCTAAAGGCGCTGAATCAACAAAAGATGGAAGAACCAAACTTTTCTATGTTGACAAGAATGCCAAAGAAGGTACAAAACCAGATGAGATAATTGCAGATAAGATACTGGTAACTGTTGGTCGAAAACCCAACAGCAAGGCGCTAGAACCAACCGGTGTTGCACTCGATGAAAGAGGGTTTGTCAAAGTAAATGACAGATGTGAAACAAACATGAGAGGCGTTTATGCGATTGGAGATGTTTGTAATTCTGGTGAAATGTTGGCACACGTAGCCTCGTTCCAAGGTGAGATGGTGGCTGAAATTATTGCTGGCAAAAAGCGAGCTTACGACCCGGTTGCCGTTCCGGCAATTGTATTCACTGAACCAGAAATTGTCAGCGTAGGATTATCTCCTGATGAAGCAAAGGCGGCCGGCCATCCGGTCATTATTGGCAAATTCCCACTTGCTGCTAATGGACGCTCATTGACACAGGAAGCCGAAAAGACCGGTGGATTCGTAAGAGTATGTGCTAGAGAAGACGATCATAGAATTCTTGGAATTCAAGCCGTTGGCACTCATGTGAGCGAATTGGTTGGAGAGTGGACTCTAGCCTTAGAAATGGGTGCACTACTGGAAGATATCGCAGGGACTATACACGCCCACCCAACTATGACCGAGATGACTCATGAGGCAGTCCTTGCAACCCTTGGTCACGCAATACATACCGCTTAGATTGACTGATTGGTCGGCCATAAGTATAAATGGAGTATTGGCATGGTAAATCCATGTCTTACGACCAAATGACTTTGCTTGATTTGAAAAAACTATGCAAGGAGAGAGGGCTGAAAGTATCTGGCAATAAAGATGAAGTTGTCATACGATTAATGGAATCTGATGAGGCGCAAGGCATTCACCAACCAATGCCAACTCAATCATTCTCTACGCCAATTCAATCAATGCCTGGACAAATGCCGGTATCTCCACAGGTCGTTTACGGCA
>WTIT01000022.1:0-26543 GCA_011526375.1 Methanobacteriota archaeon
CAGTAATGTTGGGTCAAATGTGCCATATTTTGGCCTGCCAACCAGATCAACAAGCAGTTCGAAAGGTTGTGAAAAATCTCCATTATCAAATTTAATTGGTGGTTGAGCATCATCATGATGTTCTTCTGCATGATAAGTGCCGTTTCTAATTGCACCAATTGCTAAATCCAATTCTGGCAGGTTGATTTTACCGTCTCTATTGAGATCTATTGCGGCCAGGAATCTTGCCATGTTCAGTGGCGGCATATCAGGTATGTTTGCCTTCTTCATCGCCGATTCTATCTCGCCAAATTCTAAATCTCCAGAATCATCCAAATCCATGCTCTTGAAGAATTCAAACACGGATAGATTCTTCAAATCAAGATAATCTGACAACATCTCCAATTCTTTTGGAACTTGCTTGGAGTGGCCGTCGTCATGGTGCCCGTCATCGTGGCGATGATGGTCATCAACATATGCTTCTATAGAAATATGCGAAGCGACTTTTGCCAATGCTGATTCGACTTTTTCTTGGTCTGAGGTTGGCACCCAACCATCTAAAACGAATGCTTGATTGCTTACCGCTAACAAGGTTGGAGCGGTGTAGATAGACTCTTCTCTCTCAAGATATTCGAGTAAAATAACTAGGTCTCTGCCGTTAGTGTTAGTCCATGCTTCAGTTGATTTGTTAGCTCCTTCTATATCAGATTCAAGTGAACTGATAGAAGACTTAGCTTCAGAGATCATCTTATCGACAGACCCTTCGCCTGATGGAATTTGAATCGCTTTGGCACCTAATGCACTCAGACCCATTTGGACTTCAGCGCTGTCGGAAGGGCGGCATGCTACCGCAATTACACCTTTTGCAACCTGTAGTTCTATGTTAGAGATAATGTCTGAGAATTCAGAATGGGCTTTGGAGGCTTTTGGAGATTCTGCGATGTATAACTCTAGGCCGTCATATCCTGCCATCAAGTCTAATGGTATGCCTAAAGGAGCAACTCTTTCTAACGCTTTGACACGTTCTTGTAATCTAGCGATTTCGGACTCTGCATCACGAGCAACATCTATTTGCGACAAAGCCTCATCTATCTTTGATTTCATAGAAATTACTAGTTTCTTTACCTCAGCAATTGACTTGGGCCCTTCGGTATTTGCCGCATTGATTTCGGATTGGAGTGCTCTTGCCTTGGTTAGGAGTTGGCTAGTCGCCGCTGATTCATCGGAAGAAATTGATGCTCCTACTCCAATACCGTCTTCGAAGTTACCATATTCCTCGATGTGTACACACCCAAGGTCTGCACAGACCCTCAGGACTTCCTCTAGTTTGTCAACTGGAGATGCTACAGTCAACCTAGACATCTCAGCAGTTTCAAACATTTTTGACACCTACAACGAAGACATTGTTTTGAGGATATGATCTACAGCCTTGGACTGATTTTTCTCGGCTGTTGATGAAATTGCATCAACGGACTTGGCACCCTCTTTCAGAACTTTGTCAGCAGACTTTGATGCTTCATCTCTTGCTGAGTCCAATGTAGCTTGTGTAGTTGATACCGAGTCGTCTGAAGCCTTAGATACTAATTCTGTTGATTTCTTTCTAGCATCTGAAACGATTTTAGATGCCTCATCTTTAGCGGCAGACAATTTGCGGGCTGCCTCTCTTTCGGTTTGCTTAATTTTCCTCAGGACGTCTGCCATAGTCAAATCCATCACCTACAAAATGGCCACTTTGAGGGGGTTTATGAGTGTAATGATTTCAATATCCAGATTCTAAAGCCGGAATCATGAATTTTTAGCGGTCACTCAGGTTTCCAACCTCGAAATCGACTAGCCATCCCGAAAGGCAGAAGTAGCCTTCCCTGAACCTTTTGATAGCCAACTTCCTTCATCAATTTTCGATAATATCCATTTGTTCCATAGTGAGAGTAGGTTTTAGCCAAACCTTTCCACGGGTGATCCTTTTTCTTGGTAACATATCTCGCCATTAGCTGAACAACTGTTGACATCCAAATCCTGCCTGCTAGGCCGTGAAACCAATTCGCTTTACCAGCATCACAAATCACTAACTGACCACCTGGCTTAAGGACACGGAAGATTTCTTGTAAGCCCTTTTTCTTGTCTTGGAAGTCTCTAAAGGAAAACAAACAAAACACTCTGTCAAAGGTATTGTCATCTATTGGAATTGATTCAGCAATAGCCTGTACATAATCAGCGGGAGATTCCCCACGCTCTTTGCGCGCCTTCTCTACCCTTACTTTTGCAACCTTGAGCATCTCCTCTGATGGGTCTAAACAAGTTAGGTCAACATCTTCTATATCTTCAGCAAACGAGCCTGGCCCACAACCAACTTCAAGCACCTTCATTCCCGGTGTTGCATGATTTCTAACGTTTTTCCGCCAAACAGCATCTTGACCAAATGTCATTAAACGATTAACTCGATCATAATTTGGAATTGACTCTTCTAATTGATTTTCGAGGATTTCCCATTCATCTAAATCAATACCCGACGGGTCATATCCACCTGTTGCACTACGACCTGCCATGGCAGACCCTCAAGCCCGTCCTCTTTGGACATATCGATGTGATTAGGCAATACGTTCGACGGTCTCTGGAGTGATTCCTTCTTCGGGAGTAACCCTGAAAACCAAAATCTTCAGATTCTCTGGTGCATTTCTAAATTTGGAGACCATCATTGATGTCTCGAAATCTGTCCCAATAGTACGAACTTGGAATGATAAAACCATATCTGCAATAGATGATAGCTCTTGTTTAATGTTAGGAGAAAGACCGTCTGTAGATACTGTGATGAACAACAATCCACGATACATCTGTGCATGTGCTTGCAGCATCCTCACCATAGCAACGACTCTAGTAGGATCATCTCGTTGCAGGAAGAAATCCAAACTATCAACAACAGCCCTAAAGTATGGTCCAAGAGCCATCACTTCATTTGTTACTTCTGTGAGGTAATCTTGATTATTCTCCTCTACAAACCTAGTTTGTGCCAATCTTTGTATATCATCTAATCTGAATCCTTCAAGCCGATATCTACTAGCAAGTAGCTCTTTTTCCAGTACGTTTGAATTGTACTCTTCACCTATTGTTCGGACGTTAATGTCCAGTGGCCAGTCATATTTTTGGAAAATACGGACAATCTCAGCTTGGCCTTCATTGGTCGAAATGTAAATCGTATTTTCTGCTTCTTCAGCAGGAGAAACAAACTGTTTTGCGAATAATTCGCTTCCTGAACCTGTGTCAGTAAATGCAATCATAGTAAAGCCTCGAGGAACACCTCCGCGCATTTCATTGTCGAATTTGGGAACTCCAAATGAACCAACCGTGCCGAAGAAGTCTTCATCTTCAGGGTCGAATTGAATCTCTCTAGCCATCTAATTCCTCCTCAATGAATTACAACCTGCCCTCTATCTACCAGATCTGTGCAATATAAATCTAAATTTGATAATACCAAAGGAGGAGTTTGATCTGGGACATTTAGAATTACTGAGAGTACATCTTGTTGCCTAAATGTATTAATGAATGTGTGGAGGTATTCTGCAAGCATTCTGTCATCGTTGTAAATTGCTAAAGCATTAACGCTGTCAACAAAAACAAAATTTCTTTCCGATTGGTTAGTTTGAAGAATGTATAAGGTTCGAAGTAAAATCGATTCTAGCATGATTGGACTATCAACAAAGTGAACGTTGTTGTAAGGGACATTCGTTCCGCCGAGGATACCAGATGATACCAAATCTATGAATTGTATTTGTGATACATCAATTCCGACAGATTCGAATGCTTGGATAACTTCTGCTGCACCACGACTTGCAGAAATGTAGACTCCTTTCATCTCAAACATCTGCAGTAGAGGAATTAATGTACTAGCAGTAACCATAAACGAATTGGAATTTCCGCATCTTACTTGAACAGAACTATTCAGAGAAACCTCTGTTAGTTGGTCTGCGATACCTTGATCTAACTCGAACATTTCACGAACCCCATCTATTGATATTATCACTAATTGCTCCCCATTTTAGCATTGGAGTCAGCATTACCCCTAGAGGTGTAAGTTCGATTGCATGTTTAGCCCTACTGTGCGAGGTACCTCTCATCTTGACAACCTGTAAGAATCTCAAGAGATGACCCATTCTCTCAATGTCCCCTAGTACTATAATCCCATCACAAATCGCTTCCTCGACGCCAAAAGACGACCAATGAGCGTTTTCTGTTGCCGAAGTGATTTCTGCAATCAATATAGTTGTGCAACCCAATGTTGCTAGCTTTTTTCCTAAGGTAAACAAGAAATCTCTAATTAATTGCTCTGATTTAATTTTATAGCACAGAGTGGTGACTGAGTCGATAACTAATCTGGTTACACCGATGGTGTTTACAATATCTACAATCGATTTGATTAACGAATGAACATCGTCAAGGTCAAAAGTAGATTTTTCCAGCCCCAACCACGAATATAGAACGTCCATATCGAATACGTTTATCAAGCCAGTATCAACCATTTTCATATCAAAGAAGCCGAACTGTCTAATGTTTTCCAACAATTTTACCGATGGCTCAGTAGCAGTAAAATGTGCACAGGCTTCTCCTGCATTTGCACCCCTCACCAGGAACTCCATGCCGAGCGTTGTTTTTCCTGAACCGCAAGTTCCAGCAGCAAGGACGGTTGAGCCGTAAGGTATTCCGCCCCTGAGTATTTCGTCTAGACCGTGCACGCCTGTTACACATCTGTCACGCGAGTACATACCAACTGGCTGCATGGGAAACAATAGGCCTAAGCCTCACAGGTTCATGAAGCATCCGATGTGTAAAGTAAGAAAGGTGATTGTTCGATTTATTCAATCAAACCGGGACTTGGGGTGCTAGAAATTTCCCAATCTTCAACCCCAGGAGGGAAATTATCGGTAACATGCTTGAGAGATTGACTTGGAGTTAAGAAGAATCCTGTATCACCGCCCCATGTAACTCTCATAACTTCGAAAGGCTGAAATTCGTTTAGTTGGGTGTAAGATAATTTCACCACCCCGCCACCATCATCAAGAAGGTTGATTTGCCCAACACCTAGAAATCCCTCGCTTCCCAAATCAATGACATGGTCTGCATCACCCACAGGCTGAATATTGACATCTCCTGATAATATAGTAATTGAATTCCCTGAAATTACACCTTCCCGGAGTAATAAATTTGTGTTTAAATTGGGAGAGGTGTGGGATAGGCTCCATCCATTTAGATCGATAGCAAAGTTGTTTGGATTATACAACTCTATCCACTCTGGTGAGCCGGATACCGATCTTGGGCTAATCTCGGTTATGTGTAAATTATTTGCTTTCCTACCACCGTTGTGGACCTCAAGAATGATTAGGAATTTTTCTTGCCCTACTTGGATCTCTTTGAAAGATGAGGATGACGCTTGAGCTGAGCCTCTGTCTGTACCACCTGTGAATAGAATCATGTTTGCACGAGATTCATCATTTGATTCGGAAATTTTTATCTCTAACTTAATGCTAAACTTTTCGCTTAAACCTAAACCTCTTGCCAAGTTATCCTCAGTAACATTGCCGAGAGCTGCAATTCTATCAAAATCAAGGGAATTCTGAGCCATTAACCCGGCCAAAACTATCCCTCCATTGAGGTTGTCAATTGGCTGGAGGTGCCAATCTGAAGTTGAATTTTCGTAATCATAGGAGCCATCTGCAAAAACTGGTACAAACCATCCTCCGTCTGAAGTCATGCGATCAATGCCCTGCGATGCGGCTCTATCCAGTCTGTCGACTGAGGTGTCGTTAGAGCCCATTTCTAATTGTGCTAAAGACAAAAAAGCGGTTAGTATCATTAAGAAAAGGGTGAATGCTGAGAGGAACTCAATAACTGCGGTCATTCCATTTTCATCACGTTCTAAAGATGAATGAATGGAGACCATGACACTCCCAAGAGGAGCCGCCTCAAGAGGCTACCGATGGATGCGCTAAAAGAAAGCAAAATTTGCGATATTTATCCATATATTGCCGATGAGTCTTTGAATGTCAAATGCTAGGGAACAGTATGAGTGTGGCGGGCGAGCATTTGAGAACCAACAAATTTTCAAGTGTTATTGTAGTATTAGTGATGCTTCTAAGTTCAACTTTAGGGCTAATTAATCTCGACAATGCAGCAGCCTCAACGAGTGGTAATCTATCAATCACTGGAACGAGTCCCGCTGAATTCTCATATATCCCAGGTTATGAGCCGACATACTTCGAAGTTGAAGTCACTAATTTGGATTCTAATCCATCAGAACCGAGAACGATCAGTTGGTTTGTTTGTATTGGCGAGCAGGTTACCAATGTGTGCATTTCACAAAATATCGATGATGGAGATATCGAGGTGCCGTTTATGGCAGTTGGTGAAACCAATCAATTCGTATCACAACGAGGATTTTACCCGAATGGAATTAACCAAACAATAACCGTTGTTTATCAATTTGATGAATTCGACTTCAACCCAAGTAACGATGTTGTTAACTTTAAATTAAATTCGACACTAGAGTATACCGACTTTAAAATCGAGACAGACGATAACATAATTTCTTCTGTGTCAAATTTGGCTAATTATGACGGAGTTGATCTGTTATCGAACAACACAGCATATAATTTCACATTCAATGCGTTTGCCAACCTATGTGCGAGTTGTAACCTAAATGCAACCCTAGGTTGGCAGTTGTGGAATCACAATGAATCAGAAATGATATCTGAATACTATGAATTCACCGAGAACTTCCCTAAATTCTCATTTTACAAATCCTTCCAAATGCAACTACCCACATTCCAGCACAATGAAGATGGTGATTTTGTCCTGCATTATGGAATATTCAACTCCACTGGAACCCCGTTTAGCGACTTAAATTCACAGAATAATATAAACTCAATAGCGATAGTAATTGATACGGAGTTGGATTTATCAATTGACAATCTTTATCCTAGCCATAATCCTTCACAAGCGGATTACTTATTCGGCCAAGACATGGTCTCTGTTAGCATTAGTAATAATGGCAATACAACGGCCACAGGGTTTAACCTTGATTTACTTGTATCAAGCGATGGTGTGAATTATATCAGTCAATCTTGCTATATTGTGGCTCTAATCCCAAACCAACAGAGAACCTGTGTATTTGATATGCCAATTCATGGAGATTCACTGGACATACAAGCTGTCTTACCTACATCGATAAATAATAACTACGATGTCAATGAGTTAGATAATATTCTACAAGAAACTGCCAACGTAGTAGTTGCTCAATTATCCGCCACAATATCGATTTCTGAAGAGAAAGAATGGTATACTGATAACGAGATTATTTCTATCTCAGCAGGTATAAACCCCTATTCTGCTGGCCCTGTCAATTTTTCTTGGTGGTACTCGGGAATAGTTAACATCGATTACGGTCAAGAAATAGATTTGTACACTGGAGATTATGGTTTGGGCAGCCATAACTTCAAACTCGTTGTAAGTGACGCTGTAGGCAATAGTGAAACAATATATTTCAGCATATTAATTTACTCTGAGATAAGTATCGAGAATTATCCATATTATACTGCATCAGCAACATCACCATCAAACACTGTGGAGATTGAGCATGCATTTACACTGCCAACAATAAGAGAAGATTACAACATTGGAGGAGACAGAATACCACTGATGTTATATGAATTTGATTTGGTTGATACAACAAATGATCAATCTATTTTCGATGGCCAAAATTGGTTAGATGTAGAGTTGAACCTATATGAATCGCTGCCAAATAATGTTGACTTCACATCAATTGATTTTAGAAAATTGAGCTCACTAAATGACTTAGAGTGGGAATACTTTAATTCAGAAAATTACGGCTACCTAAATCAAACCTCAATGTTCGTTAGGATATATGAACCAACAACTATTTTGGTAATTGGAGAGATCGGCGAACCTAACATTGAAGCGCTAAATTTCTCTGTAGAACTGATTTCTAGTGGTAACTTTGAATTAAATTGGGACCCTTACGGAGATGTCGAAAGTGATTACATCCTTGGATGGAATATCCATCAGAGAATAGTGCCAGATTTTGGCGGTACAATCTTCCAATCCCCTCAACAGGACTACAACGAGTTAGTATGGAACGACTTAGTATTGGACTCATTTAGAACATTTGTCCCTCTTTCCGAATCCGTATGGCAAGATTTGATTACTGTCCCTGATGGTTTCTGTTCATCATACGCAATCATACCAGTTGATAGAACTGGTCAAACATACAATCATTTGGCAAATGTATCCATGGAAAACGGGACTGCTACTTTCGTGTGTGGAGATTCTAATCCCCCATCAACATCAGTCATCAACATGCAAAACAATTGGAGATTTACCAATGACACCGCGTGCTATGATATTCTCAAGGACTGGAATTTGTGCTATGAAGTCACTATTTCTTGGATTTGGCCAGATGGTGAAGAAAATGAGACATGGAATTTGTATCGGCTAGAACAAAATCCGAACGGTATGGATTTGACACTACTACTACCAATATTGAGTGAAATTTCATATGTGCCGGGAGAGAGTTTCCAATTCTCTCAAAATGGTATTGATGATGACAGTATTAGGCCAATGAAAACCTACTACTATGTTTTGACTCCTGTAGACCAATATGGTAATGAAAGAACTGTGGCAATATATCCATCGGCTAACGTGGAAAGGGTGCACATCGAGAACGATTGGTGGGCATATAACCAGCATGTGATTCCAGAACCGGAACCAGAACCAGAACCTCCGCTGAACAATGAGTGGTTGGGTAATTTCAGCGATAGTTTAGACCAACAGGAATTTCAAACCGCGGGTATTGTAACACTAATCACACTGTGTTTTGGAGTGATTATGTTAGCATTCATAAGCAAGAGATTGAAGAGGTTGAAGAGGGTTATCAGTGCGAGAAACAGAAGACTGGCTGCGAACTCTATGGCCAGTGAATTTGATGAATTCTTTGAGTGATGGCGCGGCAGGGGAGATTCGAACTCCCGAGGTGAGACACCACCGGATTAGCAATCCGGCGCAATGGCCAGGCTATGCGACTGCCGCAGTAAGTCTCGCCAAATTAGATGTGGTCATGAACATGACGGTCAAATTTTGATTAGTTTAACACGGTTATAATGGTCCGAGATAGCCCAATAATTCAGGCGGAATAGCACAGATAATTACCAACAGTAAGAACATCCAGCCAAGATAATACAGTGACCTAAAGAATGATTTTGCCGCTTTTGGCATTCTTCCATTTTCATCAAATGGCTCATTCACATCTATTGCCCATACCGAAGCAGAGTACCACAACGTCAGACCACCTGCTACGAACGCCCAAAGTAGAGGTAGCCCCGACTCAGGCCAAAAACAAGGAACTGAGCCGAGCATTAGTAACAGGATGCAATATATTTTTGATTGGAATAGTGTATGTTCGGGACCTCTAACCTCATTCATCATCGGCACCTCTGCCTTGGCATATTCTCCTGACCTGTAGAGCGCTAGTGCCCAGAAATGCGGAGGCGTCCAAAGGAAAATCAAAGCGAAGAGCATCCAAGGTATTGCCGAGCCTAAATCAAAAGGATTCCAATTGTTGGTGTAATCTGCCGCTGCGACTGCCCAGCCAATCAAAGGTGGTGTTGACCCGGCAATACCACCAATCACGATATTTTGAGGTGTTCTCCTCTTCAGCCACATGGTATAGATTAAAACATAGAATAACACCGAAAAAAATGACCAAAACGCAGCTTTCCAACTAACCAGTAGAAACAGTGATGAGCCGCCCAGTGCTATTATTATACCAAATAAAAGAGCCCCTCGTGGAGATATGTGGCCAAGAGGTACTGGTCTATTTTGGGTTCTTCTCATGTGCTGATCAATGTCTGAATCAAACCACATATTGATCGAATTAGATCCTCCTGCAGACAATGTTCCTCCAATTATAGTAATTAATGAGGCATAAAGGGTGTCCTTCCAAGTTCTCTCTACATCAATCAAATCATGTCTAGCCAACATATCATGGACCAAAATTGCGCACAATGCAGTGATTTGTAGTAGAATAATTACTCTCAGTTTCATCAATTTGATGAATACACTTAACCACCCTGGATGAGAAGTGGTCAATTCTGCTTCACTCATTGAATCACTCTTCATTATCAGATAAATCACTATGGCTTAATCTAAACATCATTGGACCACTTGCAGCCACAATGAATGTTGATACGCCGCCGAGCAAATGTAATAGAGATATCCATTCAGGAAACTCACCAATCTTTGCTTTAATCAAGTAAGCTGCGCCAATTAACAAATTGGCAAACCATAGAATTGTTGTAAGTAATAAAGCGTTGTAATATGGAGCAGAATTCTCAAAATCATTCTTTTCATCTTTCAATCTTAAAATGGATAATACAAGCACTAATCCTACTAACAAAGCACCTATTCTGTGAATCATTTGAACGAGGATTCCAGAATTATCTAAAGAAGGGAAAAATTGACCGTTACATTGAGGCCACGCATCTGGAAAACCAACTGAGCAGGATTGATTGTACTGACCACCTGCAGTGGAAGAAACCCAAGCGCCGAGAATTAGTAAGATCAATACTGAAATTGCTGTTAAATCAAATTTTTTCCGATACTTTTCCTTGAAATTATGTGCAACCTCCAAGAATCGCCATTTTGCCCCCTCCTTGACTCTAGTAAGCATATACTGCCAAAGAATCGAAGCCGTAAAAATAGACGCCAATGACAAATGCAGGGCAACTGACCAATCAGCATTATCATAGAACACCGTGATTGCTCCAGCGATTGCTTGGACACATAATAAAACTGCAATAAAAATTGACGTCCGGAAATTGGTGCTACCATAAAAATCGATTTTCCGTTTAGCTACTAAAACATTCAACAGTACGGGTATTGCAATAACCCCAACTAGAGCCCTGTGGAACCATTCAAGAAAAATCTCAAAAACAGTATACCTGTGATCCGCGCCCCTTGAATCTATCTCATCTGGATTCTCTTCCCAGTATGCAGCTTGTTCATCTTCAGAGATATCGAAACCGTAGGTTCCAAAACATTTTGGCCAGTCCGGGCAAGATTCTCCAGCATCATGAATCCGTATCGCTCCACCAAAGGAAATTATCAATACTGCGAAAATAAGCATGAATAGAGGTAATGTTGAAGGGCGTCGCCACCAAGCCTCCTCCATGATTCAATGGAATAGAGTGCCCCTTTTGAACACATGCCTAAATGAATCAACTACCATCAACCTAAACCAGAAATTCCCTCTAATGGTGATAATTGTCGCTTCAATGATTGCAATTTTACCATCTGCCTCATCGAATGTTTACTTTGCTGATGACACAGAAACTAATTCAAACACTAATATTCTTGATGTTTTTTTCCTTGACATACCCTGTGATGATAACTCTACTTGTGAACCTTCAAGACCTAGCCACCTAGTTGAGTACTTCGGGGCCGATTGGTGTGAGCCATGTGAGTCACTAGAATCATTATTGAGTGCACTAAATTTCGATGACATTGCACTAATTCAACATCATCCGTCGGTGCTAGACCAAACTTATCTGAACTCATCTAAGGATTTATTTGAAAAGGAATATCGTTTGTTATTTATTCCTACATTAGTAATAAACAGCCATAGTTTATTGACGGGATCTGCGCAAGGTGTTGAGTTAAATCAAAGTTTGATAGACATTCAAAGCAGCTTTGAGGGAATAATAGATATCATGATTGATAATGGAGTACTGCACTGGAATACCTCAGAAAACAGTAACTTGACAATTTGGAGGCTGGAGCAAACTGAACATGAGTACGATAATAGAACTCTACCATACTTAGCAGTGGAACGCATAACCATATCAAATACAATTAGACAACAGAATATAACCCAATTATTGGATAATCCAAATGGAAGATTGGTCTTTATTTTACAAGATGACAATTTTCCTAGATCACTGCAATCAATTTCAACAGGTCCAACGGGAGACAAGGCTGTAAGCGAGTTGGGTGAAAAAAACAGTATATTTGACATGCATGATGGCGGATATGACTTGGCACTAGGCGTCTTTGTCGTTCTGTTTCTAGCCTTACTGCCAGCGCTCGTTTGGTTTAGGAATCTACAGAAACAAGACTTTGATGAGGCAGAATAATTTGGGGTAGTTTGAAAAACACCTGCTCTTAGGGCATGCTACGACTGAGTGTCGATGTGATTGTTATGGTTAAACCAATTCGCCTCCATACCCGATTTGAAAGAGCTAGAATTATTGGGGCTAGAGCCCTACAAATTGGAATGGGTGCGCCGCTTTATGCTGGCGAGGAAGTTCTTAGAGAGGCGTTCAAAGAAGAACTTGTTTCCCTCTATGGCTTTGAGGAAGCATCCGTACGGTTTGTACTGGACCCTCTAAAAATCGCTCTATATGAATACGAGCACGAGTTAATTCCTATCGATATTGATCCTCACGAAGATTGATTCACGAGTGTGAATTAAACCCGTAATACTCAGGATTAGCCACTTCAGGCAATAATTCCCTTTTCACTAAAATTGTCCTGACTGTCCATAAGTCAACAAAAATTCGATACTTTAGAGTGGCGTCAAGATAATCCACTCCGCTGGAACCGCCAGTGCCCATCCTTCTACCAATCATTCTTTCTACCATTCTAGCGTGAGAATTTCTAAACAGCAATATTGATTCCTCCACTTCAACAAACGAATCAATAAGGGTTCTTGGCCATGATAACAGCGGCAAGTTACGATAGGATTCAATAAACAATAGTCCTGCTCTTGAGCGACTAACTTTGCCACCTGGAATCAAAAATTGTTTAGCTCCTTCGATGGACTTCTCTAGACGCTCTCTAAGCGTTGACTCATTACCATGTCCAATCGACTTGAAATGAGAAATAACCTGTTTTGAATGCTCACTCATTGCCTCTAGATGTCTATTGATGTAGTTAGAAACTACCTTTTCATCTGTCGATTCCGATGGCAGTGAACCATTTATTGGTGTACGGGAGAGCCAGTTTGTTAGTAAATCGTTCAGTGAGGGTGAATTAATCATAGCCTCAAACTCTATGAGCACCTTAGAAGAAATTTTACCCTCGCTTTCAAGTTGTTTCATATGGCTTAGGGGGTCCATTCCAGCATCCCTTTGTTGTTGTTCTAGACCTAAAATAATCTCAATTTGTCGTAACTGCCAAGATTCAAAACCAGAAGAGGTACCTAATCTATCTCTAAAGGACAAAAAATCCTGAGGCGTTAATGTCTCCATTACCTTCCATTGTTGTGACATCAAATCAAACACCTCTGATACTCTTTTCATATGATGAACAATTTTTGGCATAGAATGCTCACTGATACTATCACTATTCATTAACTTATGAACTTCTTTTAGTTCAGAGAGGACGAGTTTGAACCAAAGTTCAAACGCCTGATGGACGATTATGAAATGTTTCTCATCGTTGCAGGGTTCTGGCGAGTAACCGCTTGGGCCTTCTTGTAAGGCTAACATTTCTTCCAGACGAAGGTAATTACCATATGTCATTCTGCCCGATGCGCCTTCCCCTTCCATGATAATCGGACGATAACTAGAGACTTGAACTTTCACCGTCCAATTAGTGATAAAATGAGTTACTGAGGTTTCTTTGGAGGCCTTTTTTAGTAACTATATCAAAAATAAGTCCATAATGCTCATAGGGGGGACACTAAACCCCTCGACATGGGCGTAGACACCGATACACTGGCATCTTGGCTTTCTGACTACGACCTAGACAACTTGACGATTGGTGTTGTTGCATCTCATTCATCTTTACAGATTCTACATGGTGCAAGAAAAGAAGGATTCAGAACCCTAGGAATTGCGGTCGGAGAAAACAGAAGAAAATTCTACCAAGCGTTTCCTGGGGCAGACCCTGATGAGTGGTTAATGCTGGAAGACTACAGAGAAATGCTTGACTATGCTGAATGGTTTAGAAAACGCAACGTGATTATAATCCCGCACGGTTCTCTGGTAGAGTACTTGGGCTCAACTAATTTCAAGAATCTCCAAGTTCCAACCTTTGGTAACAGAGGAATACTGCACTGGGAAAGTAGTAGGCAAAGACAGAGAGAATGGCTAGAAGCTGGTGGTTGTGATATGCCTAAAGTACTCGAAGACCCGCACAACATAGACGGACCAGTCATCGTCAAATACGCAGGAGCGAAAGGCGGCAGAGGTTACTTCATTGCAAGAGATTACCGGGATTTTCGTAGAAATGTGGACATTGAGGAGGAATTTACCATCCAAGAATATGTTTTAGGTTGTCGTTATTACCTCCACTTTTTCTTTGACCCAATAGCCGAAGATGGATATCAAGTCCAGGGTAAAGGTAAACATGCTGGAAAAAATCTAGGACGGTTAGAATTACTTTCCATGGATAGAAGAGATGAATCAAATGTCGATGAATTCTACAAATTAGGTTCGCTAAGAGATCTCCGTGAAATGAGTCTTGAGCCATCATTCGTGGTTACTGGTAACCAACCGGTAGTAATTCGAGAGTCACTGCTTCCAAAAGCTTTCGAAATGGCCGAGGGAACTGTAGCAGAATCATTTGTTCTTGAAGATGAAAGTAGAGGCATGATTGGTCCTTTCTGTCTGGAGACTATCGTTACCGATCAATTAGAATTCAAAGTGTTTGAGATAAGTGCTAGAATCGTCGCAGGATCTAACCCCTTCGTAGGCGGATCACCTTACTCGGACATTAATGAAGAGCGAATGTCTACGGGTAGAAGAATCGCTAGGTCAATCAATAAAGCAAGGAATGAAGGTCGTTTAACTGACATTTTATCTTAATCAAATGTCCGTTTCATCGTCTTCAATTTTAATCTCTATTTCAGGTTCCTCATAATTCATGGATGCTTCTTCGACAATCGATTCTTCCTCAATCACCATGTCCTCTCCTTGTCCTGATAGTATATTCATTTCAGCACGAATTGCATCTATTTTCGATTGTCTCTCTTCCATAGTAGGCACATTAAATTGGGCGACTAATTGTATCGGGTCACCGTGAGATAGTTTGCCATCAAATTCTAACAAATCTCCAACATTATTTACGATAACCTTGAATTTCGTAGGATCTTTGGTACGACGTTTCTTATGTTTCTTGTAATGATGAACGTAGACCTGATATTCTCCAGGCTGCGCGGTACCATCATCCCATACAACATTTTCAACCGGTTTTTTTGTCTCAGGCCTAACATTTGCATCGACATCCAGCTCACCGCCACATTCTGACATCTTATTTCCACCATGGATTCTCTCACCAGATGGGCAGACAACATGCAGATCAAGATCATTGTAATTGTCCCACATAAGTGAGATTTGAACATCTCCGGATCGTGCACCCTCCCTGTCTAATCTCGCTTGGAGTTCCTTCATTGCGGTTTCAGCGGCCTGTCGAGATTCTAGCTCTTCTTGTTGTTTAGCCGCTTCTAGTTCGGCTAATCTTTGCTCCTCAGCCGCTGCGAATTCTGCTTGCCTCTGTCTTTCCTCGGCCTCTCTTTCTTCTTCTAATTTAGCAGACTCTTCGGCTTCCATTCGCATTTGTTCTTCTAGACTCTTCTTGGCAAAGTCTGCCTGCTCATCTCTATCAGGAACATCAAACTGACAAACTAGTTTTATTGGGTCGCCATGTGTTAAATCTCCATGATATTCTCGGTAATCTCCGACATTATTCACTATTATCTGGAAACTAGTAGGGTCTTTTGTGCGTCGCTTCTTGTGCTTTTTGTAATGATGAACATAGACTTGGTAGGTGCCAGGTGGGGCAGTTACTCCTGGCCAGACAACATTTTCTACCGGTTTCTTGGTTTCCGGTCTTACATTGGCATCAACGTCCAGTTCTCCACCACATTCTGACTTTTTGTTGCCACCGTGGATTCTTTCGCCCGATGGGCATACAACGTGAAGGTCTAAATCGTTAAAGTTCTCCCACATTAAGGAAATCTGGACATCACCAGTCATTGCACCTTCTCTTGAAAGCCTTGCTTGCAATTCCGACATAGCAGCCTCTGCAGCAGCTCTAGATTCCATTTCTTCTTGTAATCTAGCCGCCTCCAACTCAGCAAGCCTTTGCTCTTCTGCTGCTGCCATTTCCGCTTGGCGCAACTCTTCTTGTTCTTGAGCAAGTCTTGCTTCTTCTTGGAGACGTAGTTCTGACATACGAGCCTCTTCTTCTAGTCGCTGACGTTCAGATTCTTCCTGCTCTCTTCTGCGCTGTTCTTCTGCCTCTTGTCTTTGACGCTCTTCTTCTTCCAGCCTTGCTCTTTCTTGTTGGCGCCTAAGCCTCTCTCTTTCTGCTTCCTCAGCTAATTTTCTTGCATTTTCTGCAGCACGTAGTTCAGCCTCTTGAACAGCAAGTCTTGATTCGATTAACTCTGCTCTCCTTCGACGAGCCTCAACTATTGCCAATTTCCTGTCTATTTCTTGCTTAGTTCTACCAAAACTAGGCGCTCCAGTATCTTGTCGAAGCCCCTCAGCTGACATTCCCGGACGCATGTTTAGTTTGGCATCACTGCGAACAAGTACATACCACATTCCAAACAAAAAACCGCCGCTTAGGACACCCATCGCGGCTATTGTCACGGGTTCCATCATGTCACCCATGTAGAACTAGTCTTTTGAAGCATCGGTCCATTACAGATTCTGTGATGAAGCAATTATGGTTACTTTCAGGCAGTGTGATAATGCAAAGTATTGAGAAATAGGAGATAGTCGGCTGTCCATGGGAAAACAAGACATCATGCATGAAATACTGCCAAACGGCAAAGGTGTTTGGGTTCCAATTGATCATGGAGTAACCGATTTTCCTTGTGAAGGATTAGAAGATATCGAGAATACCATCAATTCCCTAATCGCAGGCAAAGTCAATGTAATCGTTGCTCACAAGGGCGTAGTGGATATGTTCAGTCACCTTTGTGAAGGAACTAATACTAACATGATCGCTCACCTATCGGCGTCTACTCGACACGGTGGGAAAAATCACAGTAACAAGGTCTTAGTTGGTGATGTTGATGAAGCGATAATGCGTGGAGCAGTAGGCGTATCATGCCAGGTCAACATAGGTAGCAAAAAAGAGGCAGCGATGCTTGAGAGAATGGGTCATATTACAACAGAAGCATACCTAAACGATGTACCGGTTTTGGGCATGGTATACGTGCGAGGAGAGAATGTTAACATAATGAAAAGTGATTCAACAAATGGATACGCTCACGCAGCAAGGATTGCGTTCGAATTAGGCTGTGATGCGGCAAAGACTGTTTGGACAGGAGACAGAGATAGTTTTTCGAAAATTTGTCGCGCTGCGCCAATACCATTACTAGTCGCGGGTGGCCCATCCACTGGTAATAGTGAGGAAATTCTAACCATGGTAAAAGAGTCCATCGAGGCCGGTGGCTCAGGCGTGTGTATGGGCAGACAGATTTTTGCTCACCAAAATGTTTCGGCAATTTCTAAGGCAATTGGGATGATTGTCCACGATAATGCCACTGTCAAAGAGGCGATGGAAAAGTACTCGTTATGAGGTGATTACACTGCAGATATGGTGTGACTGTCGTTTTCAACCTATACCTCTAGAATTAGACAGTGTCTTTGACTACACGTTAACAAAAAATCGTGATGGTGATTTTTCATTAGACGGAGACAAATTAATTCACAATGAAACTGTAGTAGGCCATGCTTACTCAATAGAGGATAATGATGGCTTTGATAAATTTAGAAACAAGATCGGTTTGGTTGAATGGATAGTCCTAGAATTCTCGAACTGGAAGATGATACCTGTCGAAAATGCAATTGCCGAATGTGAAGGTACAGGTACTAAAATTGCAGTAATTGTCAATTTGGTCGAGGATGTCAACGGAATCGCATTTGCCTTGGAAAAAGGCGTTGATGCAATCATCATAAAGAATGATGACGATTTAATTCAGGCTTGTAGTGTGGTAAAATCGCAACGGATGGAAAATACATCTGAGGACATAAAATATTCCATTGAATACTTAGGAAACCTAAATTTATCCGAGTTCACCATAACAAACATCGAATCTGGAGGAGTTGGTGAAAGATATTGTATAGACTTAATTTGTCTTATTTCAGAAGGAGAAGGAATGTTGATTGGTTCCAGTTCATCATCAATGGGTTTAGTTCATGGCGAAGTAATTGAATCTGAA
Organism: Methanobacteriota archaeon; assembly: GCA_011526375.1. GTDB lineage: Archaea > Thermoplasmatota > Poseidoniia > Poseidoniales > Poseidoniaceae > MGIIa-L1. The sequence continues at coordinate 18,221 of WTIT01000022.1, forward strand.
TTCGTCCCTTCAAGGCCGTTTAGAGTCAATGCTGGCCCACCACATTCCTACATCCTAATGGCTGATGGCAAGACGAAATACCTGTCCGAACTAAATTCTGGCGATAGCGTAATGTTGGTATCTGAAAACGGTTCAACTAGAAGTGCAAACATTGGCCGGTTAAAAATTGAAAAGCGCCCATTTTTGCGGATTTATTGGGAAAATGACTATCAAATATCGAACTCTATCTTTCTTCAACAGGCGGAGACTGTGCGTATCCTGTCTCGAGTTGGCGTGGTGAAATCTGTGACAGAACTGAAGATTGGTGATACAATTTTATGTCATGAATCAAACCATTCTAGGCATATAGGAAACAAGGTTGCTATTAATTCCAAGGAGGTCTGAGATGGCAGTAATCGGCACAGGACAAGCTCACGGCGCATGCAGCCTATTGCACGCTGCTGGAACAGGTTATGGTGCCTCATTATCTCTTGATTTGCCGGTGATCGTAAAAGCCCTTGACAGGCCAAGTAAAAGGAAATTAAATGATTCGGACAATCTTCTATCTGCAGTTGTTGATACTTGGGTTGAAAACGAATTACCACTACCAGATGGATTAGAAAAAGACGATATTCACTGGGCCGTTGCCTCGAAAATACCACAAAGTAGAGGATTAAAATCCAGTGCTGCTACCTCTGTAGCCGCAGTAAAAGCATTATGCGAAGCGACGCAGACATCACTTGACGATGCGGACATAGTAAGCCTGTCTTCTCAAGCACAGATTGCTTCAGGAGTATCAATAACTGGGTCAATCGATGATTCATGGGCCTGCCTTACCAAGGGATGGAAACTCATCGACGCAAATGCAGAGGACATCTCATCTGGAGTGATAATGGAAGGAGCGGGATTAAATCCCGACGATTGGATTGTCTTGATTGCTGCTAGAGAACCTAGAAAGGTAAGACCTCAACTTGAAGACTTTGCACCTATGTTTAATGAATTTGAAAAAGCCTTAATTGCCCTGCAGCAAGGTGAATTGCTCAATTGTTTAACAATAAATGGCAGGGCAATGTGTGCGGTTACTAATGATATTCAAGGTAGAAAAATTGCCAATGATGCGTTCATAAATGGAGCACGGTCTTCTGGTTTATCTGGTTCTGGACCTGCTGTTGTAATCGTAGTTCCTTCACTCGTTAGATCGTCTGCTGACAGAATAAAATCTACTTTGCAAAGATTGATGCCAGCAGATCAAATCATCGAAACCAAATTTCTAGCCATGGATTCAGACGAGTTAGAAATGTAAATGCATTGCGCAGGTTCTTGAACTAAAGCCTGTAGGATTTACTGATACTGATGCAGATGAGCCTTGGTGAAGTCCTGCGACTTACCTTGTTTGGGACAAGTCACGGCCCACGTGTTGGCGCCTTTCTTGAGGGTGTGCCAAAAGGGATTACCATAAATCCCAATCTTATCCAACAAGCAATGGATGAAAGAAAACCTGGTGGAAGATACGCTAGTAAGCGCAAAGAGCCAGACGTTGTGGAATTAATCTCTGGGGTCAAAAATTCAGTTACAACAGGAGAAATGATTGAAATATCGATTAAAAATAGCGATGCAAAATCAAAGGATTACTCATTTCTCCCAAATCAACCTAGGCCCGGACATCAAGATATGGTTATGATGAAAAAGACTGATGGAAAAGCGGATTTACGAGGTGGTGGCACATCAAGTGCAAGACTCACTGCACCAATTGTGGCTGCAGCTGCAATCGTTTCTCCAATTATTGAAAAACTAAACATTAGTGTGAATGCCCATGTTTCATCAATCGGTGAAATTAATTCCCCACCAATATCAGACTGCCCACAAAAATGGGCAACAAATGAATGCCGAGAAATTAGATGTATGAATCCTGCAACTGCGAAAGATATGATTGATATTGTTGAACGAAATCGTATGAACTTAGACTCAATAGGTAGTGCAGTCGAACTACAGATTTGTGGAATGCCGATGGGTATAGGAGAGCCATGGTTTGACGGCATAGAGCCCTATCTAGCCCGAGCCATGATGTCAATTCCTGCAGCAAGAGGTGTTGAGTTCGGTAGAGGTTTCTCTGTTGTTGAAATGACTGGAAGCGAGCACAACAGCCCATGGGGCGGTGATAAGGATAACCCGGTTCTAATTGGAGACAGACCTGATGGAGCATTAGCAGGTTTGTCGACCGGCTCAGATCTATTATGCAAAATTGCTTTCAAGCCACCATCTAGTATTCCAAAAGAACAGGTAACACTTAACTTGGAAACTAATCAACAGGAGCCATTAATCGTCAAGGGCAGGCACGATCCGGTTCTAGCTCCAAGAGCAGTCGCAGTTGTAGAAGCGATGGCTAAATTTGTTGTGGCTGACTTGGCTCTACGGGGAGGATTCTACAATGAATGATGTCGTTGTTCACAAATTCGGCGGTTCTTGCTTGAGAGATTCATCTGATCTTGACATAATATCAACAATAATCAAATCACAACCTAGTAAGATCGTTGTAGTAGTCTCTGCACTATGGGGTACTACAGATCGGTTACTAAGAGCGGCTAATGAACCAAGATATGCTACAAGATTGGTATCTGACCTAAGAAAACAACACCTTAGGTTTTCACCGGGAATAGACGAATCGATTTTTGCTGAGAAATTCAACAATGTTTTGCTAGGCATAGATAAATCTCTATTCAATCTCTCAAAAAATCCGGAAAGTTCAGTCGATGTAAATACCTTGCTTGCTGCAGGAGAGAGACTCTCTGCGCTTGTAGTTGCTAATGAACTAAGAAAGCAGGGTTTGGACGCTAATGCGGTTGGTTCAGAAGATGTTGGTATTTGCTTGAATGGCACCGATACTGCAACTAATGTTGATATTGAAAAATCAATAACAATGCTCGATCATTCTGCATTCAGAGGAATCCCAGTAATTACCGGATGGTTTGGTGAAGGAAAAGATGGAAATCTAGCCTTACTAAGTAGAGGAGGAAGCGATCATACTGCAGCTGCTGTGGCACGAATTTTGGATGCAAAGAAGTTGATATTGTGGAAGGATGTTGACGGTGTTTTATCCGTCAATCCAAGGTGGGGCGTGAATTCTAAACCGATTCCATACCTTGGTTATGATGAAGCAAGAGAGTTGTCAAGAGTTGATGCGCCAGTGATTCATCATACTACTATGTCTCCAGTCAAAGACTATGGAATACCAATAGAAATTAGAAACCTCCATTCTCAATATACGGATAGCGCACCAACTATCATAGGGCCAAACATAATTCAGTCAAATCAATTAAAAGCAATAGGCTGTATGAGGAGCGTAGTCAAAATAAGTGCGGAAATTGGAGACATTATTAGTCAAAGTAAGGTTCTAGGTCAATTACTCATTGAATTAGATCAAGAAAATATCACCTGCTGGTCTGTCAAGTCTAGCCCGTCAAAAGTTGATTTCATAGTTTCACAACAAGAATTAACAGCAACATCAGAGGTTATTCAGAGAAACCTACCAATCTCGCATATAGAATTTTATTCCTGCTTAATATCCTTCATTGGTACTAATAACCGCGAAGTAATTGATGATAGAATACCAGGGATAAAAACCGCAGAATTGGAACTAACTTATTTGGATTCAACAGAATTGTCTGTCCAATATTTATGTAATACAGATGACATCATAAATCTGATGAAATCTTTGTCAAATGTTGTTCTAAAGAAATCAAAACGTTAGATTATTCTGCACGCTTTTCTCTAAACTTCTGAAGGTGGTTAGGTAAGTTCAATGCGAATAGCCCACCAACTACGCAGAAGACGAAGAAAGAGCCAAGTGCAACACCATAAACTGAAATCAACTCTACAGACTCCTCCATTCTAGTAGCGGTATCTGAAGAGAATATACCCACGATAAACGGTAATATTGTGTTTGCAGAAAGCACAATTATCGCTAAAATTGCAGCCGTGATCGGGTTGATAATCAACGAGCGATGGTATTTTCCAACTATCTTCTTTGGATTCATAACATAAACTTCATTGGTTCTAATACTGGTGTCAAGCATTGAATATCTAATTACACCGTTTGCTAATTCAAAATACATAACCAATAACACTGCATAACTTACGACAAGAATGTTTAGCAAGGTTGGACTGTCCTGCAACTCAAATGGATCACTAGCCAAGGAAACCTTTGATGCTGCGAATCGCATTATAGCAAGGATGAACATTAGGTTACTTATGAGTGTAAATCTAGCATCGCGTTGCATAGTGCCCCAAAATCCTGTACCTGCAGCGATTACAATAATGGTGATTTGCATGATGAACGAAATAGTCAGACTACCTGTTATCATATACCACAATGTTCCTTCAGGTGGAGAGACCATGTAGGTGAGTAATGAGAGTGCAACTAAGACGCCGTATACTGCGAGTTGGAGATTTTGAACCATACGGTCTGGCGGCAAAAATTTTGTTTTTGGAACCAGAGGTCCTCCAAGTAAACTTTCGATAAATGTCGGCATTTCAACTGTTGGTATCGCATCTTTTGGAATATCTGATCCTGCGCCTGCTTGACCAGCTAATTTCTTCCTAGATGGCGCAGATGATCTAACAGTCTTACCTTCGTATAGTACTCTTGTATCTCCTGATGGTTTATTCATTGTCATATTTTCACCTCAGAATCCTCTTGCACCTGCCAAAGCTGTTGATAATAGCATATCTGGCTCCCAGTCCATGATGTTGACGCCTAAGCCTCTTAACTCACCAATCAATACATCCCGTTCGGTCTTCATAACTTCATATCCGGTTCTGTCAATTCTTTTTGCATCAAACTCAAATTCAAGTGAGGATGGTGAAAGAACTGTCACATCGAAATTCCGTGCTCTAAAGTCTCGTAATGCGCTAACTATTGTAGGGTCATCCTCCAAATTTGATAGGAAAATTATCGGGCTTCCTTTGTTTATGTGAGGCAAAATACGATTCACAACAACTTGTAATGGGATGTTACCTCTTGCAACAGCTCCCGCCAACTTTGTTAGAATGACATAGAGTTGCTTTTTGCCAGTATCACGGTCCACACTAACAACTTCGTCACCGTATACGATTACGCCTACTGAGTCTCTTCTACTCAAGAAATATTTTGCCAGAGAAGCGGCAGCTCTCGTAGAATAAACCAAGGCATTCCTAGATACTGGTCCTGTCTCAGACACCGCTCGTGAATCAACAATGATAATGATGTCAGAGACTGCATCTCTTTCTCTTTCATTGACCATTAACTTACCAGAACGTGCATAAGCAGACCAGTTTATTGCTCGGAATGAATCTCCCTCGAAGTATTCCCTCAGTGAATAAAATTCCGAACCTGGACCCGGCTGTCTAATATTAACTGCACCGGTGAAGATTTTAGGTACTCGAGATTTGACAAAAGTTTCTTTCAGGTCTTCCATCTTTGGGAACACAAGGAAATCATCGTAGACATGCATTTCTTTTTCCTTGTGAAACAAACCAAATGGATCTTGAATTCTTACTGCAACAGGTCCGATGCTGTAAAAACCTCTAAGTGGACACTCAATCGTATATTCAATGAAGGTCTCTCTTCTAGGACCCAATTCCATCAAAATGTAATTGGATCCTTCTTTTATTCTCATTACCTCTGGAACTCTATCTCTCACTTCAAGTATCTTCGGCAGTGGTGAATTATTTTGCATACGAAGCGTGACATTTAACTCTCCGTCTTCAAATAGTCTTGCGCTAGAGAGTTTTCGCATGGCTACTACACTACCTAAAGCAATTCCTTCCTCACCTGACCATTCATCTGCTCTGCGACCTGAAGAAGCCACATCAGCATGACCGCCAAACAAGGCAGCCCAAGTTAGGAAAACGAAAACAACAACTGCAATTGTTACAAGTTGTTCGTTTCGCAGTGTTAGGCCTAGCAAGTACATCGCTATGGCTAAACTACCCAACATTGCTGATTTACGACTCCACAAGATTATCACCTATCAGTAGAGATTCAAACAGTAGGAACTGGTACTTCTCGTAAGATTGTTTGAATTACCTCGCCAGCCTCAAGACCTTTGATTTGGTGCTCAGGCTTTAGAATAATTCTGTGAGCGATTGCCAATTCAGAAACAGCTTTGACATCATCTGGAGTTACGAAGTCTCTACCTCGAAGTGCTGCAGCGGCTCTAGATGTCTTGAGTAATGCTTGAGAACCACGAGGAGATGAACCGACTAATACTCTAGGGTCTTCTCTGGTTCTGGCGACAATCTCTACCATGTACATTCTCAGCGCTGGATCAACGTATACATCTTCACAGGCTTGCTGCATAGCAATAACTCTCTGAGGATCTGTGATAACATCAACATCAACAGCGTCTTTACCACGTGAGATACGACGAGACAAAATCTCGTCCTCGTCAGCACGGTCTGGATAACCCACTGACATCTTGAACATAAATCGGTCAAGTTGTGCTTCAGGAAGTGGATATGTACCTTCTTGCTCTACAGGGTTTTGTGTTGCCATAACAATAAACGGTGCTGGAAGTTTGTGAGTCACAGTACCGATTGTTACCTGCTTTTCCTGCATAGCCTCTAGCAATGCCGCTTGAGTCTTTGGTGGAGCACGGTTAATCTCGTCAGCAAGTAGTAAATTACAGAATAAAGGACCTGGCTTGAAGGTAAATTCTCCCTTCTTAGCGTCGTATACATTGGTACCTGTAATATCTGCAGGCAGCAAGTCAGGTGTAAATTGTACACGCTTGAAGTCACATCCAAGGGCATCTGCGAAAGTATTGGTCATCAACGTCTTTGCCAAACCTGGATAATCCTCGAATAGTAGGTTTCCGTTGGAAAGAATGTTGATTAACACATTATCAATGATATGTGCTTTACCGATAATTACTTTCTGAACTTCAGCACTTATTGCTTGAGCAATAGCGCCAACTGCAGATAGTCTCTCACGAACTTCTGGGGTACTCTGGTGCTTCGGCTGGGCCGGAGCGGCCGGTGCTGCTGGGGCTGCTGGTGCAGGTGCTGCTGGCATTGGAGCCGCTGGCGCTGGTGCTGCTGGCATTGGTGGTGCTGGCATTGGCGCTGCTGGTGCAGGTGCTGCTGGCATCCCTGGCTGCGCTGGCGCAGGCTGGGGTGGGGGGGCTGGTTGCATGTCTTTTTCCTCCTAATTTCATTTACCCCAACGACGTATTTGGGGAATCACTTCCCGTAATTCTTCGTTGGAGTAGGAACGGTTAGAACTTATCAGTTCTACTAAGCGCGGATCTTTTACCATGTACATTATTTCCGCAGGTGATTTGCGAGCGAACTCGTCTCTAGTGAGGTCATTAAATTGTCTTACCTTAGACAAAAATGCTTCTCTTACTCGCATTTGGTATTGGGATGAGTCTATCTTTGTTGGTCTTTCTCTGAATCTAGTCAGGTCAAAGACATGTCTCCAATTCTCTTTTTCTGGAACAACCATAATTGCAATTGCCAATAGAGCAAACAGGTTTAGGATGATTAACCATTTCAACACATTGTCGCTGGTTAGTAGTACCACTGCTCCGATCGCTTCGGTGAATGGAGATGATAGGGCACTTGATACGTGTCTGCTCTCGTCGAATACCAGGTTAAATTCCGATGGATCTCTTGTTACGCTGGTAGTAATCTCTTCATTATTGAATTCCATCATATCGTAAAATAATGCTTGGAAATATGGTCCGTTACCGTTCCAGACTACTTCGCCACCGTCACTGGAAAATAATGCGCTGTCCCAACATGCGTGCGAATTTCCTAAAGCGTTCGAGACATACAGAGGAGATTCACATTGTTGCTTGCCAGTCTCCTCACCAATGGTTTGATTCCACAGATGGTTAGCCAAGACAGAGTGGTCAGAAACAAACACGATTGAACCGGTTACGTCTACTTCACCAAAGTTGTTGTTTGGTTGTTCTTCAAGAACTTCAATGCCAGGGAAGTCCATACGGATTATTAGACCTGTTTTTCCTTCACCCAATGTAGGGTTGTTCAAATTGTCAATATTCGTATCTTGTCTTGCAATAAAGGCTGGAGTTGATGCATGAGCTAGGACCATCACTTCTCGATTATCATCTACATCGTCTTCTAGAACCTGAATTGCAGTTGCTCGGTGAAATAATACTGGCATTCTACAGTCATCAACCTGTGCGTTAGCAATTGCGGTATCAGAGCAAGGAACGTGCTTTTCATCGCCCATCTGTGTAACATCTCTTGTAATACTGGCTGCCGCCCAGAGTTTTCTTTCATCTGGGTTTAATGCATCCCCAGCTTCATCTGCTACCTCGTAAAATTGGAATGGGTCGAC
>WTIT01000022.1:26643-46747 GCA_011526375.1 Methanobacteriota archaeon
GGTTTAATGCATCCCCAGCTTCATCTGCTACCTCGTAAAATTGGAATGGGTCGACGACGGGTGCATCGAAGTATTTGACACCAAACTCACTTGCAACCAACTGGGCGTTGGTCGAGTTGGATGCTAGAACCACCTTTCCGCCTTTCTTGGTGACGAAATCGTAGATTGCCGAAGCTTCTGCGGAATCAAAAGGTTTCTCAGGGGCCGCAATTACAAGCAAGGTTCGGTGAGGATCCTTCCAGTCGTTGACTAACATCGGAGTTGACATCGTATTTGCCACGGTGTAGCCGGTACCATCATCACCAAGATTTGCCCGCATTTCTGTAAGTTGAATGTTGAAATAATCAGGATCCTGTTCGTACGGAGAAAAGACTGTCTCTTTGTCTAGACTTACTAAACTAATCAGTACTACTGAAACTAGAAGGGACACGGCAAATCCAACCTTGAGCCAAGTCTCAAGGCTGATTTTTTTCCGCTCTTCTTCTGCCATGTAACTCCCCCTTTTGGGTAATGCACCACGCACTACTAACTCCTCGAAATTCTTTCCACTCATAATGCTTGCTGATTGATGAGCAGATTAATACAATGATTTAAACTACATGAATGAACAAATTTAGACTTGTTTTTTTGCAAAAAGTAAGACGCTATTCACTATTTTTTAACATTATTTTTTGCCAACAATAAATAATGCTAAACTCATGATTATGAACAACTCGTATATTCCCACAAAGTCCAATGTGTCGCTCTCAACTAACTCTGAATCTTGCCCACCATTTGGATCGTCACTGCTATCATCATTTGCTTCGTCGTCATCAACCGAATTGGAATTGACCATTAACTCGAATACAGTTGTAACTATGTCACCATTGCCTGCTGACTTTATTGAGATGGTGACTTCACATGTCCTCTCAGGCTGAGATTCAGATGCAGCAATCCTAATCAGGAAGTCCTTGGTTGTAGAATTTTCAATTTCCATGTCTTTCAAGGCATCCAAACCCTCTACAGATAGGCTCGGACAAGATTTGATTGATGCGTCTGGCATTTTGATGACGTCCTTACCATTTCCATTGTTAGTCACTGAAAGTTGGTACTCTACAGAAGAACCAGCATACAATGTTTCGCCTTTTGTATTTGAGGCCAAACTCAGTTCAAAGACAGATGGAACCGACAGTTCAGCGTCAATTTCTTGCGATGAAGCTTGCTGATCAAAAATTGCCTCTTCCGCAGTTAGCACAAGAGTCATAGAATCTGTTGGCGATCTCTCGAATGAATAACCCGTGATATCGGAAATTTCTACAGCAAAAGTTTGATTCTCATTTGCTGCTATGGTGACCGATTCATCATATTCTAATTCGATAGGGATTGATGACTCTACCCATTCAAGAGTAATTTCGAGATTGAGTTCATTCATCCTATCATTAGCCACAAAAAATTCTATAGAATCTAATATATCGTCATCACCAGACAACTCCAGTTCATAGACGCCATCCATATTTGTCTCCCATCCAACTTCCCATGATGGAATCTCAACTTGATCCTGAGCGCTCGCTTGAGGAATCGTGCTAACAACAAGTGTAGAAGCAAATAATATTGATATTATGACTTTATTTGACCAACTCATTTATTCACAACCTATGTTTTTCAATGCTCTCTTAGTCAATATCCTGACTACCGATTTTCGGTAATTTGGCGGTAATGCAGTGTTATTGACTGGTTTTACAGATTTCCTTATTGCATCTGATAGTTCTGAGAAACTTGTGCCCTTTTTCCATGCTAAGGCAAAATCAGATACTTGCTCTGTGTGAACCCTCGGTATTGATTCTAGAGCTGTTGATGCGATTTTAAGCGTTGAGTAGTCACCTTTTTTCCATACTGCTGAAATCCCCGCTTCTGGAAAATCCCAAGATTCCCGCACTCGCAGTTTTTGATAACTGCCTGTGTAATCAAAAGAGTCCTTTGGCAATGTTATTTTTAGCATAAATTCACCAGGTTTCAGGACATTCTTTTTCATTCCATCAAGTTGGTAAAATTCACTTAACGGAATCTTCCTTTCTCCTTCTGGACTGACTAGCGTGACTTCAGCACCTAATGCCATGAAATTTGGCGCCAAGTCACCCTGATAAGTCGCAACACACAAGGTGTTTTGGTTCGGTATAACACGACAATCAGCCCCTGTACCGCAATCGGCTTTGTGGCACCAATCTATTGAACGGCGCCAGTCTTCACTTTGATTATACCAAAAGCATCTCGTGTCGAGGCATAAATTACCGCCTACTGTAGCGCTTTTTCTAATAAGTGAAGAAGCGATTTTTGATGCGGCTTCAACTATCAATGGGTGTACTCCATTGGCTGCGGTGAGTGACGATAGTTTCGTCATACAGCCAATCTCATATGGCGTCACCTCATTCGCTTCTGGGATTTTTGCTAGCGAGATAACATGTGGCTTTGGATTGATTCGCCACTTGTAATTTGGTAGGACATCGGTTCCTCCTGCAACCCAATCGAACTCCTCTTGATTACTGATTAGGGAAGATGCAATATTTACTGCCTCATCGATGGTGGTCGGGTGGTGAAGGGAGAATGGCGGCATCAACATTATGAATCACCTCCCATTTCTCGTTGGGTTTTCTTCAACCATGCTCTGCCGGCCAATCCTAACTCAGCTAATTGTTCAGGATCTGGCTCAGTAGCCATTCGCCATCCATCGACTTGGTCCTCGAGTGGGATATTTGGGTCAAAGCCAAATAACACACCGTTGACATAATGCGATGTGTCTTCGGTTCTCTGTCTTGCCTTATCTCGTAACTTATGCTCAGCTGCTCTAGATACCAATTCTGCTTGCATAGGTCCATGTTCTAGTCTTGGACTTGGCAAATCTAAGCAATCATCCAATTTCAATGACTTACGTTTACGCTCTATGCCCTTGTAGACGATATCTGGTGTCAAAGGCAAATCTCTGTATCTAACCCCAACAGCGTCGTAAACTGCATTTACGACTGCAGGTAAAATCGGCAGCAAAGGACCCTCCCCCGCTTCTTTTGCACCGAACGGACCCTCAGGGTCGCAAGACTCGATGATAATCGGCTCTACGTGAGGCATTTCATGGACTGACGGTATTTTGTATTCCAATAGATTGGCATTTTGCAAATGCCCTGTCCTTCCATATACCATTTTTTCCGATAGCACCTGACCAAGACCCATGTGACAAGAACCGATAATTTGACCTTTAACTGCTAATGGATTGAGAGCTTTTCCACAATCATGGGCAGCCCAGACATTAGTACATTTGACTAGACCCAATTCTACATCAACATCGACTTCGGCAACATATGCAGAGAATGAATAAGCTGGGGCAAGTCCTGCTGCTGCACCTTTGTGCACTCCGCCCATAGGGGGGGAACGGTAAGCACCGCTAGCAATTAGTGAGCCTTTGTCCTCTTGAGCCTTGTGCAGTGCTTTGAGATATGATACACCTATTGAAGGGTCGTGTTTGTAGTAGATTCTCCTATCGTTCAACACCAATGTATTCGGGTGATATCCAAGGATATCCCAAGCGGCTTTTAGAATCTGCTCGCGTATTTCCAAAGCAGCTCTTATGGCTGCATTTGCGTTCATGAAGGTCACTCTACTAGAGTATGAACCCAAATCTACTGGGGCTGTATCACTCTCATGGCTCCTTACATGAATCATCTCTATCGGCAAAGCAAGTACCTCTGCAACTACTTGAGCAACCGCAGTTGTAGAACCCTGTCCAATATCTGCAGCCCCAGTATGAACGGTTACTCCGCCATCCATATCTACTTGGATATGTACTGTGGCGTGAGGAAATCGGTTTGGATCCCAATGGATAGGTAGACCTGAACCGGAAATGAAGAATCCACAACCAACTCCGATTCCCTTTCCAAGTGGAAGTTGGCGGAACTTTTCATCCCAATTCGACCCTTCTCGAACCTTTTCCAATGCATCTCTCATGCCATTAGAAGTTATTCTGAATCCGGTAATTGTGCGACTATGAGGAGGTAACAAATTTGCCAAACGAAGATCAATCGGGTCAACATTCATCTGTTCTGCCATTTCATCTAAACCAACTTCTACAGCACATCTAGTGTTTACTGCACCATGCCCTCGCATTGCTCCAGAGGCTGGCTTATTGGTCCATACTCTAGCACCAGTATAATGAAAGGAACCTAACTCATACGGTGCAGTAGCGAGTACTCCGTTGTAATATGAGGTTACGTGTCCAAATGAGGCAAATCCGCCACCATCGATTAAAGCATCAATATCAAAGCCTGAAATCCTACCAACGTCATCGGCGGTCATCTTTACTTCGATGTCACTTGGATGCCTACCGCGATTTATCCAGTAAACCTCTTCCCTGTCAAAAGTAATCCTGACTGGACGACCTGATTTTCTAGCAAGAATTGCAGCACACATCTCATGAGGGAATGGGTCGGATTTTCCACCAAATCCGCCTCCAACAAATGTTCTTACCACGTTTATCTGATGCATTGGAACATCCAATACAGTAGACAAAGCTCTGTGTGTGTAGTGTGGGACTTGTTGTGGCGTGTATAACTGTAGTCTACCATTTGGATCCCAGTGAGCTACCACAGCATGTGGTTCGGTAAATCCGTGATGGACTCCTTCCATACTCCACTTTCCATGTGATGAAGCGTGGGGATTGTCAACAAGAGAGCGGTCGCCAAATTCTTGGAAAACTCTCTTCTGCACATTGGTTTTTGACAAGTGGTATTTACCTCTCCAATGAATTGGCTCATCGACGTCCTCTAAGCCCATTTTACGGTCAAAAACCGGCTCTAAAATTTCCCATTCAATTTCAAACAATGATAGGGCCTCTATGGCGATTGCTTCTGTTTCTGCACAAACACATGCCACTAAATCACCCATATGTCTTACTTTTTCTACTGCCATTGCGTGTTCATCCTTGGTGACAGGCAATACTCCAAAACGGTGCGGAGCATCTTGACCTGTAGCAACTGAGATGACTCCTGGTAAAGCCTCTACTTTCGAGGTATCGATGGATTTTATTTTCGCATAATGGTGTGGCGAGCGTAATATCTTACCGATGGTCTCGTTAGGTAATCTAACATCATCTCCATACCAAGCCTGTCCAGTTACTTTAGCATTTGAATCAACTAATTGCAGTGGTTTGCCAACCACAGTTCCTGTCCTTATCCTATCATGAATGTGCGAACCTGCTGGTTGTGGCTCCTTACCACCTACAGATTCAGGAATAAAATCGAGATCCCTCGGCTTCATAGTTGGATTTGAACCACCTGAGCCAGGAGGTGGGAAAACTTGCTTGCCAGCAACTCTCTTACCATCTTTCCGTTGTTGGGAAGAATTACCAGGTTGTTGACGATATCCTGCTGACATAAATCTCACTTCGCATGACCTGGTGGCATAGATGGTTCGCCCGGACCATCTGGATGAGGATCTGGATGAGGTGCTGATGCCGGTTGTGGCCCAGCAACTTCTCCCCGGTGTATTTTTGCTGCCTCTTGAATAGACTCAATTATTTGCTGATAACCAGTACAGCGGCACAAATTACCCTCAATTGCCTCGGCAATTTCATCATCTGTTGGAGAAGGATTTTCCTCGAGTAAGGCTTGAGAAGCGATTAAGAATCCTGGTGTACAAAAACCACATTGTGAACCACCATATTTTGCGAAGCAGGCTTGAATTGGGGCAAGGTGAGCACCATCTGCTAAGCCTTCAACTGTAGTGATTTCAGAACCAGAAACTTGTCCTGCTAAACATAAACATGACAGTCGGGGCTGGCCGTCAATCATCACCGTACAACAACCACAAGTACCAAGATCACAACCCCTTTTGACACCTAGAGTACCTACCTGGTCTCTAAGGACATCAAGGAGTACAGCATTAGAATTTATTAACAACTCAAATTCCTTTTTATTCACAGATGCGTTCCAAATAGATTTGTCAGCAGCGGGAGTCATTTTGACATATTCTGAACCTACCAACTGCTCACCCATTCTGCCCTAACAATGGATGCATATCAATATAGGGATAAAATGACGGTTTTCAAACTCGCGATTTGACGTTTTGATAATCATCATCACCGGTAAATGGTTCGCTCCAATCCTCATCACCGGGCAGTATTAATCCATCACCTAACTTAATCAACAAACCACCAATCTCTCTTTGCCTGTTTTGTAATTCATGCCAATGTGATTCATTTCTTCGCCAATTCTTCCAACGCTTCAAATTACGCCAATTCCTTACTAGTCTAGAATAGAGTTTCATATGCAACCTACCAGATGTTGGCCACCAAATCAGTAGAATGAAAAACAGCACAACAGGATTAATTTTTGTGAATAATGCTAGCAGCCAGTGTTTGTTCAACAAAATGTAGACCGGGCTTTCGGTTGCAAGAAAAATAACCGTAACCGCCAGAGATACAAAAATCCACCAAATCGGGAACATAATCATTGCACTGCCTATTTTTAATGTACTGTGGATAGATTCGGACACACCTCTTTTCTTCATTTGCCACATCGTTAGATAATTTGCTTGGTATGGGGGCACATTGCCCAAAATTGCGCTCCAAGTAACCAAACCCAACATCCATGAAGCAACCCAGAACCACGATATAATCGCACCTATGTAGCCAAATAGACTAGGCTTCTCGGGTTTAGCAGCAACATCGTACGGAGTGGCCTCGATTGACTCTAATTCGGCAAAATGTTGCTTTGACTTATCCACCAAAGGACCAATCTTTTCTGGATTTTTAGCGTTATAGTATTCCCATCCGGCTCTCATTCGGCGAGCCCCTATGACTGATTCGGAAAAGCTTGGGCGTTGTATCTTTTCTCCACTTTGAATCGCTCTTTCTGCATGTACAACGCTTCTAGCCAACCAAATCAATCGTCTCTCCTCCCATGAAGTCTTAGACAAACTGGCTCGCTTTAATTCCGATTCAATCGATTCTGTAACCGTTACAACCCATTCTTTATCCAGCAAAATTTGTTGTTCTTGATCCTCAACTACAGGGGGTATTTCAGGAAGTTGCATCGGCCGTTCTAGGATGACTGCCCCCCTTTCTCTGAATTTTTGAGAATTGGAGTAATGCAATCCTACAGGAATTAGATTTGGCTTTGCGTGACCGTTTAACTCTGCATTTCTCAAAGCCATCAACATTATTCTTGCAGCACCTGTTTTGGCTCGGTGAACATTTGACTCTGAGTGGGTTTTGCCTTCGGGAAACAATAACAACCTGCCCCCTTTAGAAATTTCATTTCCAGCATTTTCGAGCATAATAGCATTTTTTTCCTTGGTTTTCTCAGGGTCATCACTATCAACAGCACGATAAATTGGCAAGGCACCTGCTGCTGAGAATAACCGTCCTAGGATTGGCAATTTGAACAAAGTATGTTTTGCCAAAATTGATAATTTTCCGGGTAAAGATGCGTGTAACAATACTGGGTCAATCAACCCACTTGGGTGCCACGCAACAAACATAATGCCTCCCTCATGTGGCATATTTTCATTATCTACGATGTCTAACTCTCTAAACCATGTAGACATAAGGGAACGATTCAATTTACGCAGCAATCTGTATGTTAACCCAATTTTTGGATGACCTTCACCCTCGGGGTCTTTGAGCCACGCCATGACTATCTGTCACAGCAAATCATTCATTACATCACCGCCTGCGGGCGGTAAAAAATTACGATTTTTCTGTCTCAATTTTATTCGTTGATTTCTGTCTCACTTTTCCTTTGATTGACAAAAATAGCAATTGCTGAAGCAACTGAAATGGTCAAGAATGTGAAGCCAGGTGTTTCCTCGGTTTCGATTACAAACGCAGAAGCAGAATCCATCAGCATAATGTCGATTGTAACAAGCGGAGAAGAGGAATGTCCATCCGATTCATTGGACTGTAAACCACGAATTGAAATTGTGTGGTTGCCATCAAGGTCTATTCCAGGCAGATGTTCTAGTTGGTGAATAATATCTATTCCTGTTATTTCACCGCTTGTGTCTGTTCTCTCGTAGGTGTGTAGGTTGGTCCAGTCGTCAACTATGTGATTACTACGCCACTGAATGGTCTCGATACCACCAGAAGTAGTGAATTTGATTGAATCTTTAGGAGTTAGATGTGTGTGTGCATTGTCATGAGTTGGGTCAGTTTCTATTTCGATTGACAAGGATGTATCAAACATGTAGTATTTTTCAGCAGCGGCCAATACAGACTCTAGAGCACGGACTTCACCATGGCCGTAGACATTGTTTTGGCGGTTCTTTGTTACAAGGTTTTGTGCATCGTTATCATCACAGCCATCAATACCAGCAGGATCTCCCATGTATGTACAGGCTCGATACTCTGCGGTTTCCTGCATGAAATTTCTGACCTCAAACGGACTTAGGGCAGGATTTGCCTGTAGCATTAGAGCAGCGACTCCTGCTGCTCCTGGAGTGGCCATTGAAGTTCCTGAAAAGGCGGTATAACCATCACCCGTGTTGTGGGCTACAGACATGACGTCAGAACCAACATAAGCAACGTTTGGCTTGACTCTGTTTTCTTCGGTTGGACCCTGACTGGAATAAGCGGCGATTGAGGAGTCCTTGTCGAGTGCGCCAACAGTAATTGCATCCTCTGCACTACCTGGCGTTCCTATTGTACCCCTACCTGCCGAGTTACCCGCCGCAATGAATAATGTAATATCATTGTAGACCATTTCGTTGGCCATTCTGTTTACGCTATCTTCTTCAGAAGAGGTCCATTCAATTATTCCAAAAGCTCCAAGAGACATAGAGGCTACTCTGATATTGTATTGATAGCGGTTGTCTATAGTCCACTGCATTCCGGCCATTACAACTGCAAAGGAGCCTGAGCCACCTGAATCTAGAACCTTAACACCAACCAATTTTGCTTGGGGCGCCATTCCGGGATTTTCATAGGTTGGAGCGCCTGTTCCCGCAGTAGTTCCTGCGCAATGAGAACCATGGCCTTGGTCGTCGTATGGGAATACTTCACTGCCATTGGTTAAACTTGGGTTGTTAACTGGGTCATAAAACGCAATCACCTTTGGATCATCGGTCTCTGGGTCGTCATCCTGGTCATCTAAACTTGCATGAGCGCCATCAATTCCTGTATCGATAATCGCCACTGTGGTTCCTGCCCCATCATAACCGGTTTGTGCCCATGCAGTATCAACGCCGTGAAGGGCTACTGCATCACCGTTTTGGATGGTCATAATGCCATCTAACTCCAACATTACAACTCCGGGTAGGGTTGTGGTTTCTTCTAATAGCGAAACAGGTATTCTACCAGCCACAGCATCAATACCTGGCAAGTACCATTCATGTTGATAATCAACAGATTGTTCAAGCATTTGAACATCTTGAGCATCTGGAGTGTGGTCAAAATCGACAATTATTGGCAAAGTTCCATCTTTAAGCAGTATTGGATTATCGATGTGTCTCTCAATCATATCACCGATACCATTCTTGTTTCGGTCAACAGTCGTATCTACCCACCAACCTTCTTCTTCGACAGCCACTGTCTCAGCATCAGCAGGTACTATTGCCCCTAGTGAAGGTAAAAGCATTAGCGTAATCAAAGCAATCGAAATCACGTTACTTATCTTTGTCATACGACTCTCCGAATAATCACTGATTAATCAATAATTGGTATCTTAGTATTATGAATTGATAAAGGTTCAATCACGCCAAGTTGCATATTCTTCTTTGATAATTTCATGATTTGAAGATTCTAGGCTGGGGTAAGCACCCCAATATGATTCACGCATTTCTTGATTCGCAGACATACATGCTTCAACATCAGATGGTCTATCACCAAGAGATGAACTTTGATTGAGGTGTGCAATTATTGGCTCAATGTTGGATAGATTGACTAATCCCCAACCTGTTTGAGTACACGGTAAAACCGGTGAAATAGGCATGGTTCCAGATGTTGGGTCCCAGCCAAAGTCTGGATACCATGCTGAGAGATTAATCGCCTCTCTTATCTGGGCATTAGAAATAGTGAAATTGTTTCCTGATACGAGCATTCCGCCACGTTCTTCAGATGCACCAGAGCCGTTATCGGCAAATTCATCTCTGAGGTTTTGTAGAACATATGAGATAATTCCAGCAGTTCTTGGTGTCGCAAAAGATGTCCCTGAGGTTTCATGATATCCGTCAATATCATCATGATTTGGCAAATATTGTGTCCAATCAGCCGATATATCTGGATAGGAGCCTGACATTATTTCTTTTTGATCATCACCTTCCTCAGCATATCCAGCAATACCAATTGACCACGGTGGTCCAGCCGTTGCATCTTGAATTGCCGGCGAGGGAGAATTATCTGCTGCACCAGTGTGTAACTTGTGTTTGTCAACTACAGCAACTTTGGTTGCATCCTCAATACCGGGAACAGGGATTGAACCAATTGCCCCAAATGATGTTGAAATTACATCCACCAATGGTTGATTTGCGGCAGCTAATACTGCGGTGTCTGAAAATCCTTCAACAAAGAAGATTACAGCATCTGGATTTGCATCTATCACAGACCCAGTGACTGCGGTTCCGTGGCCATCTGAAGGGTCGTCCAATATCAGTATGCCACCGTCGCCATCTGGGGAAGTGCCAATTATTTTGGTACCGGGAAAATATACAATATCAGAGGTTGTTAAGTTGTCCCAGCAATCTGCTCGGTCTGCGTCATACCTCTCTTGCCAGCTTCCATTAAAGGTTAAATCGCACACTTTGTTGACCCCGAGATCATCTAATAGCCACTGTGGATAAGTTTCGTTTGTGCGGAAATGATCGTGATAGACATTGATTCCCGTATCAATTGGTGCAATGACTGAAAAGGCTCGCCATTCGTTGGATTCATTACCTACAGCGGAATTCACGGCGGCGCCTTCTTCTGGCGAATAGGCGATTGCTAGGAAAATAGCACTGATTAAAATTGATGCAATGAGTAGTCCAGCAAATACATTGTTGGCAGATTCGTTGCTAACCAACTCCGCTTCTAAGACCTCTGCCATGATTGCCTGTAAAGCACGTGTTAAATCAATATAACTAACCAATGTACTAATGCTTGCCACTAGAATTGGTTATATTCAAGCAAGAGAAATTATTGCACCAATCATGGAGGATGATTTTCCCAGCGAACATCTGCCCTTCCAAATGCCCTCAAGAAAACACACTCTATCGCAAGAATGGCGTGACCTTACATTCATGCATTGGGAAATTGACTCTGAAAAACTAATTCCACATTTACCATCTGGCTTGGAGGTGGATACATTTCAAGGAAAGGCTTACGTTGGTATTGTACCCTTTATGATGAAAAATGTTAGACCTAGATGGTTCTTCAGCACTCCGTTTGTGTCAACATTTCCTGAGTATAACATCCGGACATATGTCAGAAAAGATGGGATACCCGGAGTTTATTTTTTGACTCTAGAAGCAAAAAGCCTAGTCACTTGCAGTTATGCTCCAAAGGCCTACGGACTTCCGTACAACTATGCAAAAGGAAGAATTACCAAACAAGGCAACATTATCAATTGGAGCAGTTCAAGAAATAACGGAGATTTGGAATTAATTGGAAATACGGAAATTTACGGTACGCCACAAAGTGCAAAACCTGGCAGTTTGGAGGAATTTCTCTTTGAAAGATATTGTCTCTACACTAACAAAAATGGCAAGATAATGCGCGGTTATACACATCACAAAAAATGGACTTTTCAACCTGCAAAAGTAAACATACACTCAAATTCGCTTACTGAAAATTATAAGTTAGGAATCACAGATTTAGTTGCTCCAGATTTGGTTCACTATTCGTCTGGCGTCAATGTAAGGACTTATTCTATAGAAATAGCCGAGCGAATTGGCACTGACATAAACCGAGATTTTCTATTTCTAGATGGTGATTGTGGTCTGTGTCATAGACTTGCCACATTTATGGATAAGCGGATGAAAAAAGACGCTAATATCGGTTACAGACCGAATACGTCAGATGACGCAAGACGTGTTATTGCTTCTATGCCTTCGAAATATATCGAATCAGATACCGTTTACTTAGTTAGAAATGGGAAACCTTACATGAAGTCTAGTGCCGCTATTAGATGTCTTCTGTACATGAAATGGCATTACAGAATTCTGTTCCCGTTTTGTTGGATTGTCCCTTTGCCTCTGCGAGATATTGCTTACAACATAGTCGCCCGATTTAGACATAAAATCTTCAAGCGCCCCGAAATTTGTTCATTTAGAATAGATTAGCACTCTGAAATCACTATCTGCCGCCGTTTTCAAATGTAATCTCTTTTTGCGTCGTACATGGACGACAAAAGTCAACGTATGGTGTGGATTGACTTGGAGATGACTGGTCTTGATGTAGAAAAGGAATCAATAATCGAAATTGCTACAATAATTACTGATGGTGAATTGAATATAATTGCCAGTGGCCCGAATTTGGCCATTATCGTGTCGGAAGAATTACTTGCCGGAATGGATGAATGGAATACTACTCACCACCACCAAAGCGGCCTAGTTGATAGAATTAGAAATGAAGGAGTATCACTATTTGAGGCACAACAACAAACCCTTGAATTTCTCAAGCAATGGGTCAACCCAAATTCCGCACCACTATGTGGCAACAGTGTATGGAACGACCGAAGATTCCTAGACAAAGAAATGCCGCTTGTGGCGGATTACTTACATTACAGGATGGTTGATGTCTCAACAGTCAAAGAACTAGCACGCAGGTGGTATCCTGAAGTCGACAAATACCCGAAGAAACTATCACACTTAGCTTTGGATGATATACTTGAATCAATAGAAGAATTACAATACTTTAGAGAAAAAGTGTTCAAAGATTCAAATTGATTCTCGCCAATTTTTATCTTCTGGTGATACTCCTTTGGACAAAGAAAGTATCTGTGCAGTAACTGCAATAGCGATTTCTTCGGGCGATTCTGCACCAATATTTATTCCGATTGGGCAGATTACTTGATCTAATAATTCTGATTTTATTCCTTGACCCTCTGCGGCTTTGGAAAATGCTTGCCATTTGCTGCGGCTTCCAATCACTCCAATTCTCGGAAATTCGATACCATCTAAAGCGGAATTGTTATTTTGGCATAATTTGAGTAGACCTAGCAATCTTTCCTGATCTTCAGACCAGTCGTGCCCAAGTAACAAAACATCTGAAAATCGCTTTATTGAATCAAATGTTTCATTGTTGAGAAAATCAGTAACCGATAAAGGAATTAACTCGCTAGCATTAGGAAACGCTGCTGAATCACAATATTCTCTTCTAGAATCGGTTACTGAATGATGCCAATTTAGGGATGTAATCGCCTTTGCTAGTGAATTAGCACAATGTCCACCACCCATCATCAGTATGTGTGGTGGGGGAACAATCATCTCAATTGACACCGTAACTCTGCCCCCGCAGAGTGAATCTAAAGGTTGCACTTCATAGCCCTTCGCACTTTTGTTTAAGCCAAATGTTTGAACTTCACCATATGGCTCATTGTAATCAGCGAGAATTTCCTTACACCGGTCAATAACTCGTAATTCCAAGCCTGCTCCACCTATAGTTCCATGGAATCCATCAACAGAGTCTGCGATTGCTAGCCTTGCTCCGACTTTACCAGGTACGCTACCAGAGGTATGAACAACGCTCGCAATTACCACCTTGTGTCTGCGTGCTAACTTGTCTACTGCCCAAGCTAGCGTGTGCTTCGTCATGTTATGGGCTAATACTCTTCACACATACTTTTTGCGTATCAAAGTTCATTGAAAAATTCCGAGTAATTAGAGAGTTCAATCAAATCGTCTGGTGTATCGATGTTCAATGATAGTATTGCATCTGAAACCTCGGTTTTGTCAAAAGTAACTAAGTTTCTTAGAGGTGCCTCATCTGGAGAATTGATTATTTTAAGTAAGTCATTATTTACCAACTTTACTGGATGGCCTTTTTGACCGTTTTGCCATAGGCAAGATGAGTTTTTTGTATTTATCAATTCGGAGATATGTGAGGATTTCCAACCTGGTCTATCTACTGGTGCCATGATTATTGAATTCGGTATGCGCCCAATATCTGAAATTATTGAGTTTATACCAACTTTCAAACTACCAGTTCTACCGTTTTCAGGATTCTTGTTGACAACTACTATAGCGCCGTTGGAATTCATTAATGATTCGAATTGTATTGCCTTGTTTACAACTACCACAACTGGACTACAGCCAGCCAATAATAACTTATCAACTGCGTGTGACAATAGTGTCTTACCATTGATTTCAACTAGTGACTTCGGTTGGCCAAGGCGTTTACTATGGCCGCTACTGAGAATAATTGCTGGAGGACCCATTGACAACAACTACACCTCGACTTCTATGTTGTCAGAAATCTTTGGTTATTTCACGGCCAATTATCATTCTTTGAACTTGAGATGAACCCTCATAAATTTGCATAACTTTAGCCGCCCTCATAAGTCTAGCAACTGGGTATTCCTCAGAGTATCCATAACCACCGAATACTTGTACCGCATCAGTGGATACTTCCATTGCAGTATCTGCTGCAAATCGCTTTGCGTGAGCCGCAGATTCGGTGTTTCGAATTCCTTGATCTGACTCGAAAGCAGATTTCCAAGTTAGCATCCTTGATGCTTCAATTTTTGTTTTCATATCGGCCAACATAAATTGTATTGCTTGATGCTTGTGTAATGGTTTACCGAAAGTCATTCTTTCATTTGAATATTGCAAGGCATGCTCGTATGAGGCCCTTGCCAAACCAGTTGCATGAGCAGCGATATTTGGTCGGCTTAAATCAAACGCTTTCATTGCGTTCATCCAACCGCCGGATTCGTTTTCTCCAACTAAATGATCCTTGTTCACTCTAACATTATCAAAAACGATTGACCTTGTATCCGAACACCTTTGCCCCATATTTGTTTCTTTTTTACCTAAAGAGAAGCCTTCAGCATCTTTCTCAACTATGAAACCAGACATTCCTCGATATCCAGCATTAGGGTCGGTTTTTGCAAGAACGAAAAAGAAATCCGAATATCCGGCTCCCGTAATCCACATTTTCTCTCCATTGATGACATACTCGTCTCCGTCTAAAACCGCAGTTGTCTTACACGCTGCAACATCTGAGCCAGCACCTGGTTCAGTAACCGCATATGAGGCTAATTGACCCTCTTCGGCAACTCTCCTTAGCCAAATTTCTTTCTGCGCTTCTGTTGCACCAGTAATCAGTGGTGCACAAGCAAGTGCGGTTGCGTAAGCCGCAGTAGCAAATCCAGGATCACCCCAAGCCAGTTCTTCATTAACAAGGACCTCCTCGACACATCCTAGGCCCATACCTCCGTATTTCTCTGGGATATGCAAATTTAGAATCCCCATTTCATGGGCAGCTGCTATAGCATCCTTAGGGTACTGAGAATTTTCATCCCAATGTTCAGCGTTTGGTCGAATCTCATCAAGCGCGAATTCACGTGCTAGATCTCTTAGACCTTCTTGCATATCGTCTAGGTTGAAGTTGACCATGTCCCTCCGAGAAGGTGGAGGGTTAAGATTTCATGGTTTAGAATCCTACGCGCCTGAAATACTCACAAACCGCCAAGAAAATGAAATATAACACAATCAGTATTATTCCTTCCCATTTCTTAAATTCATACGAGGTTCTCATTAGGAGTAACGCTACTGCAGTACTGATAATTGATGCTGGAAGTATTACCAACATTATCATGTCAGCACCAGCATCGGTTAGGTATAGTGGATGCACTGCAGATGCAATTCCAATCGAAAATAGCGGATCGGTTATATTCGAGCCAATCAGTGTTCCGATCGCTACTCCTTGAGAACGTTTGGCTGCCATGAATGCAATTGTTAATTCAGGTAATGAAGTACCTAGACCAGATACTACTGTACCGATTATCGAGTGAGGAATATTCATTTCATAAGCTAAATCACTAGCATTGACTACTAAGTGATGAGCGGCAAAGACCGCTAACGCAAGTCCTATCAATACCATTACGAAATATGCAGCACCTGACCATGAGAGGCTCCGCAATTCAATTGACTCTGCTTCCCCGGTAGATTCTTCTTCCATTATCTCTTTTCTATTATACAACAACCACCCGATATAGGCTACATAAAGGCTTGAGAGAATTATTCCCTCTATTCTTGTAATCCCTTCATCAGTAATTAGAAATAGGGTCATCAATAACAAAGATAACATCATGATTAAACCATCGCGGTTGAGCCATGACGGTCTAATTTTGAGCCCCTTAGCAAGTGCGACAAAACCCAAAATTAAGGTGATTTGAACTAACACTGACCCCAATATTCCTCCGATGGCAAAATCAGCGACTTCAGGGTTATCTGTCACATTTAACGCACTAGTAGAGGTAACCAATATCTCTGGTAGAGAAGTTCCGATTGAGACTATCGTTAACCCAATCACTACTTCCGGTATACCACCTCTCCTCGCTAGACCTTTAGCACCTTCAATGAAGAAATCTGCTGATACGACTAACAGACCAAGGGCTAACATCAAGATGATAATTGAATACAGAATATTATTTCCGCCCATATTTGCCGATAATATCTGTGATGCAACTATCGCCAAAAATAGCGTTGCTAGAATTAGCAGGGTGTTGAATTGTAAAAGTTGAGGGATTCCCATCAACTTACCCTCCTGCGCCATAGTTGTGCGTACAAGTTTGACTTATTCACAATTATGTAGAATATATATACCGAGATAATTGGATTAACTTGATTGTTTTGGGCGTATCATGCGAAAGGAATTCTGTTCAGAATTCTTGGGGACATTTTCGATGGTTTTTATCGGCTGCATCGCCATAAAACAAGGTTACTCCGCCCCAATCGTTTCTTTAGCATTTGGATTTGCAGTATTTTTGGTGATATTAACCTCTAGAAGGTTTAGTGGAGCGCACATCAACCCTGCAGTCTCAATAGCGTTTGCTATATCAGGAGAATTAGATCGGAAGTTGCTACCTGTTTATGTTATTGCTCAATTAACTGGTGCTTTATTGGCTGCGATAATAATAGGAGAATACGGTGCTACAGAATTCACAATCACAATTAATTCTGGGATTATTATTGAAATATTCATTACATTCATTCTAATGTTCGGAATTTATCTCACAATATGGCACACCAATAACGATGCATTCGTAGCAATAATTGTTGGAATAATTGTTGCTTTATTAGCGTTTTATTTTGGCCAATATACCGGTGCGTCAATGAATCCAGCACGCACATTTGGTCCAAATGTTGTTTCAGGCAATGCTAATCAAATCCCAATTTACTTCGTAAGCACGATTATCGGCGGCATAATTGCGGCGTTTTTGTCAAAAAAATTAAACAAATCCAATCAGGCTTGAATAGGATTCAATTCAAAAAGCATTACCCGCTGGGTTTACCATGACCGAGAAGCGTATCATCCGTAAATTGAAAAAACTCGCTTCAAGGATTAGCAATAAGATTGAGTCTGTAAGAGATGAAATGGATGACCTCGAAATTGAATTTGAACTACTACAACAGCACATCGCCAAATTAGAAGCACAGGCTAAACAAACTACGACCACTTCGGATGAGGTTACTGTAATCATCGAAGATGACGAAGAGGATGATCTTGATTTAGAAAACACGAGTGCTGTTAGTGTTCCAAGAAAATTTTAATCAATTTTCACTTAGGATTTTTGCTAAACGCTGTGAGATCATATCGCCAACCATGCTACAGGTTGAATCTCCACCAAGATCGTATGTCAAATGCTTACCCTCTGCTAAGTGAGCGGAAACGCTTGACTCTATGGCAGAAGCGACATTTAGTATTTCTTGGCTGTTATTTTTCCTTCCAAGCCAATCCATCATCATTTGAATTGAGTTTACCGATGCGATTGGATTGACTTTATTCATGCCGGCGTACTTTGGAGCGGAACCATGAACTGGCTCAAAAAATGCGTGATTATCGCCAATATTCCCTGAACCAGCCATTCCCATGCCGCCTTGAAGAACCGACGCTAAATCAGTGGCAATATCGCCAAACATGTTAGAAGTTACAACGACATCATAGTGTTCTGGAGTTCTGGTTAACCATTGGGTAAATGCATCGATGTAGCCATAATCTGTCGAAATACTTGGATAGTTTTCAGCCACAGTGTCAAAGGTTCTTCTAAAGAGTTGACAACCCCTTGTCACGTTACTCTTGTCAATACAAGAGACCCTACTGACTCCGTCCAGTGGTGCGCCATTTCTGGTTTTGGCAATCTCAAAACCCATCTTCACCAAGCGCTCGGTTCCGTGTGATGAAATTGGTCTTGGATCGTATACTACCTCGCCGTGAAGGTCTGGAAAATCCACTTCTGGAATGGTATATTCAGGCAGACCTTGGGCACGATTTGAGGCCCGCTTAAGTAAGGAATGATACAGCCCTTCGGTGTTTTCTCTGAGAATAGTCATATCGACCATTTCAGGTTCCCAAATCTGTCGAAATTTGCCGTGTACTTTGTGCATGACTCCATCGAATAACTTGACTGGCCTGACGTTTGCATAGAGATCTAATCCAGACCTAAGGCCCAAAATTACCGAGCCACCAGCTAAATCACCATTTGGCAAGTAAGCCCCCGGATGCCCGATAGCGCCAAGAAAAATCGCATCTGCTTCATCACGACAGAATTCAAATGAGCCTTCTGCCCATTCCTCACCAGTTTCTTGATAATTTTGTCCACCGCAGGCGATTTCAGTCATTTCAAAGCCGATGTTGGTGTTCTGACTGATGGTGTCTAGAATTTTTTGCGCTTCCAAAGCGACTTCTCGCCCTGTTCCGTCGCCGGGTAGTATCGCAATGCTGAAGTCGCTCATGATTGCGCCACAAGCAACTGGTAAATGAACGAAACTGTCCTTATTTAAGTGGTTAAATCGTTGATTTATAAAGAACTATCAATCTACTTACATGACGTTCTCAAAATCTCGGTGACATGCTCAACTGAGGGGATTGTATGGTTTTCCAGAGGTGGTGAAAATGGCACAGGTGTATCAAGTGCTCCAATGACACAGGGGGCTGATTCTAGAGCGTAAAAACAGGATTCTAAGATTCTACTTTGAATTGTATGGCCTAGACCACCACTCCACTGTCCTTCTTGGAGCACTACTAATCTACCAGTTCGCATTACTGAATCAATACATGTTTGCGCATCAAATGGAATAATTGTTCTCAAATCAATAATCTCTATTTCGATATCTTCCTCTGCCAGTAACTCAGCAGATTGCTTGGCAACATGCAGCATTGCTCCCCATGTGACAACAGTGACATCCCGGCCACCTCTAACAACTTCTGCCTTGCCGATTTTGTACGGTATATTTTCTGCAATAGCATCATTGACAGACTTAGTATCAACTTTTTGATTGATATTCTGGCCCCAACCAGTTAGACCTCCTCTTAAGCCATACAAACCAATGTGCTCCAACATAATCACTGGATCATCGATTTCGGCAGCCTCAACAAGTAAATCGTATGCGTCCTGAGGAGTACCAGGTGCTAGAACGATGATACCTGGGTCGTTGGCAAACCATGATTCAATCATATTTGCATGAAATGGTCCTGAACGTGTTTTTGCCCCTAATGGAATCCTGATAGTCATTGGGCAATCAGCACCCCACCGCCACCTTAGCATAGCCGCATTGTTAACTAGTGCATTGAATCCCAGCGCAGCAAATCCACCAAATTGTATCTCAACCATTGGGCGCATTCCTGATAGCGCAGCGCCTGTTCCTGTATGGACAATTATTGCTTCACACAACGGCATATCTACCAATTTGTCACTGTGTCCAGCGTTCTTTAGTGCTATATTCATACCAAATGCACCAGCAACTTCCATATCCTCGCCAATGAAAACACAGTCATCACCGTAACGATTGGCAATATCTACCATTGCTTGTTGTATTGCTCTGGCATAGGTCCAACCACCCTTTTCTGAATATTCTAACGTACATTCTCCAACCTCTAACTTGGCTGGGGAAAATTCCGTCGTAGGAATTTGCAATCTAGAGAGATGGTCTTGATGAGTATCAG
>WTIT01000022.1:46847-66770 GCA_011526375.1 Methanobacteriota archaeon
GAAAATTCCGTCGTAGGAATTTGCAATCTAGAGAGATGGTCTTGATGAGTATCAGCATCTGATATACTGGTCACACCCTTGGTCACAGTTTCTGGATTTGGCCAATCCATTTCCAGCAGTTTCTGCCTGTCATTATCGACTAAGCTTTTCTCTTCTTCTTCAATTAATTCTAAGGTATCATTAGATATTCCCAAATCCAACAATAATTGTCTATGTGTAGAGATTGGATCTTTGTCAGACCAGTAATCTAAGAGACTTCTATCCACATATCCTGGAGGTGTTCCTGACTCGCTTCCCAGGTACAAATCATCATGGTGATGTGCGTGACCACACCCACGCATGGTTTCGACATGTATTAGCGTAGGTCCACCCCCTTCCAAAGCGAATTCTCTGGCACATGCTACACTTGCATACCATGATGCGGGATCTGAACCATCGATTGTCCAACTTGGGAATCCCATAGCTTTAGCTTTGTCAGCCCAAATTTCAACCCCTGATTGGTTTACCGTAGCTGTGTCTAAAGCGATTTGATTATTCTGCAAAATATAGGTTATTGGAAGGCCTCGGGTTCCAGCGAGGTTTAGTGCTTCCCAAAATTCTCCAGATGAGGATGCACCTTCTCCGATGCAAGCCACATGAAACCTATCCATTTTCTTCTGCCATGCTGCAAATGCTAACCCTGTCATAGTTGCACTGGCAATTGGTAGAGGTGCAGTTGGTGGTAAAACCCCTACATGCCAAGCACCGATGTGCAAGTCTCTGCCTCCTGCATCGTCCCATCCACCATTTTGATTAGAACCAACTTTGCCAAGATTGGCTGCCATTACTGCCAGAGGGGTGTCTCCCATTGCTAACGATAAGCCAACATCTCTTATCATTGGGGCGACTAAATCCCCTTCGTAACCTTCGCCTGGTTTTGAATCTATACTAGCATGCTGATTTCTTTTGAGTGGAGTTGCAGCAGCAACAACTGCCTCTTGCCATGTTGAACGGAAGCCTTTACCACCAAACTTACTGCCATCGGGTGTCGAGATACCATCGGTGAAAATTTCCTTTAATGCCTCGTCCATATATCGTGTTCGAGACATGTTGCGTTGCCATTCTAATCTCTGTTCAATTGTTATCGACATGTAATGAGCAAGTCGCCTAAGCATCAATTTCATGTCGATAAGAAAATGGGTATTTCGCCGGTCAAGAAAAGTTTCCAAGTTTCTTCTCGGGATGACTTCAGAATCCTTTTCACCGCCCATTTTTGCCTCGATTTGGGCAACTAAGGCTGTTTCTAATGAGTCTATGAAACGCTGGCAAAATTTACTCCATGAGGGGGCCTCAAATTGCTTAATCTCAGATCCAATTACATGATCCCAGATGTCTGAAACCAACGGTATTCTACCATCATGTTGTTGAGCAACGAATAACAGAATCTCTCGCTTTGCTGCATCGACGAGCAATGGTTGAGTGAATTCCAACTTTGCTTTAGGCGACCAGTTTGAGCCAAAAATATCCGGAAGGTCACCCTGCGCCATATGCCTACCCACAGGCAACTCCCATACAAATTGAACGATGTAGATTAAACAGATTCAACCCTACTATTTACCGCCTTCTTGGTGATTCTGGCAATCATCATTGTAACCAAAATAGATGCTATCACTCCAATAATCAATAGAATTGTACCCGCTGGAGATTCGGTAAAACCGTCCATTCCCCGTCCACTGAATACTAATTTGCCCGCCGCCAAACCAAAATATGCGTAAGCAAGCGAATATACTATGCTAGAAAGATTGGACAAGAAGAATACACGTATCGAAACTGGGCTACTAGACATAACATAATTCAATAGTTCATCAGGAATAAGAGGTGAAAGTCTAACCAATACTGAAATCTGCATTGCTTCTTCATTTATTGCTGATTCTAATTTAACTAACCTCTCATCACTAGCCACCAATTCTGAGATATAATCCCGAAATAGCCATCTGCCAAGCAAAAATGCGGTTAAACCACCCAGTAATGAGGCAACGAAATTGACTGCTACCGCTAACCAATAAGGGAATAAAGCACCTGCTCCAACTTTGAGAATCGGAGTTGGTAGGACTAACACGATGGCTATTGAGATTATCAAACAATAAATTACTGAAGACAAAGGTCCAAGCTCGTCAAACCATTCGATAAATCCACCAACGTCTTGGAAGAAGAAAAAACCTAAAATCAACCATAAAGAAATGATACCTAGAGAAAGATAAAGCCTTAACCTACTAGCTTTTTCTTCTCTTATTGTAATTTTTGAGTCGGAAATCAAAATTACTCCTCCTCTTCAGAAACACCATCAATTGTATTTATTGTTGGAAATGATGATAACACATCACCGACCATTTCTGTGATATCCTCAATTTGAGTTATCAATGTAATGTCTTCAACTGTCCCCGGACGACCCAAACTCCACATCAAATCATAAACTAATTCATTAGTTAGCCTAGTCAATTTCAACACTTCCGGGTCCACACCAAACAAATCTTCTTCCGGCGTTAATGCTACCAAATCTGGTTTCTCGTCTAAGACATCATCCATCACAGATTCAACATCGCTTTGAATTGCTGAAGCTTGTTGTTCTAGAATATCTTCCATGGTAGTCATACCGCCCTTTAGTTTTGATGACGTGGCTTTACCTGAACCTAATTTTTCTCCTTTACCTATTTCATCATATGATGGAGCATCTGCTGATTCTCCTTTGTCATCGCTAATATTTTCATTATCCTGTAATTGTTCTGGGTCAACATCTTGAACCAAATGATTCAATGCAATTCTTAGCATTGCTGCCATAGTTGAAGAATCAAACATTTCATTGACTTCAAGCCCCTCTTCATCCATTTGAACAAGAATTTCATCAATGAAACCGGGATTAATCTTCTCGGGGCCAACCAATCCTTTCAACATCGGTAACGCCCATGTTGAATCACCCATGAGCATGGAAACATCGAAACTACCACCTCCAGAACCTGGGCCCTCGACATCTGCTGGTGGCGGAACGAACTGCTTTCTTGCATGTTTGTTCAATTGATCGATTAGAACTTTCATGTCAATTGGTTTTGCGATAACCTCAGAAATTCCTGCCTTTGCTGCTGATACAAGGTATTCTTGGCCAGTATTTCTTGAGAGGACAACAATACGGCACTTGAAAGCAAATTCTGGATCACTCATCAATCTTTGAGCTGCATCAATAGCGTCACCATTTTTCCATTCCCCCTCTAACAGAACAATCTCTGGCATTGTGACCAATGCAGTCCCTTCTGCTTGTCTAAGAGTTCCTGCTCTTGTTATGTCAAAACCTTCTCTTTCGAGCGTATTTGCGAGAAGAGTCCTTCGGCCTTCGTTTTCATCTGCAACGATTACCTTAGCCATAATCAAACCCTCCCGTAAATCACCAAAACAATGTCCAACATTTGAACCTCATGCTATAATTAATCTAAACATGTTGAAAATTAGGCCGTGATAATAGTGCCGAAACTTAAACAAAACATCAATACAATTTCTGGAAATTATCCCTAAGTATTTCCAAGGAATCTGCATCACCGTCTAATGCCTTAGTTAGTATCTCTTTTGGAGCCATCCAACCCCCGCCAACCATTTTCACCTGGGGCACTTCTAACCATTCTTTTGCAGAATTCAGATCCAAGCCTCCAGTGGCACAAATGCTGATATTTCCAAGGGGTCCACACCATGATTTAACGGTTTTCAAACCAATTTGCGAGGCAGGGAACAACTTGACATAATCACAACCATTCTGGATTGCTTCCATTGCTTCAGAGATTGTTGAAACACCCGGAATGACCGGTAAAGATGAACTATTCATGGCTGCGTAGAGTGCGGAATTCATGCCTGGAGTTACACCAAAATGTGCCCCAGATTCTGCAACAGAAACCATATCACCTGGCCTGGTTATCGTACCGACCCCAACAATCAATTTGGGATAATTTGACAATATATGAGAAAGAACAGTCATGGCATTGTCATTACGCAGGGTTATTTCCAAGTAAGTCAAATTTGATTCATCCATCAATTGCGCAATCAAGTCCGCTTGTTCTATACTTGAGAGATTAAGCACCGGTAACATTTTTTGAGATATTTTTGAAAAATCCATTGTATCACCTCAATGAGTTCCCACCATATTCTGATGATGAAACATTTTTCCTAAAGACTGAAAATAGTTCACGTCCTAATCCAGGTTCAAACTTTGGCGCAATTGCTGGTTCACGACCGGTAAAATCAGCCCCAATTGACAATAATCCCCGATTTGAGTCAATTGTGATTATATCGCCATCTTGGATGAATGAGATTGGACCATTAGACGCCGCTTCAGGAGATAGATGAATTGCAGAAAGAATACTGCCGCTAGCACCTGAGAGTCGACCATCGGTCAACAAGGCAATTCTATTGCCAAATGACCTAAGCGCTTCAAAAATTGGTGCTAGACCATGTAATTCTGGCATACCATTTGCCGCTGGGCCTTGGAATCTTAGTACTACTACACAGTCGTCATTTAGTTGGCCTGCGGCAAAAGCTGCCTTGACTTCAGATTGAGAATGAAAGACTTTAGCTGGTGCTTCGATAGACCTTTCAGATTCTTGAACACTAGAAATTTTTACTACTGCATTGCCAAGATTTCCTCGTAATAGTTTCACACCGCCTTGAGACTCAAATGGCTCATTAAATCTACGAATTACCGAATTATCATAATCCAATTCTAGTTTTTGATAGGTTAAACTCCCGTCCTCATCTAAACAAGGCGTCATACGGTAAGCCGACATACCGTCGGGATGAATTGTTGGAATATCGCCGTGCAGATATCCATTATCTAGTAACTCGGAAATAAGGTAAGCAGTTCCCCCCAACGAGTGAAATTTATTGACATCAGCACTACCATTTGGATATAGTTTGACCAATAGAGGAGTAATTGCAGAAATATCAGAAATATCGTCTAAGGTTAACTTAATTCCTGCAGCGTCTGCAATGGCAATTAGATGAATTACCAGGTTAGTTGAACCACCAGTTGCCATTAATCCCACTAATGCATTTACTATCGAGCGCTCATCTACCAAATTTGCCAAACTCCTCTCGAAGTTATGTTGCTTGGACCACTCCAAAACCTGCTTTACAGCTTCCTTTGTTAATTGATCTCTAAGGTCACAGTTAGGCGCAACGAAAGAAGCTCCTGGAATATGCAATCCCATTAACTCCATCAGCATTTGATTGGTATTGGCTGTTCCGTAGAACGTACATGTGCCAGGACTGTGATAAGCTTTTGATTCCATTTCGAGTAGTGCCTCATCGTCGACTTCTCCTCTTGCATTTAGTTCTCTTACCTTTTTCTTCTCTTCATTAGAAATTCCTGTAGGCATTGGGCCTGCTGGGATTAGTGCTGTAGGCAAATGTCCCGAGGTCAGCGCACCGATTAGCAAACCTGGAACTATTTTATCACAAACTCCAAGCAATAACTGGCCATCAAACATCTCATGAGATAGCGCAATGGCAGTTGATAAGGCAATTACATCCCTAGAAAATAGGCTCATTTCCATACCTGGCCTACCTTGAGTTATTCCATCGCACATTGCAGGCACTCCACCAGCAACTTGTGCAGTACCACCAAATTCTAGCGCAGATTGTTTGATTATTGTTGGATATGATTCAAACGGCTGATGTGCTGAAAGCATGTCATTATATGCCGTCACAATACCAAGATTTGCAGTAATTCCACCTAGAATATCGCTCTTGTTACTGCCACAGGCTGCTGCTCCATGGGCTAAATTTCCACATGACAATTTTTTCCGTTGTGGAGATTCAGTAAGTTGTTTTCGCATTTGGTCCAAATAATTCTGTCTTGTTTCAAGTGAGCGCTGCCTAATTCGCTCTGTAATATTGATAATTTCAGGATTCATTGCTCTGACCACCAGACCTGCGGGACTACCTTATCATGGTTAAACAAAATCCTCATTGGTTTACTATATGAGTCATCGCTCTCTAAGCATGAATGTAGTACAGTCATTTTTTCTCGCCCTTTACCAAGCAAATGGATATGTGAAGCAGATGAAAGTGCACTCCACGTAATGGTCATTCTCTGTTCGGATTGACTTGGCGGAGATACTTTTAGTTGTAGAGAATCCGTGATGAACAATCTGTCAATTTCTTCTTTGCCTAAATCGGGAAACCATGATGCAGTATGGCCATCAAGACCCCAACCAAATATGGCGATGTCTGGCTTCAAAACGGGTTCTACTCGTATGTCAGACCATTTTGCGTCAATTCCTTGAAACGCCTCTTTTGCCATTGTCAAATTACATCTTTCACTTCCAAGAGGTACACATCTATCATCTCCCATAAAGAAATTACATTTGGCCCAATTAACATCCATAGACGCTAACCTTCGATACACTGGACTAGGAGTTGTTCCCCCTGACAAGGCGATGATAGGGGATTTGCCTTTGTCTATCAATGCGTTTATTTGACAACATAACTCATTAGACATTGAATTTGCCAGGTCATCAAAGTTTGAGAATGTGTTCAATCTTCTCCCCCCTGTCCATAACCCCAGAAACTATTCTTATGTTTTGCAATCAGTATATCCGCTTCCTCTGGGCCCCAAGTTCCTGCAGGATAACTATACATTGGCATACTATCTTCCTGCCAAGCATCAAGCACTCCATCGCACCATTTCCAAGCTAATTCTACCTCTTCGCGGTGCATAAACAAGGTTGAGTTGCCTTCAATAACATCAAGCAATAAACGCTCATATGCATCCGGTAATCTTGCATCAATACTATCAGCATAGTACAAGTCAAGGGGGACTTGTTTTAATTCAAGAGATTTAGGGCCGGGTTGTTTAATCTGCATTAGCAATTGAATAGACTCATCCGGTTGCAGTCTGATAACTATACGGTTTGCTTTACGATTCTTTTTCGGCACATTAAGAGTCCAATGAGGGACTTCCTTGAATTGTATTACGACTTCAGAGAGCCTTCTTTCCATGCATTTACCTGTTCGAATGTAAAATGGCACTCCTGCCCATCGCCAATTTTCTATTTGCATTTTCATTGCCACAAAAGTCTCTGTTTGAGTTCCCTTAGCAACACCAATTTCCTCAGTGTAGCCCTTGGATTTAGACTTACTAGAAGCATATTGTGCTCTAACCGTATCTCTTCTTGCAGCTGCGCCTTTGAGAGGCTTAAGGCTGCGTAACACTTGTACCTTTTCGGCTAGAATGGACTCTGGTTTATCATCTGCTGGTGGCTCCATAGCAATTAAGCACAATAACTGAAGCATGTGATTTTGAATAATATCTCTTAATGCGCCATATCTGTCATAATATCCTGCTCGACCTTCAACACCAACAGTTTCTGCCACAGTGATTTGAACATGATCGATATAATTTCTATTCCACAAGGGCTCAATTACGGCATTAGCAAATCGCAAAACCATTAGATTTTGTACTGATTCTTTTCCAAGATAATGGTCGATACGATATATTTTTGATGGCTCAATGTGCTTTTCTATTGAATCGCTGAGTGATACACTAGAATCGTAACTATCACCCAAAGGTTTCTCCAATACTATTCTAGTATTCTCGTCAACAAGTCCACATTGTGCGATTCCTTCTGCGATGATATGAAATAAATCTGGGGCTGTTGAAAAATAAAAAATCGTTGTATTAGCGTCGGGCAATTCATCTCTTAATTTTACATAATCTTGATTATTCATAGCATCAAATTGATGATATTTCAAACGGTGGAAAAAATCACTATTGCGATCCATATGCTCATTACGCTCACAAATCAAATCACAAAACTCTGTATCTGTGAAGGACTTTCTTCCGAGAGCGTGAATTGTTCCGTCGCCTAAATGTCCTTCTAGATTGCACGCATACAAGGAGGGGATAAGTTTCCTGAGTGACAAATCACCGGAACCCCCGATGATGACTAGCCTAAAATGACCCATCGATGTAAGGCTTTTAGAGGACATATATTCGATTTTTGGCTTGACAATCACATATTTTGCCATTTGGTGGATTAAATAATTATTCTATATCAGAGGGTAATTGGTTACTCCAGGCCATTATACCACCATCAAGATTGTACAATTTCTGGCTGTCATATCCGTCTTGTGCTAGAAACATTGCAGCCATCTGAGAACGCATACCACTTCTACACAATAGTATGATATCTCTATCTTTTGGTATATCATTGACCATAGTCAAGATTTCCTCATGAGGCACCTGCAAGTCTGTAAATGATACGCGCTTTTGTTGATATTCAGCATCAGACCTGACATCGATCAAAAATGGCTGCCAGCCTTTAGCCTTCCTTTCCTGATATTCTGTAACTGAAAGATGATGGAACATATTATTTCCAGCACTCGCCGGTTCATCAATTTCACCGTCCCTATTGGGTATTTTTTCACACCACCCACTATCCACAAACATCTTTCTTACCTCTTCCAAATTTGGCTTTGAATCAACATTCTTAGAATATTTTAATGACTTGAATGTCATCGATTCTGCATCATATATCAACAATTTACCAGAAAGTGATTGACCTTTATTGATGATTATCTTGATTGCTTCTGTTGCCTGAATTGAACCAATAACTCCAGGTAGAACTCCAAAGACGCCCCCTTCTGCACAAGAAGGAATCGCATTGCTTGGTGGTGGTTCAGGGAATAGGTCTCGATAACATGGGCCACCTTCAAAATTGAATACACTTGCCTGACCTTCAAATCTATAGATTGAGCCATATATCCATGGAATTTGATTAATTTTGCATATATCGTCAACAAGATATCTAGTTGGAATATTGTCGGTTCCATCGATTACTATATCCCAACCAGCCAGAATCTCTTGGGCGTTATCAGGAGATAATCTGGCATTCCATGTTGTTATTTTTATTGTTGAATTAATAGACAAGATTTGGGCTTTTGCGGATTCAACTTTTGAGGTTCCAATACTTGATTCTGCATGGATGATTTGTCTTTGCAAATTTGACAAATCAACTAAATCATCATCGATGATACCGATTTCTCCAACCCCTGCCGCAGCAAGGTAAAGTAAAACAGGACTACCAAGTCCTCCCGCACCGATCACCAATATTCTTGATTTGTTAATCAATCGCTGCCCTTCGATGCCAACATCTGGAAGAGATATGTGCCTTGCATATCGATCCATGTCGACCATGAACGGGCGAGCGTATGCTAATTGATGAATTAACAGGTTGTCAGTGAAGATTTTCTTCTAACCATTTCTCGGCATCAATTGCTGCTTGACAGCCCATTCCAGCAGCGGTAATGGCTTGTTTGTACCTAGTATCTACAACATCCCCTGCAGCGAATACTCCTTCAACAGAAGTCATTGTGTGTTGCTTGTGAATAATGTAGCCATTCTCATCTGTTTGAACTTGACCGCCGAGGAATCCTGTAATCGGTTTATGACCTATGGCAATAAAGGCCCCTGTTGCTGAAATCTCTTCTGTTGAACCGTCTCTGGGGTCCTCTAAAACTGCTCCAGTTAATCCGTTTTCATCTGACAGCCATTCCTTTACTTGTCTAAATGTTCTAATCTCAATTTTATCATTATTCGCTGCACGTTCGTACATAATAGTGCTGGCTTTGAATACATCTCTTCGGTGAATTAAAGTGACCTTTGAGGCAAATCTAGTCAGGAATGTTGCCTCTTCACAGGCAGAATCACCACCGCCAATAACCAAAACTTCCTCTTCCTTGAAGAAAGCACCATCACAGGTTGCGCAAGTAGAAATCCCACGACCTTTTTGTTCTGCTTCACCAGGTGCATTGAGCCAAATTGACTCCGCACCTGTAGAAATAATGATGGCATTGGCAAGGAATTCCTCTCCTTCAACTATGACTTTGTACGGGCGTTGTGATAGGTCTACAGACTCGACATTTCTATCTTGAACCTCTAAACCAAATCGCTCAGCTTGTTCACGCAATTGCATCATCATCTCTGGCCCTCCAATACCTTGAGGATAACCGGGGAAATTCTCAATATCCGAAGTCAGCATCAGTTGGCCACCAGACATGTAACCTGCGAACATAAGCGGATTCAACATCGCTCTAGCAGTATACAATCCTGCAGTATATCCAGCAGGACCCGAACCAATTATTACTACATCTCTAACGTCACTCATCTAATCGCCTGCAAATCGAATAGAAGACACTCACCTATTGAATCTTTACATTCATTATTCCATCATTTCTCAAGTAAATGTCTCAGACAATCAATAATTCTCTGGTTTTCAATCTTGGTTTTGACGGCAAATCTAACATATCTTGAATCTAGTGTAACACCCATATTTTCTGCATCACGTATGAACACATCTTGTTCTCTACACAAGGCAATAAATTGATTTGATGTGTGCGAAACTGAATCTGGTAATTTTGTCAAGATATAATTTGCAACACTAGGAAAGGTTTGGAAGCCAAGTTCCATCAGTTGTTGATTTAATTCCGCTCTATTTTGATGTACTATTGAATACTGCTTTGCATAATATTCCTGATTATTAAGCGCAGCAATAGCACCTATTTGGGCTGGTAAACTAACCGACCATGGCGGGATAAACCTCCTCAAATGGGATGCCTGTGAGGTTACAGCATATGCAACTCTTAGACCGGATAGTGCGTAACATTTACTCATGCTCTTGCATATGATTAACTCTTCGTGTTCTGAAGTTAAAGGCTCTAAGGAGACTGCGTCAGAAACATATTCGATGTATGTTTCATCAACCCAAATTAATTTGCAATTGGACTTACCTTCTTTGCTGTCTAAAATAGTTGCAATCATTTCGGCTAAGTTGGAATTGTATACGCCTGTTGGGCTATTTGGATTGACAATGATTACTGCATCATGTTGTCTTGCAATATCGACGAAACTTACTTGATCAATAACAAAACCTTCCTCTGGATGTAGTGGAAAATGGGTTACATGACAACCAATCAAATGGGTCAGTATATGCAAATATTCCCCGTACATTGGAGATAAAATCAATACACTGGAGTCCTGATTTAACAGGTTTGGCATCAATGAAAACATCAATGATGAGGACCCTGATGAAACTAAAATATTCTTTTCATCTATATGGCGAACTTGCGAAATTTTTTCGATCAATGGTTCGCATTGTGTTGGTGGAGATTCATGACAACTGCTAATTATGTTTTCAGAAATTGATTGCATAACCTCAGGGCAAGGTGGAAATGGACTGTCCAAGACATCGGCAACAATCAATTCTTTTCGGCGACCAAAATCAAAGCCACTCTCATCCCATGAGGCTCCACCGTGATAACACGCATCATCATGTTCAACAAGATGCTGTATATGTAAATCGTTTATTGCATCTCCTGCAAGCGCCATTAATTGGCCCACATCTGCAATCATCGGATAAAATACAACATCTCCTGCTGAGATATTGTAGTTCTCGAATACATGCATGCCAATGCCTCGATACATTGGCAAAACCTCAGTATGCCCCATAGCAACAATGTGGTTTGCTGAATTCTCGTAGCAAAATTTTAGTGCAGCCATCATCAAGATTCTAGCAAATCCCTGATTTCTATAATCTGGACTTATTGTCAGTCCTCTCACTTCATGAACCACTGCATTGTCCCCTAAATTAGAGGTTATTTTTTCTAATATTTCATTCCCAAAATATTTCTCCATGCGAAATTTTCTATTGTTGGGTGAATTTATACTCACATAGCCAATTAAGTCACTTTCATTACTCAAAGTAACAAAATGCTGTCCAGGCTCATCGAGTTGTTTTTCAGAATTTATTGGGTATTGTTGCAACTCCTCGGCAAATACATCATATCGCAACTTTGCGATTCTCTGCCATATTTGATTAAGTTCTTTTGAACCCTCAAGGTTATCCTCATTAGGTTTAGAAAAATATGACAACTTGTTCATGACTTTGCGATTCTGTTCGAGTTATTGAATAATATCCCTACATTTGATTCATGACAATAACGGCATTGACCGCAGCTCTAGCGTGCGGCTCTAATCTAGGTTCGATGTGATGAGCCTCAGCCCCTGGACCAATTATGCCCAAACCGATCGGCTTGTTGTGGGTTAACTGCAGGTCAACAACTGATTTGATAACCGCATTTCCCATTGCTGAGCCGTGTAATGTTTCGCCTTTCTCAATTATTCCAAGACATATTGCTGCGTCATAATTAGCAATCACTCGATTGAGAGCCAGAGGTACTTCCATTGAACCCGGAACCCATACCACCTCTGAAATTTCTATAGAATGTTTCTTTGCTTCATCTAAAGCGTATTCAAGCATCGATTCTATCTCTTTCTTGTGAAAGGACCCACATACCGCAGCAATTTTCATTCCGTAACACCTCTTTCTTCCAACAATCGTTCAATCGTCTCAACAATCAGTTGTGTGTTGCTATCAATCTCAATGTTTACAATATCTCCAACTTCCTTAGAATCAAGAATTGTTAAACGCATAGTTTCGGGAATTATATGCAAATCAAAACAGCCGTTATTGATTTCACCAATGGTAAGAGATATGCCATCTATTGCAATGTAACCTTTCTCCGTTAGATATTTTTGAACTGATGGGGGTGCAAGAATACTTAGAGACATTTGATCGCCCTTTTTTGTTTTAGAATTGATTATTCCTGTGTCAAAGATATGCCCTGATAAGATATGCCCTCCAACTTCATCGCCAAACTTTAGTGACCTCTCAATGTTGACAGTATCACCTACTGAAACATCTCCAAGATTAGTCCTATCTATGGTTTCATCAATAATATCGAACTGTACATTATTTGATTCGATTGAGACCGCAGTTAGACAAACACCGTTAATTGATACGCTGGCACCTATGGCCAAATTTTCAACATTAGGTAAACTAATTGTCATTGAAGTAACAGTATTGACGGTTGATTTAGCGACTATTTCGCCAACACCTTGTACGATTCCGGTAAACATTGCCATCACTTCAATTGTTGTTGCTTGCTAGCTCAAGTATCCTAGCAATTATCTTTCTTGTTCCGTCCAAATCATCTGTTAATCCTTCGACTCTAGTTACCGAGATGTTATCATAACCTAACTCTCGTAGTTTACCACGTATTGAATCCTCGGCGTGTTCTTGGTCATAACCCAGAGCAATTATATCCGGATTAACAACTGGTAATATTTCAAAAATTGAAACTTCAGGAGAATTACCAATTATTGCTTGATCAACTGGCTTCAAGCCTTCTACCATTCGCCTCCTCAAGTCATGATTCGTCACTGGTTCATGTTTCCGAACCCTCACTGTATCATCATGAGCAACAACTACAGTCAGGTGATTTCCTAAGGATTTTGCTTGCTCAAGATAATGTAAATGACCAGCATGAAGTAAATCAAAAACTCCTACAGCCATGACCTTCATGTAATCCTCTCCATATCGGTGCTGTAACATAATATTGATGATATTACCGATTGTTATCAGTTATTCAAGGCTGAGATGATGTCAGCGCCTTCGAGGAACGGTATACCTCTCTCACTAGCCCACTGCTTTGCATCCTCTACAGATAAAGCCAAATCACCATCGGGCTGGAGCATCTCAGCACCAATTACTACAGGCGTTACATTAGACAGTCTTGCAAGCCCAACTGCGAGCTCGGTATGACCTTGACGTCGAGAAAGACCTCCCTCTGTTTCTCGACAAACAGGTATGTGACCGGGAGTTCTAAATTCCTGGCCAAGTAACCTTTTTGCCTCTTTGTCATCGATATTATTCTCAAATACTTGGTTGGTTAACTCAGCAAATCTTCTGGTAGTCAAACTACGATCTTTGTCTGTTATTCCTGTATATGTATCGCGATGGTTAAGTGACAATGTGAAGGCTGAACGTGAATCGTAGCGCAAATCGTTGGTTACCAATTCTTGCAATACGTCAAATTGATTCATCAGCGCTTCATGTGTGTGTAAATCTTGAAGGAATGGTAGACCAAAACGTTCGCCAACCTCATGCCCGATTGCCAAGAATAGTAGACCACCACAATCTTGGCGTAATTGCCTCATTGTTGCTGGTGTAGCATGCTGGGCTGAAAATAGCAGGTCCGTCTCACCCTCTCTTTTTTCTGAGTCAAAAAGACACACTGGTAACCCGTTGGAAAACGCTGCTACTGCCTCTTCAATTGAATTGCCCATGCCAGCGGGTTGTACCTCTCATTGATGAAGTGTCGCATATCATCATAACAAAAAATACTGCCTTTTTCCGGGCTTTTTTGTCCTAATAACGGAAAGGTCTTATCATTAGGTGACCATTGGCTTGAACCTGCGGGGGGATGGTGTTGCCAGTTAAGTTAGGTCCAGCGGGAATTCCACTATCGTGTAAAGGTCGTACAATTGTTGAAGGTATGGACGACATTATTTCGCTTGGTTTGGAAACCATGGAAGTACAAACCGTGAGAATGATTGCACCTCAACATTTCGAGCAATATTGGCAAGCAGGTGTCTTAGCGAATAAAACCGAATTTGAGATGAATATTCACGGCCCGTATTACTCAGAATTACTCGGCGATAGGGTTGAGAGAGGTCGCTCGCTGACCAAGATTGAATCAACTCTTCAAGCGGCCAAGACGATTAATGCTAGGCACATAACTCTCCATGCTGGCCACTACGGTGAGATGGGCAGAGGTAGGGCGGCTAACGAGCAATTAGCCAATGTTTTTGCCGGAATAGTTGACAGAGTTCACGAAATATGGCATGATGATGAAGACATCTACCCAGTATTTCCATGGTTGAAAGATGGAACACCCTCGAAAATTGGTATTGAGACCTCCGGCCGACAAGAGTTATGGGGCAGCCTAGAGGAAGTCCTAGAAGTTGTCAATCACGTTGAAGGGACTGTACCTGTGCTGAACATTGCCCACATACATTCCAGAGGACACGGTAGTATGAGAACCTCGGAGGACTATGGAGAAATGTTTGATCTTGTTAGAGAGACCATCGGTACCAAAGAATTCTATTGTCACTTTTCTGGTGTCGAACACAGAACTGGAAATGCCATGCATTACACTCAAATTAAGAAGTCCGATTTGAACTTCGAACCTCTTGCTGAATTCATTGTTGAAGAAGGAGGATGGTTAGACATCACTCTTATTTCAGATTCACCACTATTGGAACATGATGCTATGTACATGTTACAGAACATAGAAAAGGCTAGACACAAGCAACTCGAGCGTAAAGCAAGAGAAGATAGGAGACGTAGTTTGGCAGCACAAACTGGTAGGTCTGCAGAAGAAATTAAGGCACGAGAACTTGAGATAGCAAGTGCAAGAAACAAGGCTGCTACTGCTGAGATGAAAGAAAAAGCTGCAGCAGAAAAAGCCGAAGAAGCAAAAAAACCCGAGGAAAAGGCTGTCGCTGAAGAGTCAAAGCCAGAACCAGAGGAAAAACCAAAGTCAACCAAAGCAAATAAGGCCGAGGAAAAAGACAGTGATGACGTCTTTGATTTCGATGAAGAAGATGAAGATTTATTTTGACCGCATTTGATGAATGCTGTCGTCAAATCAATAATTTTGCTGTGATATAGCGGCAATTAACATAAGCACAATACAAATCGCAGATTCGGTCAACATGGCACATATTGCAATTCTAGGTTTGGGAAATTGGGGTACTGCGGTCGCTAGAATGTGGTTATTAGAAGGCCACAAGGTCAAGGGATGGACTATCGAACAAGAAGTATACGAATCTGTTGTTATGGATGGAATTAACAAGAAATATCTGCCAGATCATTCAGTCGAAGGCTTAGAAGCCACAATGAGAATTGATGAAGCATTGGATGGTGTTGAAATTGTCGTGTTAGCAATTCCCTCTTCGGTTATTTTAGATGTGGTTGATGATATAATTCCTCATTTGAGACCTGGTCATGTTCTTATTGACCTAGCAAAAGGATTAGCTCCTGGCAAAAGATTAATTTCAGAAGCGATCAATGAAAAACTGAAAAACGCACAAAAAACCAATCCGCTTGCCGTAGTTACTGGACCAACTATTGCCCCTG
Source organism: Methanobacteriota archaeon (assembly GCA_011526375.1). GTDB lineage: Archaea > Thermoplasmatota > Poseidoniia > Poseidoniales > Poseidoniaceae > MGIIa-L1. Next base: position 62,906 of record WTIT01000022.1, read on the forward strand.
AGGCTGCTGGAGGAGTAATTACAACCGCACTTGTGGCTAGTGAAGATGAATCTGTTGCTAAGCGTCTGGCTGATACTCTAACCACTCAGACATTTATTCTCCATGCCGCTTCAGACCCAGTAGGTGCTGAACTATGGGGTGCATTCAAGAACGTTATCGCTCTTACATGTGGTCTTGTTGATGGTTTGAAAAAGGTGGGAACTTTAGGTGGAGATAATCTAAAGGCAGCTATTTTCATGGCTGGTTTCAAAGAAGGTTGTCTGCTTCTTCCACAACTCGGAGCCAAAGCAGAAGTGGCGTTTGGTCCTGCTGGGCTAGGTGATTTGTATGTAACAGCAACATCACCATATGGCCGAAATCGTAGCATGGGTGAGAAATTAGGGACCGGTCTATCAGTGGATGAGGCTTTGGCTGAAATGACCATGGTAGCAGAGGGTGTTAGAGCTGCTAGAATGTTTATCACCAGAGCAGAAGATGAAGGAATTAACGTCCCATTCACCAAAGCAATCAACGCACTACTTGATGGAGACATCAATGCAGAAGAGTGCTGCCGTCGTATTGTTGGACTAAATTAACACGGTAAATTCGTCGGTGTTGTTTTGTATGACATTCGTCTAGGGATATCATGGCGGAGGATTTGAGTGAACTAGAAGCAAGACTGTTTGAGTGGATTCGACAGTCTGACTTTGAAACTGTTCCTTGGTCAACCGCAAACGCAGCAAAGGCCTTCAAGGTCAAGAAAGATGAAATTTATGAGGCTGTTGCGGGATTGACAAGAAAAGTTCCAGACCGTATTCAGGTGTTTTACAAATCCGGTGCAGTACATATTGCAGCAGAGTGATTTATTCCTCTTCTAGTGACTTTTTGTGAATTGACATAGCAGCATCGCTTGGAAGTAATACTGTCCACCATTTTGGTCGCTTAAAATCACTTTCATCTGTTACATAGGAACGGATGACCATTGACAATATGTCTATCATCACAACAACAACAAATATTACAATTAGAAAAGCCATTGCTTTGTCGTAAATGAAGAATTTGAGATTTGTATCGATATATTGTCCTATACCACCAGCGCCGACAAGACCCAAGACAGTCCCGTGCCTTACATTGTATTCAAACATAAATAATGACTGACTTATCAGGTTGTTACTGGATTCTGGAATTACCACAAACAAAAATCGCTCAGATTTGGTTAACCCCATTGCCATAGATGCCTCTAATGGTTCGTTAGCGATACCTTCTATTGCTTCATACTGAAGTTTGCCCAAGTAACCAATCGTGTATAGAGTCATCGCTAACACTCCCGAAAATGGACCAAATCCAATTGCTATGGTGAAAATCAGGGCCCAAATGATACTCGGTAGACTTCGGAGACCTGCTAACACAACTCTTGCTGACATAGCAATCGGTAGAGGATACAAATTATTCGCAGCAAGAGACGCTATTGGCAAGGAGATAACAAATCCAAGAACGGTAGCGATGAATGCCATTTGAAGTGTCTCTGAAATCCCTTTCCATGCTTGAGAGCAGAAAAAGCCGATTTCTGAATTACATTGCTTGTTAGGTTCTGGTGATAAAATAGACCAATCAGGTGGAAACAAATCTTGGGTAAAAAATACGTATAAATTTTCAAAACTTCCATCTATAGTGGACCAATCTCCGACAATATCATCAATTGCGAGGATCGTTAGAATGGTGGTTATGACTATACCTGCGAGAAGTTTACTATTCACTAGATTACCTCCTCAATAATCTGATTATCGACAATACGCCATATTCTTGTTGCGATACTGCGAGCAATATCTTCCTGATGTTCTACCATAACCAGTGTAGCATTTATTTCGCTAAGTTGAGCCTCTAAAATCTCTATAATTGAATCAATATTATCCAAATCAAGTTCTCCAAGAAATTCGTCTGCTACAATCAATTTTGGCTTCTGAATCAAAGCTCTGGCAATTGCCACACGTCTTTGTTGACCACCAGACAAAATTCTAACTGGTTCATCGGAGATTTCACTAATTCCTAATTTTTGCAATATGTTGTCAACCTCTTTGTTTAGAACTTCGCCAAGACCAAAGAAGGGTAAGTGTAGTCGGGACTTCCTAGTTCTTGCCCCAAGCATGACATTATTCCTGGCGCTACTATGTCTTACTAGACCCAGTTTCTGTGGAATATAACCTATTTGCCCCCTACCAACGCAATCATTGTCAATTTCACCTGATACTGGTGCTATTAGACCGGCAATGGTCCGAAGCAGGGTTGTCTTTCCTATCCCAGAAGGACCTATAATCGCAATTCTATCGCCGGGATAAATTTCTGCCGTTATATCTTTGACTAATGATTTGGTATATCCAATGTTAAGATTACGTAATTGGATTATTGGTTCCATATCAGAGGCTGAATCAGACGAACGAGTTTCAAGGTCCGATGATTGCTGCTTCATAACTTCACCCCGATTTGTTTTGTTGAAAGATTAATGTGGAAATTACTCAATGTTTTACTATTCTGCAGCTTCGGTAATGCCATACTTTTCATCATGATAGTATTTTGATAAGCCCGGTATCGCAGATAATAAGTCGGAGTAACTTCCCAAATGAGCCTCGCTTTCGCCTGCAGCTAGCCCGTACCCTTTGCTCGTAACACTAGCAAGTATCTCTCCACCGCATTCGGCCATAGGCATCTCAGCAACAGAGTGAGTGACAATATTGTAACACCCAGTATAATTTATGCCGTCTATTTGGAAATCTTCAACCCACATTTCATTATTCCAATTCAACATAGATTCTTGAATTGAACTTCTGAGCTCAGCATCAATTGTTTGTGGGTTGTACATGACAGGATGGCTTGGAGAAGAGCCCCAAGCAGGCAACTGCACATACTGTTCTAACGGCAAACACCAATCTGAGTTATCATTCGAATCCTCATTATTGCAATATTTGTCAACGGTACTAAACTCATCACCTTTGGCAAATGCGACATCGCCATATCCTTCACTTAAACATTCAAGAGCTCCTGAATATCCAGAATACAAACCACCACTTTCAGGAATCGATGCTGGATTTCCTGCTCCCGTTGAGCCATCAAAATAGGAATTGATTGTGTCCCTCAAAGAATTGATATCCTCGCTATCGCCCACCGGATTAACATAACCGTTGCCTATTAGGTAGCCCATTGGCATTAGCATTCCTGCAGATTTCAACCAACCGGTATGGCATGAGGTTTTTCCAGCCAATTCAGCAAATGGGTCCGTTGTCTCATCATCATCAAGGTAATATTCTGCCATTGTACTATTTGCTAGAACCCACGCTGCAGCATTGTAATATGTATCATTGCTGGAAGTCGTAGTCTCGACTGCTAATACATGTAATTCATATTCTTGCCAAGCGATCCAAGCAGAACCTCCTTCCATGAAACCAATGTCAGCGTTACCAAATCTGAGTGCTTGAATTATCATCCCTTCAGATGCTACATCATACAATTCAACCTTTACTCCCAAATCATCTTCCAATCTTTCAGCCATACCAAATGCGTTAGCATCGGCTGATGAATCCTCAGCAAGGTAATAGGCAATTGTAAGAGTCATTACTGATTCTTCTTCTTCGCCAATACAACCTGCAAGACTCGCACTGAGCAATATCATCAGAATTGCTGCCGTAGATAATTTAGTGTTGAACATGGTATCACTTTAGGTTGCCCGAAAAGTGGGTCATATATATTGTTTAGGCTGCCCTAAAATTTCAGTATGCTATGTCATTCCTCAAGTAACCATTGTACTGTGAGGCTTTCCGCGTACCTATCAGTGTTCAAACCAGTATGCCCAATTGGCCTAACCACTACAAGAATATCTAATTCACCGCCCCAG
>WTIT01000022.1:66870-71986 GCA_011526375.1 Methanobacteriota archaeon
AACTTCGCCAACTTTAATCCCTTGAGGATCAGAACTTAACGTTAAACTCCTCAATTCATACAGCCTTATATCCAATTCATGCTTTTCTCCGGCGGCGTTGTAGGTATGGGTTTTTTTGTCCTTCACTGGAGATAATAACATCTCATCCTCATCGATATCAAACACAATCTGTTCATCCAACAACTGAATTGCTTGAATCATTCTAGACTGTTGCATATCGAAAAGGTCGGCAATTGTCAATGTAGATGATGCCGAAGAAAATTTACCTAGTTGATGAGGTGTTCTAATGCTGAGTGATTGAATAATCTCAACATTCAAGCCACCATCAGTTGGTAGCATCAACCATGTATATTGTTGTCCTGAGGGATATAATGGAGCATTTGGGTTTTCAGTAAACAATGGCTCTCCCCAATCACTAGGAGACCTAGGTGATGATGTAGGGGCAAAACCTCCGACTAGCAACACGACAATCATAGAAATTATCGCATAGGTTCGAATTTTGCCAAATTCCTGCCACGATTTTCTTCCCGCAGGACTAAGTGCTGAAAGTGCTAATGTTATCGGTAATACTACCAAAACACCCCATGGAATTAACCATAAAAGTATCACTGACGCGATTAGCATTTCCAAACCTTTGTCGCCATATGCAAGTCTGTATTCGATTCGCCCCTCGGTTTCATTTCGCTGTGAAATGTAAACTATCAAGAAGAGGACAGCTACCATAAGAAAGGATATGATAACCGAGAAAAGCATCTTAAACACATTGAGGATTAAGTAACATGGCAATAATGTTTGCCAAATATCTTGTTTTTCAAGTTAATTTGTCATAGTTGAACCATCAGGCCACACCATGGCAGACGAGGTTATCGAGTTAATTGATATCTCATTCCGTCATAAAATTCCTAATCCGAAATTCACTAATCCTTGGAGGACTCGAAAAGGCCCTGGAATCTTCAAGATGAATTTCTCACTCAAGAAGGGAAAAATTCTCGGTTTAGTCGGGCCTAACGGTGCTGGAAAAACTACCTTGTTGAGAATTTTAGCAGGGATTATTCCAATTGATGAAGGAACAATCAAATTGAATGGGGTCGACTTAACTTTGTCTGGTGGAGCCATAGATGAGCAATTAAGGCTGAATGTCGGTCATATGCCTGAGCAAGTCCGCTGGTCTGGAAATACCTCAGTCATTGAGACATTGAATCAATTTGCTGAAATGCGGAAAGAGTCAGTATCTAGCATGAAGTTACTCACTCTAGTAGGGCTAGCAACTAAGTCTAACTCTGCTCTTGATGAATTGAGTCAAGGAATGAGGCAACGGCTAAGTTTAGCTATCGCGTTGATGGGCTCTCCGAAGATAATTTTACTCGACGAACCGTTTAATGGCTTAGATCCTGTGGCAGCAAAATCTGTTGAAAAAATGATTAGAGAATTAGCTAATAATGGAGTTTCAATAATTATTTCATCTCACCAAGTCAGCGGACTGGTTGGCTTAATTGACCAATTGATGCTAATTCATCGAGGGCAAATAGTTGCAGAAGGGACAATAGGTGACATCGAATCCAAACTTGGTTTAGATAACAGAATAGAAATTAGTGGACGGGGTAAAATCCCTAATTTGGCTCAATTGTTTGAAACAGGAGATATCCTACACACTGAGAACTCAGACGATTATTGGAATTGTACCATCCAAAATCCAGGCCCTCTAGCAATAAAAACGATTATCGATCACGGACATGATATTATCGAATGGAAGAAAAAATCGCCGGACATCGTTGAACTATTATGTCACGCCACTGGGTTGGAAATAGAAGATATTGGCATGGAATTACAGAGTTCTAACATGATGCCATTAAGGTCAACAACGGAGGAGGAGTAGAGTGTTTAATCATCAAACCCTTGCCGTTGCTAGACGTATTTTTAGTGACAAAATCAGGTCGACTAGAATGGTAATTATGCTGCCAATCTTGATTTTGTTCATACCTGGAATGGCATGGGGATTTTCCGACCCTGAAATTATCCTACCAGGTGGAATTTCACCTGATAGCGTGATGGAAGTTATGTTCTACACAAGCTTAGGCGTAGTGTTTGCTGGTACTATGTGCGGCGTTTTATTATCTTTTGATGGCATAAGTAAAGACCGTTTTAGTGGAGTACTAGAAGTAAAACTATCTCAGCCAATGCCAAGGCAAATGCAGTCAGCTGGTATTGCCATTGGCCACTGGTCAGCAATACTAGTTCCAGTCTGGATATTGTGGCTTATGTCAATAATGATTGCTAGTTATCGCCTAGAAATGTCACCGAGTTTCTTAGCAACTATTGCATCTTTTGCCTCTGTTGGATTAATCTTATTTTGGTATGTTATGTTTAGTCTAATTGCTTCTACCTATTCTAAAGACCAAGGTACCTCAATTGCATTTGGTGTTGGAATGTGGTTCTTGTTCACATTTTTATGGGCTCTTGTAACATCTATGGTTGCGTTTGCATCAGGGGTAAATGTCGGAGAAGTGAATAATCCTGAGATGATAAGAATTGAGGGCTTTCTTGATTTGCTCTCACCAAATGGAGTTTTTCATCATTTACTAGAAACTAATCTTGCTGATGTTGATAGAGGTGTGCCAAAGATAATTTCTTGGATTTCTGCGTTAATATGGACGATTATTCCTTGGTTTTGGTTTAAGTCCCGTATGTCAAAGATACAGCCATAACACTACAATCATGGTGATGTTATCCAAAGAGTATTAGACGGGTATAGCCTACCCATCAGTATGGCAGCAAGACGTTACTATGTTTCAGCCACAGCGATTACCATGCTTATGATGATGTTGATGATGAGTGTAAGCAATGGAGTAACCACCCAAGAACTAACTACAAATGAACCGATGGAAACCGAAGGTAGACAAGACGGTCTGTCTGACGTAGACTGTTCTGGTTATACTTTTGAAGACTTATTTGACTATAATTTCGCCGCATTTAATATTGACATAGGTGCGGATTGGGCAACAGCAGGAATGAGCGCTACTGCGTTCGTCAACGGCAGCAATTCAGCAACCGTCAGAGAGAATCTAGACGGCCTGTTCGAGGGAGCGCCAGGTGGTGCAAATGGTTGGATTAGCACAGATGAACGTGAGGCTGTAAGAGAAATTGGTCCAATGTGTATCGAGGATATGGAGACTCGATTAGGACTACGCGAAGGTGTACCACACAGAACGGATAGTGGCGTGGACTGGAATGATATGGAATTCGTGGAAGAAGGTATTGCTCTTGACGAGGTAGACCTTGTTGCACCAAATCATCCTGAAGAAAGGTCTTGTACCAACTTCGGTGCGAATCCAGACTGTAAGGAAATTCCTGTCTATGCAACAGATGATTTGCAAATCAGTCTATTTGTAAAGAGCGGTGAAAGTAACAATATGAGATTTGATCAGTTACCTAATAAGGGAGTTTCAGATTTCACTCTCGCGTTAAATGTAACAAATATGACTAATGCTGAATTGGTCTTAACCTTCCCCGCATTACAAGGACTAAGAATAGCCAACTACTCAATGGAAGATGATGGAGTAGCACTTATCGAAGGTCAAGATTACACTGCGCCAATGGAAGAATTCTTGCCTGATGGAAAACTAAGAATTTACCAAGATGTGGATTACGATAAATCAAACTGGCCGGTGGGAAGAAATTTGTTTATCGATTTTACAACCAGCGAACCAGAATCAAATGATGTTCCACAGTGGACTAATTTCAAGCCGAATAATAATTCAATAATTCCAATGATGACTGGAACTGAATATCTAACCGTATCCGCTGAAGAACTATCAGACTGGGCTACTGACTCTAATGGTTGGGCGCTCAATTGTGCATTCGTTGAGAATGGTTGGAGTTCAAGGCAAGACGAAACTGGAAACCTCCTAGTCACATCACCTTCCGGCGGGACCTCCTCTGTTGCGACATGTAGCGTGAGTGATCCGTTTGGAGCTGTTGCAGAAGAAACCCTTGACTTTACCTTTGGACAGCCATTCACTGCTACAGCAGCAATCAATGATGGAGAAAATATTGATTTCACCGTTACTCCATCAGGCCTAGTTGCTGAAATGACCGTCAGCGCACACGCGCATCAAGAGAACGCCATGGGCTCAATGAGGTCTTCCATGGCAAGTAATCAACCAATCACAATAGCCTTGCCGATGGACGGACTAAAACCTGGAAGTGTAATGGTTATGGGCACTGCTACAGCCAATAATATGATGAATTTCGAATACATGTTAGACTTTGGACTAGAAAAACAAAGCCTACCGCCCACCGTTTCATTGAAAATCAGTTTTGACGGAAAGAATGCAACTTGGGATGCTAGTGGACTGCAATTTACCCTAAAGGGAACCGTCTCTGACCCTGATGGAGAGTCTGTTGGTTTGGCACTACAGTTGTGTGGCTCTAGTGCAACGGATTTTACCCAGGTTGGAATTAACTGGGAAATAGATGTATCAATCGCCACATGTGTACTACAAGAAATATCAACTTATGATGTAATAATTACAGCAACTGATGAATCCGGTGTACAAAGTACTCTAGAAATAAACGTCAAGGATCCAAATGTCCAAGACAACTCAAACGGTGGCTCATCATCGAGTGATAGTAGTAGTTCGGATGAAGGAAGTGCGCTACCAAGTATTTCCATGCTCGCAACAGTTTCTATTGCACTGCTTGGCGCAGCCTTAGTACGAAGAGATGAAGAATGAATTAACGGATGTAAATCTAATGTTCAAAGCAATTATTGATTCAAAAAGCCACGAAGGTGGCTTATTAGCCCGGTTTACTGGTTCATCGCCAGCACTTGGTTCTATTATCGTGAGAGTGGATGATGGAGGTTACATAGGTAAAATTGATGCTGTACTAGGCAATACTGACTCCCCAATAGCTCATATTGCTCATCTTGATAGGAAAATAAATCCTGACTCGTTCCTCGGTTGTGAGGCACAAATACGTCCTAAGGGGTTCAAACAAGACGACGAAAGCAAACCCCGAAACGATCGCTACAACAAAGACAGACGGGATAATCGAAGGAATAACGACAGTTACCGCAGAGACTCAGGAAGAGGCAACTTCAGAGATAGAGATTCAA
>WTIT01000022.1:72086-77421 GCA_011526375.1 Methanobacteriota archaeon
CGTAGAGACTCAGGAAGAGGCAACTTCAGAGATAGAGATTCAAATCGTAGAGACTCAAGAAGAGACAACTTCAGAGATAGAGATTCAAGAAACAGGTCAGGCGGCAGAGAAAAAAAGATCTTTGCTGATAATGATTGGACATGTACAAAATGTAACAATTCTAATTTTTCGTTTAGAAAAGAATGTAATCGCTGTGGTGAGCCGAAAAGTGGCAATTCCGAAGGAGGAAACAACAGAGGAAGGAGAGACAAACCGGCAAGAAATGACCGGCGAAGTCGGAATGATAGCGAGCCAAGAAAATTCAGAAAAGCCAGAGGTAAATCACCCAATCACGCACATAACAGGGGTCCAAAACCACTCGATGCTCGTTCACGAAGAAGAAATCGCGATGATTAAGTGATTCACTCTCAACCCACCTAACATGAGTGCCGAGAACCACTACTTGGACGCTATAGAAAAATTAGACTCAGGAGACAGAGAAGCGGCATTAGAGCATGCTTACAAAGCGGTGAAACTAGACCCTGAGCATGTTGATGCATGGCATGTCATTTCAGATGCTCACTTGATGGCAGATGGGAAACCAGCAAATCTTATTGATGCCTCAAAGTCGCTATCAGCTGTCAAAAAAATAGTGAAACTAGACCCAACTAGAATAGATATCTGGGTTAGGGGCGGTAGATTACTAGCTGATGAATTAGGGCTAATGATTGATGCCTTAGAATGGTGGCAACAAGTTAGACATCACGCACCGTATGAGGTAACACCACTAATCGAACAGGCAACCATACTAGCAGATTTAGGCCTCTATAAAGAGGGTAGAGAGCGAATTGAGACCATTCTCAATGAAAATATGGATGTTGCCACTAGCCAATATGGCCGCGTGCATCAACTACTAGGCTTGTTCAACACTGCAGTTCAACAAAATACCAACGATCACTTCAAACCCTGGGAAAAGCGACACCCTGGCTGGATGGCTATTGAATCAAAAATGCGTAAACCACCTGTTTCTGAAACCTTCATTTTCATGCTAGTTACAGTACCAATATTGTTTGGTGTAATCGTTTTATCTAACTTTTTGGCTGGTGAGGGATTAGCAGCTTTTTGTTTGACAAGCATTGTCATTTTCATTGCAGTTATTGCTGGAATGAGATTCACCAAAAATATGTTTAGAACCATTAACAGGCCTGCATTTAATTTACTCAGAGCGATGAATTTTGAATCATCGACAGGATTTAGCGTTATTTCCGAAGAGATCAGGACATCCGTTCTTTGCATGTACATCATGCAAAGAAAGCCGGTAGCATGGCAGGAAAGAATGCTAATGATTGTTGAAGAAAACAATGAACTGCCAAAAAATTGGCAATTAGAACTACCCGACTTTGAGTCTCATTTAGACGATATAGGTCACATCGATGGCGATGATGATACCCCGTTCTGGGAATCAGATAACCCAGAACCATATGAAGAGGAATAATCACGTTCCAGCGTTATAATCATCTAAGTAGGCGATTTGTTCGTCAGTGAGTGAGTCGATTTCAAATCCAAGAGTAGCGAGTTTTGTTGTCGCAAGCCCTTGATCTTGTTCGGTTGTTATGTCATAGACGATTGGTTTCATTTCGCTTCCTTCCTTAGCTAGGCGACAAAGTGCCAAATATTGGTTCGCAAATGACATGTCCATCACTTCTGAAGGATGACCTTCAGCAGCTGCTAAATTGACTAATCTGCCATCTGCAAGCAAGAATATCTTCCTGCCATCTTTCATGGTATACTCGACATTGTTATCTCTAATTGTTCTAGTACTGGATGCTTGTGTGGTTAGTTCTTCAATATTAATCTCACAATCATAGTGTCCCGTGTTAGAGATTATTGCTCCATCCTTCATTGAGGCAAAGTGCCTGTCAACGATTACATCTTTCATGCCTGTAGCAGTACAGAAGATATCCCCAAGTTTCGCTGCCTCATCCATCTTCATAACTCTGAAGCCATCCATTACGGCTCTTAATGCTGGAAGCGGGTCTACTTCAGTAATGATAACGTTAGCACCCATTCCTTGTGCTCTCATAGCGACTCCTTTGCCACAATGACCATAACCTGCAACAACGAATGTTTTACCAGCAACCAATACTGATGTTGCCCTTACAATACCATCGATAGTAGATTGGCCGGTTCCGTAGACATTGTCGAAATCCCACTTGGTAACTGCATCATTTACGGCAATTACTGGATACTTGAGGTCTCCGGCTTTACCCATTGCTCTAAGTCTGTGGACACCAGTTGTAGTCTCTTCAGTACCACCAATAACTCCATCAGCATATTCGCTTTTCTCACCGTGTACTCTAACAATCAAATCCGCTCCGTCATCGAGAGTCAGTGTTGGATTGAATTCCAAAGTTTTGTCAATACACCAGTAGAAATCGTCAACGCTCTGGCCATGCCATGCATGAATGGAATACCCCTCAGAGGCTAACCAAGCGGCAACATCGTCTTGAGTAGACAATGGATTACAGCCTGACCAGGAAATTTCTGCACCGGCTGCTGCAATGGTCTCGATTAACACTGCCGTTTCTTTGGTGACGTGTAGACATCCTGCGACTTTCATTCCTGCAAGCGGTTTAGTCTTCAGTGCCTCTTCCTTGAGTGCAGCTAAAACAGGCATTCTAGCTCTTGCCCAATCGACTCTAAGTGATCCATTTTCTGCAAGCGAAATATCAGCAACTGTGTACTTGTCAGTCTTGTCCATGGGCACGCCTACAACCAGTCACTTTTGAACTCATTGACACAATGGTCAAACAATTCCAAAACTGGTCTATCCTTGTTGTTGTATGTACTGCGCAGCATATTGTTGCGCATAAGCGGCTGCTGTCTGGGCATCATATCCTTGAGCGATGAATTGCTGGTAATATTGTTGATATGCCGCATCCATAGCTGGATTAGTCGCTGCAGGTGCTGCTGCTTGGGCTCCACCTGCTCCAGCCAAGCCGGCCTGAGCCGCATATTGTTGGGCATAAGAGCGTGCAGTTTCCTCAGGGTAGCCTTGAGCGATCAGTTGCTGAACATATTGCTCGACCGGGTCTTGTTGGAAAGCACCAGCTAGATTGAAATCTTTGTAGTCTCCATCCATTCCCTCAGAACCACTCTTTCGTAGGAATAGCAAGGTTAGGATTACAATCAGTACAATAGCCAATGCACCGATTCCGATGAACATAACATTGGTACTTGATTGTGCGCCGTCGCCGCCTTCATCAGAAGTAGGGGCAATCCATTCTCCATTTGCAAATGTGTATTCGCCATCCCACTCACACTGTCCGGAAATGAATATCCAACGACCATTAGGATCATTCAAACTAACCTCTGCGGGAACATCTGAATTACCACGACAGAGTGGTAGCGTCAATTTGATACTAGATGGGTTATACAATTCCACATAATCTGGGTCAAGCGGACTCAATTGCTGCTCCGCAATCCATCGGTATTCATTGTCCTTAGACGGATCAAACTCGTAAACAAGCATGTAAATTGTAACCGTATTAGTTACGTTTGAATGGTAACTGTCGATATTCAAACTTAGTTCAAATGAGTCACCATCACCAATTCCGCTGGTAAGTACAGCAAGTTGTCCTGTACTCTTGGCAGTTTCTCTAGCGATTAGGTCTGTTGATTCAAGTAACGATTCATCAGTTGAAATTTCAATGTATGTGTCGCTTTCTTCAGAACCTGACTGAATAAATCCTGATAGATTGAAGTAAGAATCAGTATATGCTCCTCTATCGGCCCAGTTAGTGAAGTCAATAACTGGTGGTTCATCGCCGAATCCTTGTGGTTTGACATCGAAACAGAATTCCATATCATCGTCCCACTTTCCTGACTTATCGTAAACTGTTAACTTTACCTTGATTGGTTGAATTGGAGCCTCAGAGTTAGGGTTGAAGGTTAGATTTCTACCTGCATATGATTCCCCATTTTCGTCAACGCCATATCCACCAAATGTGTATTGCCAAACACCTTGACTTGCTTCATATTGGACATATGTGTTAGCATTCAAGCTTATTGGTGCGTCCCAAGGCTTGTCAAAGGTCACTTCCCATTCGTAGCGCTCGATTCCAGAATCATCTAATGCGTCTGGGTCACTTGAATTTCCAGCATTGAATTCAATTGGAATTTGGCCATTTTCATCAAGCACAATCTCATACTTTGGATAGTTGTCTTGTATGGAACAGGTACCAACTAAATTGATGTTGTCTGCATATGAATCTTTGATTACCACATAGGCATCTGCAATCGGGTTAAATGCGTCAGCATTTGCGTCGTTAGTTTCAAGTGTTACTTCCAACATTCTAGATGCCCCGTTATCATCATGAAGCCATAGAGTCACCTTCCACTGCTCTTCCTGCTTACATTGACCTTGTGTGCCAATAGACTTACAGAAGGTCATGGTAGGTGAGGATTCAGTATCAAACAGCGGAGATACGTAGTGATCTACTTGGCCGGGGGCCATGGTTGCTAAGTCCCATGAGGTTGGACCGGAAATTAGCCAATCTGCATGCAGGTCTACTTGCGCATCAGTTTGGTAGCTGAAGGTAATCTCTGCATTGCTCTTCATGTAATATGTTGCATAACCAGCACCTAGGGCAGGGTCAGGAACTTCTCCTACGCCATCACCATCTAAGTCAATCAAAATATCAGTTCCCTCACGCATCTTTCCGAAAGGATTCGGATAATCTACCACTTGGAAATCAAGCATATTCTTCAGTAGAGCAAATTCGGCACTGTTTGCGTCTTCCGAATTAGTCTCAACATCTATTGTTGAAATTAGCATTCCTCCTGCTCCGTAACTGCATATGCCGAGCAATACAGCGTCAGTATCTGTTGAATCATGGATGATAGATTGGAAATTAGCAACATTTTGGTTACCTGAGCAAATCTTTGGCACATCCGTTGTTGCTTCACTACCAATATCGAGTGCAGAGGTTGCCACTGGACTGAATCCTTCGAAGTTACTCTGCTTGATGTTATCCATTAACGGGTGGAATTGATCATAGATTTCGATATCTCCATAGGTAATTTCTGCACCATTCGTCTTGTCATCGATAGCAAGGCCTAGTGGCAGACGAGGTTCGAGACTGGTACCTAGACCATATGTTTGGGTGCCATGAGGTGCAAGATGGGCTTGGATAGTACCACCGCTGCTCATGAAATTAACCAAGACTTGCTTTCTATTGACATTGTTAACTGTCTCTGAAATCGTTTTGTAATATGCCCCACCATCATCTTTTGCGGTGTTGAAGTCTTGCCAAGGCATGATGATTTTGTCGTAGTTGGTAAACCAGTTTGTCTT
>WTIT01000049.1:0-26912 GCA_011526375.1 Methanobacteriota archaeon
ACTTTTTTCATCATTATTTCCCATTCACTTGTTGGCTCGTGGGAAACCCAATCAGTTACCGACATTCCTTCCATAGAGAGAATTTTGTGAAGACACAGAATATAACTTTCCTCATTTAGCAAGAAGTTCAACGATACATTGAACCACAGGGTCTAGCCGTTGATTCGCTTGAGAGGAAACAAGAGTATGCGATAAATCAGCAGTCGGGTTTCCAGGTTCTCTTCCTGCTGCCCAATTTGATGAAATACAAATCGCAGAGTATGGAATGGATAATTCATTTGCCAATTTTACCTCTCTCGCCATCGTCATTCCGACCATCTCGCCACCTAATTTGTCAATAGCATCTACTTCTGCTCTGGTTTCGAAATGAGGCCCTTGAGCCAACCAGTAGGTGTAATACATTTTCTCTGCATCTGAGAAAGATTGTGATTCGCGCAAACAAACTTCAAGCAAACTGTTTAATTCACTTGAAAATGGTTCAGTTACCGAAGTAAAGACGGCAAAAGTGTCATTGAAACTGGTAGCAACACCGGTAAAATCGATGTATTGGCCTGCAAGTACAACTTTACCCGGTGGCAGATCACTAACGATTGCACCAATTGAGCAAACTGAAATTATAACATCGCAGTTAGAATTTTGTAGCGCTTTAAGATTAGCCTTGTGATTAATCATATGAGGTGGCTTGTTTGCACTCCCATTATTGTGATGACGCTGAAGGAAGATTAATTCTTTATTACTACCATTAACGTCAATAGATGTGCACTTTAGCGGAACATTACCAAATTCTGTTTGGGCAAGTACTTCATCGGTTCGAATCACTTTGAATCCGCGTGATTCCAACTCACTTTTGTGTTCAGACTCAAGATTGATGGAAACCAATCCTGTTCCACCAATGATGCCTATTCGGTCCATTTACCGACAACACCCGGCCTAATCATTCTTGTAATCTAGCAATCAAATCTGCTTTCTTACCGGAAACTGGCTTTCCTGCAGCTTTCAATAATTCTTTCAATTCAGCGACTGTCATACTTTCAAAATCTTGCCCGTCTGACTCTGCTGCTTGTGAATCTTCAGATTCTGGTTCTTCAGAATCCGCTTCCTCTGCAACGACTTCAGACTCATCAGCAGAATTTTCTTGCTCTGATTCTGGTCCCATTGCCTCAGCAGCATCTAGAATTGATGGAGAATCCCCTTCTTCCTCTTCCATAGCAGCTGCAAGAGCAGCAGCCTTCTTGGCTTTGACTTCAGCAGCGATTCTAGCTTCTTCAGCATGTATTTCATCTAGTGTTGGACCTTTTTCAGTAACTACACCAGATTGTAAGAGTTGGCTTTTTCTAATCGATACTGACTTAATTGGATAAACTGGCTTTACAGTCTTACGAATATCCTCTTCGAGTTCTCCACCCAAGATTGATTCCTGGAGTTTTGCATAGGTATTCTTGGCTGCGTAACCAAGTAGCAAATCTCTCGTTTTAGATCTCATAACTTGCTTTACTGAGGTTTGAACCCTCTTTTGGGTGATAATCAATGGCTTCAATCTAACTAGATAACCATCAGTTGTCACTACATCTACAACGTCATCAATCTTACCTCTGTAGCGCCTAATTTGCCTTCTAGTGTGGTCAGTTTGATGGTGATGTCCAATAAATGTGGTCAAAGCATCTTGACCGACACATTCGTCTACTCTAAATCTCAAAATGACGTGCATCTTGGTAAAATCGCCGTTGAATTCTTGTAGAGTCATTTCGTATACTCTACCAACGATAGATTCATCTGACTCTCCGAGTGTTTCTCCGATGTTTTTGAAGTCCCATGGATGTCGTGGTGCACGGATTGTGTACCATCGCTTCATCTTCCACTTATCACGCTGTTTTCGTGCTGCTGCACGCGCCTTTGCACTCACTTTCTTTGCCATCGATATCAACTCGGTTAGTCTTGCGGGGGCTACCCCACTAGCAGGTTGCCGACTAACCTCCCCTATTTGAAAGAGACTATTGCAATGTTATCATTATTTTTTAGAATTCAACAAACCTCATGAATGATTGTATTATGCGTTGACTATGGGCATTCACCACATTAGTTATCGGGCCACTGCAAGTGGTGTTGATAATGTTTCAACTATTGTCGATGCGATAACGTGGTTGTGTGGAAATGAAGAATTGGTAAATATTGACCGAACTACGTCATATTATGGCTCTGAAATAAATCTAATTATGGCTAAGGCAACGAAGAATAAGGATATCAAGCGTATGATTGAAACGTTGACTCAAAACGACTTATCCAAATTGTCTGGAGATATTCAACAAAGAATTGATGAAAATAACACACTACATTTTCGGCTCTGCCTCAATTCACTGACCGCTGAACAAATTAGAGTTGTTGGCCCCGAACTCAAATCGGTAAAATGTAACATCAAAATAGAATCATATCCAGGTCAAGACTCTGTAGAAAATATAACCAAGATTTTGGGTTTGTAACCGATTAATCGTGACTGTAAACAGACTAGGAAAATCACAAGGAATTAAGTATCCTAAGCATCACGCAGTGCTGAGGAGAAAACATGCCACACGTTGTAACATCCCCATGCGTCAATCACAAATACCAAGAATGCGTTGCAGTCTGCCCTGTAGATGCATTCAGAGAAGCTGAAACTTACCTAGTCATCGACCCAGATGAATGTATAGACTGCGGCGCCTGCATTCCTGAGTGCCCTGTAGATGCAATCTTTGCTGATACAGATGTACCTGATGAAGAAGAAGAATGGATTGACAGAAATGCCGACGAATCGGTAGATGCTGAGATCGCCGAAGGTGATTCTCCAGTTTTGGCAGACTAAGTTAGGGGCGGATACTATGACTAACTTGGATTTTAACCAGTTCCGTAGCGGAAGCGAGTTATTGAAGCGAGGTTTTGCTAGAATGCAACAAGGTGGCGTCATTATGGACGTCGTTAACCCAGAACAAGCTGCTGTTGCAGAAGATTCTGGTGCGGTAGCAGTTATGGCGTTAGAGCGAGTTCCAGCAGACATTCGTAAACAAGGCGGAGTTGCTAGGATGAGTCACCCTGACATGATACAAGGAATCCTTGATTGCACCTCAATTCCAGTAATGGCAAAATCAAGAATTGGCCATGAAGGAGAATCTAGGGTTCTTGAGTCTATGGGAGTTGATATGATTGATGAATCTGAGGTACTCACACCTGCAGATCCATTTTTCCATATTAACAAAAAAGATTTCGAAATTCCGTTTGTCTGTGGCGCAACTGAATTATCTGAAGCAGTGCGCAGGATTTACGAAGGTGCTGCAATGATTAGAACCAAAGGCGAGGCAGGAACTGGTAACGTCGTTGCTGCAGTAACTCATGCAAGAATTATCGACCAAGAAATAAAACAATTGCAAAACCTTGATGACGATAAATTGTCGTTAGCGGCTGAATCAATCATCTCGCGATACAGGGTCCTAGCCGATAAATCATCTCTTCCCGGCACCTATGACATGACACCTTTTGGACCAATAAACGATGACATGCACAATGAGGTAGTTGGCATACTGTCGGAGGTAAAAGAAATTCAAAGGTTACCTGTGGTAACATTTTCTGCAGGCGGTATAGCGACTCCAGCCGATGCATCTTTGATGATGCGTATGGGAATGGATGGCGTGTTTGTCGGGTCTGGTATATTCAAATCCGAGGATCCAAAAACCATGGCTGATGCTATAGTGCTTGCAACTGCACACTACGATGATGGTGCTAAAGTCGCTGAAGCAATGGCTATGACCGAAGGCGAACCAATGAAAGGTGATGAATTAGAAACACTCGAGATTAGATTAGACCAACGTGGTTGGTAATTCACTCTAGTGGCGTACCTATCCCTTCCTCACCAAGAGTCCATTTTAGAGTCTTAACTACACCTTGGAGAGCTTTGTGATTTCTAGCAGATTCTTTCATTCCATCTAAATCTCCCTTCTTTCGGCACTGCTCATACCAGTTCTTCCACTGATCTAGACGGTCCTCTGCATTAGCAAGCATTTCTTCGATTTCAGACCAAGTTCGGCTGTATGACCTAATTGGTCCTGAGTCTTCATTTACCATCACAATCATCAACCTGTCAAACAGGTTCTATTTATTCTGTGCGATATGTTGGTTACTTGGATAGTCGTTGACCACTGACTTTAGTTCCTGCCACGATTTCAACATCATTTCCAATTACACAGTTAATCAATTCACAATTATCCCCAATGACAGTATTTTCACCAATGATAGTCCCTACTAACGAACAATTATCTCCAATCTTCGCACCTTCCATAATGATGCTATCAATAATCTTTGACTCAGTTCCGGATACTGAATTGCCTGACAAGACTGTGCGGACTAAATTGGAAGATGACGTAGAATTGCCTATTAGGTAACTATCTTGTTCAACAAATTTACCCTCAGGCAGACCAAATGGTAAGATCTGAGAATTCTTTACGAGGTAGTTTTGAGCTTTGATAAGTTCTTCTGGGGTTCCGACATCAAACCAAACTCCGTCTAATTTTACACCATACATAGGCATACCTAATTTCAATAAATATGGAAACAATTCTTTACTAAAATCAAATTTCGTTTCTTTAGGTATATGCTCCATAACTTCTGGCTCAATTATGTACAAACCTGCATTAATCACACTGCTAAATGCCTCATCCAGCGTTGGTTTTTCAAAAAATTTCGTGATATATCCTTCATCAAGATGGCTATCAATTTCACCACCTTGGGTTGTTGATAACCCCACTATTCCAAACTGTGTAGGATCATCCACCTCCCACAAAGCCATTGTAACTTTAGCATTGGATAATCTATGGGCTTTTAGCAAGGCTTCTAAATCTGAGGATAAAACTGAATCTCCTGAGGCTACAATAAATGTGTTTACTAGTATTTCATCCAGTAATTTTACGCTTCCTGCAGTACCCATAGGAGTATTTTCTTGATTTACCGAGAAATTAATTTTTGATTTCTCGTTCCACAAATCAACAATTTTCTGTAAGCCTTCCCCTTTGTAACCAGTAGTTAGAATAATCTCATCCGCACCAACATCGACTAACGCGTCTTTGACATATTCGATAACTGGTTTGCCAACTAGGTTAACCAACGGTTTTGGTTTATTTTCTGTAAGCGGCAGTAGTCTGGTTCCTTTGCCCCCAGCCATAATTATGCCAATCATGGGCACACCTTATCTACGCCTTGATGAGTTCATGTCAATTCTACGCATGTTCTTTTTCTTATCTGATTTTCTGGACTTGCCCTTGGAGACAAAATCTTCTCTGCTGAGTCCACCAAATGTTATGCTTCCGTTAGAAAGTAAAGATTGAGTTAGGCTTTCGGCAACCTTTTCTGATTGTGCGCCAGTCTGCATCTCCTCAGCAACCGCTGCATTATGGTCAGTAAGCCACGACTTTCTCTCTTCCCTTACTGACTTCAGCTCATCTCTTGCTTTGTTGACATCAACCATAAGCTCCTCGATTTTGGCGTGTACATCATTTGCCTTCTCTTTTAGTTCGACAAATTCTGTGTGGAAGCGGTCACCCTCAGATTTTAAGAAATCACGATGAGCGAATGCTTCGTCGACCTCTGGGGTCTTTTCATTTAATCTCTCTACTGCTTGAATCATCTCATTGTGGGCAGCATCTGCTTCAGACTTCAGCGTTTTTATTGCCGTATCTATATCAGACATATCTACTTCAACCATTTTGAATTTGGTAACCTCTGGTTCAAGTTCCTCAATTCTCTTGGAAAACTCTTTGATTTTCTTGACCATTTCTTTCTCCTTATTCACGCCGACTGAGGTAGTTTCAAATTTTTTCTCCAAAGCATCTACTTGTTGCTTCAAGTCGGCATATTCTGCGGTAGCTGAACGCTTGTTGTTGTGATCTTTTCTTTTGCCCTTTATCTGAGAAATTAAATCGCGCATTTGGCTTTGTATGGCATTGCGCTTTTCTTTAAAGGACTTTATTTCAGCGCGCATTGCTCTAACTTCTGCGACCAATAGTTCTATTTTTCCGCGATGCTCTTTGTATTGTGACTGAACTGAGTTTCTTTTTTCAGCAGACACTTTTGCCTGAGCGTTGAAATTATTTCTAGTTTCGCGCATCTTGCGGACCTTAGCTTCCATAGCATGAAGCCTCTCACGTAAGTCTGCGTCTGGCCTTTCTTCACCGTCATTCAGTCTATCGCGCATGGTTAGTCCTGTAGGTTCCCCATTTCAAAATTATGCTTGATGACGAATCACTCAAACTATGATATATGTCAACAACGAGGAGGATACTATAGTGCCAATTATTCCAACTAGATTGAATACTACAGATGATGCAGACCTAATACGGTCCTTGAATACAGAGCGAATTCTTACATTCATTTGAGAACCAACCAGTAATTCTCCATTTACTTCTTCAAGCCTTACACTGACTGTTGCTTCGCCAAATCTTTCTGGCAGCAAAGTCTGCCAAGCCACAGTACCATCACGTAACAGTGCTGACATGATGGCCAAAATGTCTTTATTGCCGGATTGGGCAAGGGGGACTCCGGTGTCTGGCCAAATTTTCTCTTCACCTGGTTCAAGTAAATATGTCAAAGCAATATCATGAGGCCTGAAATCTGGCGATTGAACTCTTAATACAACAGTTTTTGGTTTATCAGAAAGGTTGTGCATGTAAGTAAATAGATTCGCTTTTCCATGAACGACATTTTCCATGTCAACCTCGAAAATGATATCATCATTAATCGATTTTCTGCCGGAGGCTAGGTCTTCTTCAATCCGCCCTATCATACGGAAAAATGCTGGACATTTCAATTCCAAGTGATCAAGAATCAGTAACCACTCTTCGATTGTGAAGACGTCATGAGACCTAACATATTCAACACCTGCCTTGGTGAAGATCTCTGCAAATTCAGATTCCACAGAAGATAGATCAAGTCCTTTGGAATGTTTGTATAGTGTCATCATCATTTTTTCTCTAGCAAATCTTGGGTCCACGCCTCTTTTGACATTGGTCTCCAACTCTCTAACAAACATCTCATATTCCGACTTTAGTAAAGGATCGAGTTGAGATTTCACCAAATCAGAGAACACCATATCAAGAGTAGAAGGGTGTATTGGAGAATTATATGCATTCAGCAAACCTGTTCTTTCTGCCATATTGAAATTAAATGACCTAGTTGATACATGCTGTCCAATCGACAGGAGGGTTAGCGAGAACGACAATGCGAGGCAGTACTTTCCAATATCTGTTTGAATTCCATAAAATGATATTGCTGAAAGAGAAAAAATGGCCAACAATGCGCACACTAAAGAGAAGAAGTGTCTACTTACTGAACGCTTGATGGAATCTTCTAATGGTTCATAACCATGAAGAGATTTTATTGAAAGGTGTTTAGATTGTGCAGATTTTACCTGTTCCTCAAATGTCTTTATTGTCAAATTAACCCTATGCCTATGTAAGGCAAGAGCTAGGATGTAGCCAAGTAGAATAACAAATACCAACGCTACAAGAATTGTTGAGAAACTTTGCCCTATTGTTGGCTCAATGAAATCAACCCACCAATCGGGAGATGAATTAGCATATGCCCATGCACCAAAATATGCCAAAATAGCAAAGCCCGGCAAGAATAACAAAAGTCTAATTCCAAAAGATATCAGTTGCCTATCAAAAGCGTACAAGAAAGACTCGTTATTCCATTTACTTATTTGTTTGAGCGATTTATTGCTTAGATTTTTGACTGTTTCAGAAATTTTTTGTTTATCCTGACCGTCTTCTTTAATGCCATCTGGAGTTTCTTCATCCACAACTTCTGTAGTGTTGTTTTTCTCATCAGCCATATATAGCACATCCAATCATTAATTCTGCAAATTATTTTTTCTGGAAATGATAATCCTCTGAGCAATTTCCTCATCGATTCGTATTTCCATATTTCGTAACTCATATGAATTTGAACCTAGTGAGGATATTTCCTCACCGATATCAACTTCCACATTGTTCAACATTTCAAGGTCTTGCCTCGCAGCAACAATTAATTTTATTATTGCTGTTTCGCCATTGCTAAGTTGATTCAGAGACATCAAACCACTTAAACCAGAATTCACTCTTTCCTCAATATCTTCTGACATAGATGGTATTGCAGTACCGCTTGGATCTGTTTTTGGATTATTTAGGTATATTGTGAGAGCAACTTCTAGGTCATCATCAATAGCATGCTCTAACCTACACGCTGTTGCGTGTTGATTTCCATTAAACGGCAAATGTTCCAGTAGAACCTCTGCTAATCTGTGACGTCGTTTCATTTTCTTACCGTGAATTAGACCTTTTTCAGTTAGAATGGAACCCTTGTAAGGCACATATTCAAGATAACCCTTGGAGGCCAACCTTTGGACCATTTCAGTGGTAGATGCCGGGGTCACCCTAAGCGCCTCTGCCAAGTCTCCAGTTCTGACTCTTGCGTCCGGGTCTTTTTCATAAAATTGGTACATCATCTCAAGATACTCATCTTCGAACTCTTGAAAATGACCTGCTGTCATGACTTTGCCAACCTTCCTACACTATTCAACCTTAACCATCTCTTGACTTAAAAATCGTCTTACATGAAGGACATCGTACAGAGCCATCATAAGATTCTGGAATTCTCAGGCTTTGTGAGCATTCTGGGCATGAAATTTCTATTTTGCCATCATTCTTTTGCTCAGCAATTTCATCTGCGGTTTCTTGTTGATTATCTTCATGGGATTCTTCTTCAGTTTCATCGACTTCAAAACTGTTTGAACAATCCGGACATTTTACCGAACCGCGATAGTTCTCTGGCACTCTTAATTGTCGAGAACAAACTGGGCAGCCAATCTCTATCTTGACATCTGAAAGTTGATTAGTAGGCTTCTCTGATTCTTTCTTTGATGTCTTCTTTGGCTTGATTGTTGAGTCACCCTTAATTCTGACAGCCAAAATAACTAATGCAGAAATAGCAAGACCGGACAAAATCCCTGTCCATGGAATTGTAAAATTATCGGATGATTCTTGTGTTTGTTTTGTTGAGAGAAAGTTTTGCTCAGCAGTTATCGATTCACCACCAAAATCCCACTTAGCAGTTAACTTTACTTCATCTCCTTTGGGCCAATCGAAATTAAATGAAACAGTCTGACTTGAATCGGTTGATATAGCACCGACAGTGGATTCTCCTAACTTATTCCCGTCGCTGTCAAATAGTATCACAATTCCATTATAGCCATCGATTTCTCCTTTATTCTCAAGCAACAAGGATACGCTAGCTGACTCCCCCGCAACAGGTCTATTAGGATTCGATTGAGAGTTGAATGAAAGCGAATAATCTGGTCTATCTTGAGGAATCGATTTAGTAAATGATGAAAATGAAGAAGCGGCAGTCCAATTAATCTCCTGGGCTCTAATAATTACATAATCGCCTTCGACAAAACCGAAATTAATCGAACCGCTAGTTTGACCTTCGCTTAGATACATGTCAACATCGTAAACAAAGGTATCTTGTGAACTAGAACCATAACCTAACTTAAGATTCATTTCACGATCGATTCCCTGACTCAAATTAAACGCCCATTTGGCACTTAATCCTTGTTCAGTGTCCCAATTTACATCGTATAGAGATAAATCATACTGCTGTCTATCCGAAATTGGTATGAAGATAATTCCATTAATGCCATCCGCAATATCCCCATTGGTGGTATACAGAGACCAATTTAATTGTTGAGTTCCAGAAGTTAGTAATGGAACTGTAATTGTTACTTCTCCGGCTTGGTCTGGTTCAAGTGTAACTAAATCTCCTTGATATGTTACAGATGAAGATTCTATTCTCAAAGCTACATTTCCTTGTTTTGAGCCAGTATTTCTAACCAATAGAGAGAATGTTGCATCATCACCAACATGCCAAGGACCATCAGTAGTCGAGGGGCTAAAAGTTCCAGCATACTCGAATAATGCTGACTCGACTTCAAAAATTATTGAGGTAATATTCAACGAATTGTCATCAATTCTTTGTCCGTAAAAGTAGCATTCTAACTCTCCGGGTTTGACAATAATTGAGAAAGCAGTTACTATTGAATTAGAACCAGAAATGTTAGTAGATGAATCATAAACGATTTCATCGTTAAACAAACAAGTTTGAAATCCTGAATAGTCAACTGTTCCATTGTTATAATTTGTAAGAGTAATTTCAAGATTTTCACCTGAGATCAATTCTTGACTGGCATAACTTATCGACGTTGACAAAAGCGGTAACGGTGGAGGATTTACTTGAACTGTGAAATTTTGATAATTATCATTAGTGTAATCATCAATCATACCGTTAAGACTGGTTGAAACCGAGAATGAACCCTCAAAGACCTGATTTGACGAATTGAAATACGCAATCATTGTGTCCATACCGGTAATCGTCAATTCTTGAGTTGATTGTTGTTCAGTGTTTATTCCGTTATCCAAGACAATCGTCAAGTTCCCAGTCCAATTGTAGTCACCGTCATTTACTATCGGGATTTGAAATTGAACA
This sequence comes from Methanobacteriota archaeon, assembly GCA_011526375.1. Taxonomy (GTDB): domain Archaea; phylum Thermoplasmatota; class Poseidoniia; order Poseidoniales; family Poseidoniaceae; genus MGIIa-L1. Next base: position 10,537 of record WTIT01000049.1, read on the forward strand.
TAATCTCCATCTCCTAGAGAATTATTACCGGTTAATGTACCAGAAGAATCAACAGATTCTAGTAAAATAGAAGAAATCGGCCCGATTGAAATATTCAACGGTTTCAATCGATGAATAGTTCTTTGGAAAGTCAATAGATGGCTTCCTGATTCAACTCCCACATCCCCTGAAAGTCCGACTGTTATCACTGTATAGCCATAATTTGGCAGTGATAAATTGGCAGATACAGATTCTATATCCCCTTCATTCAAATTGTAATTTACTGTAATGTTTGATAGAACTGTACCATCGATAGCGGAGGTTTCGATGTGAATTTGTCCAACAAAATTCTGTCCTAATCCATCGTTTGATGCGGTTAAATTGAATTCAAGATTATAGTAATCATCATCGGTTGTTTGAAAATCGGACAAATTTATCGAATCACTTTCGATTGTTACTCCAGATTGGTTTGCTACAGCATGAGGTAAAGGAAACAAGAATAGCAAAGTGAGAATGAAACAAAAAGTAGCAACTCTGAATGAGTTACTTTCATCCGCCATAATACGCTCAATTAGTTAAGGTTCTTGACCTTCACGCAAAACCAAACATCTGCGCCATGTTTTTCAACATTGAATTTTACCCGCCGTACATGACACCCGAGGACTTGTTGCGTGTTGAACCAAAAGTCCTCGCTAAACTTATCTTACACAAAAGAGAAAGGATATCACATTCATTACCAAAAACCATCGAATCTGTTGCTGTTGAGAAGCATACTGCAGAGAAGTTAGCGCGTCGGTCACGTGACATAAAAGAAGAGATTGAACCAAAATTTAACAACTTATTAAAAGAAAGAAATCAAATTGTTCTGTCGATATCTGATGCAGTGTTATCGGTCGATTTAACTGCGGAGGATAATAGCCAGATATCCGAGTTAGTCTCAGAGATGGAATCTGACAAGACCACATCAAATCGCTACCTTGAAAAATTAGAAAAAATCACTAACATTTGTTCAAAATATAATTTAGATATCGAAGGTTTAGAAAATTACAATATTTCTGTAAAAGCAAATCAAGCACTGTCTGAGCTAGCTTCAGATCATGAAAAGGCAAAGAATGATTGGAATGAAAACGAATCACACCGCCGAAGACTAGAATCAAAATTCACAAAATTGTCAACCAACTTGAATGACTCTGAAAAAGCTAAAGAATTTTGGCTAGAGAAAATCGATTCAAACTTTGATGAATTGTTAATTGATGCCAAGAGAGTTGCGGACGGTGGTCCATCTAGTAGGCAAATTTCTCGAAATAGAAAACAAACCAACAGCAAAAGGAGGATTTAGTTTGTTAACAAGTTTCGAGACCACTGATATTGACAATAAATATCTCAAAAACTATCCGTACGTTAAGAGACTTATCACTGGAAATTATCAATATCAACAAGTCCTTGAAAATGCAGATTACAAAACAACTCTAGAGCAGCAAATCAGAACATTTGTCGATGAACAAAAAATTACGAAACCATTAATCGACAGAAGAAATGGAATAATCAAACACATAAGAAAAATTTTGACCAACAAATTTCACAACTCTAAACTCACTTCGTTTGGCTCGTTTGAATCTGATTTGAGCCTCGCCCTCGGTGACATCGATTTGTGCCTTGAATTTGATGGCGAGCCACCAAAAAAAGTCCTCAAGAAGATTGCTAGAATGCTGAATGAGGACGGAATGAAAGATGTCAAGTTGATTGCTAACGCCAAAGTGCCTATTGTGAAATGCGTTGACAACCAATCAATGATCCCGATTGATATTTCAGTGAACAATAATTTATCAGTCTACAATACCGAGCTCCTTCGGCGATATAACAAACTAGACTCAAGAGTTAAGCCATTTATTCTTGCGATAAAATTCTGGGCTAGAAATAGAGGCATATGTGAACCTACATCAGGTACTTTCTCTTCCTATGCATGGACACTGATTGCCATAAATGCGTTACAAACAATGGAGAATCCTGTTATTCCAAACATCTCGCCAAAAGATGGAAGTAATGAAGTTACTATCGAAGGGAAAAAATTTGATGTATCGATGAATGAGTTAAACGATATCAAATTTAACTCGCAGAATCAAGACACAGTAGGTGAATTAATCATAAAATTCTTCACTAATATCGCAACAAAATGGCCCTGGAATGATTCAGTAATATCAGTTGGAAATGGAAAATTAATATCTCGCAGACAGAAGCAATGGGTACATCAAAAACCGTTCGTCAACAATGCCATCCAAGATAAAAAAATTGTTCGATTAGGTAAACACTCACTCCCAGTTGAGGATCCATTCGACGAATTACATGACCTAAGCATCGTGTTGGATGCAGAGGGAGTCTTTGAAATAAGAGACGAGGTGTTAAGAGCATATACATTGATTCACGATTTAGCTGACTGGGGCGCCATTTGCGAGGTCAAATACCCAGAAATCTCTCAATTAGCACCGCAATTAGATTTGTTCCAAGATTTGAGGAATCGAGAGACTCCTAAGATTAAGCAGGACTTGGAAGAACTTTACACCCTTTTAGGCAGTGTAGAAAAGAGTGTGTCTGTACGAGAAAGTGAGAGAAATGATGCAATAAGGATGTCAAAAGCACTGAGGAAAAATGCAGAATTAGCTAAAGAACAATCAAATCTATCATCAGAACTTAGACCCAGAAGATCAAAAATTAACGAATTGCAAAGTAAGCGCGACCAGAGCAACAATCACTACATCCCAGTCCATTTTATTGAAGAGGAACTGCAGCGTGTTTACCAAACACTCACCGAGGATTCCAAATCTGGAATAGAATTATCATTTGAAAAGGAAAAATCGTTATTTTCTTGGTTTTTCGAATTACAAAGCATGCATGAACATGCAAAATTAACTAGGAAATATCATCGAGAATTCTTGCGACTTGTAAACCAGCAGGAACAATCTGTTGAACATATCAAAGATATTCGTCAAGAAATAATCAGCATAAACTCACTAGGGAAATTCACCGACTTTGATGATTTAGCAAAACGTTTGCTCGTTGAATTAAATCCATTAAAGAAAGAAAGAAGGAGATTAAGAAGAGAAATTGGGCGACTAGAGGCATGGTTGAGAAAGCAAAATCAATCGAGAAAAGACCGCCCTTCCGGTAGAAAATCATACAACAAAAGAAAATCTAACCACCCCAATCTCAATGAAGTTAAAGACAAAGTTATCTCTGGTGGAACATTTTCATTACAAGACCTTGATGTCTTGCTGAAAAATGGAGGGATTGACTCGGTAAACAATAGACATGTTGACCATAAGAAATCATCCCCTAGGTCAAGGAAAGGTAAAGCATCTCTTCAGCCACATCGCGGTAAACGGGGAAAATCGAAAAATAATCAATGAGGTGATTAGATTAGAAGCCTCAAATGGATACTAGGCCCCAAACCAGAAGATATGCCGACTAATTGGCAAGTAAAAATAACTGAACTCTTCAAAGCAGAAACCGGAGAAACATACACTGAAACTACATTTAGAATGCTTGGGATTCCAGAATGGTACGGAAACAAGATTCTCATCGATGAATCAAAATATCCTTCACCTAATTCACTGATGGGGGTAATGTGGTGCAAACCTCTACTTGAAGATAGAATCAGGATAGTTGCACTAGTAATCGATAGCGAAGTCCAATGCAATAATCATGGCTCAAATGCGGTAACAGAGGTAATTAATTCATCCAAATTAAGAGGACTAAACCATATACAGTTGGAGGTCCGCAAGTCTAACCTTAGGGCACAGAACTTTTATTCCCGACATGGTTTGAAAATCGAACACACGATGAAGAATTATTATTCAAACGAAGATGGTTACATGATGAGTGGAACACTACACCGTGATTAAAATTATACACCCTACTGATATGACATACCATGGAAGAGTTTGTCATCTCTGATTTAGTGGGGTTTGATTTTGTTCATAGTGCTGCTATATTGGATCAACAAGGATTTGTTATGACCTCCAGTCCGGATGATAACAAAACCAAACAAAAAATGTCAAAACTCGCTGAAATTTTGTATGCATCTAATGAATTTGATAAGACCTCAATCGTAACTGAAAATCGAATTATTATGATTCAAAGTTTGGTCAGAAATTTCACATTGGTCATTGAATGTTCTACTAACTCTAATTTAGGACGAATTCGAGCAGAAATTAGCAACGCTGCGTCTCGTTTGGATACCTACTTTAGCTCAACATTAAGATGATCTGTAGTTGTGTGCGCATTATAGACAATATCAAGCATTAAATGGGGGATACAGGTCGCCATAACAGTGTAAGGTGGGAATCTTGCACACAAGGTGAGTATTGTAATGAGTGAAATTAATCAAGTTCTTGAGCAAAAAAAGAATATGGTGAATGAAAAAGCAACAAAATTTCGTGAAACTAGAGATGAATGGAACAAGAAATCCAAAACACACTCCACTGCAAGAAACGAATTAAATGCTGAAGTGAAAGAACTGATCGTTCAAGTAAGAGAACAGCGTGAAATACGAGAGCAAATGAACGAGATCGTTCGTGAGAAGAAAGTCATTAGACAGGAAGCAAACTCAGTTGTTAAAGAGATTAAATCTCGAATGGAATCGTCGAGAGGGCCTGTTGAGCAGGACAATTCAAGAGGAAAAAGAGGTCAAAGACCAGTTACATCTCACCAATTAAGAAGAGAACTTCAGCGGCTTGAAAGAGAATTTGAACAAGGCAGACACACTGGTAAGAACGAAAAGAAAGTCATGAAGAGAATGAAAGAGATTAGCTCTAAGTTGAAGCAAATGACCTCTGTTGACGATGGTAATGAGGACATGAAAGGTCTTAGAGATGAATTGAAAGCCGCACTAAACAAACAAGAGGAAGCTCATGAAGAGGTGCAAAAAGCCGCAAATGCTGCACAAGAAGCTCACGAATTGATGCTACAATGGAATAAGGAAGTTGACAAGCAGAGAGAAAAGGCAGAATCTTGCCATCGAGAACTACGTAAATCAAAGAAAGAAGCTGATAAAGCCCATCACCTATACATTGTATCACTACGTTGTTTGCACTCAATCCAAGATATGGTTTCTGCAATGTCAGGTAGTGACAACACTACCGGTAAATCAGAAGCACGAGTTGAGGTCCAAGATTTGATGACCAAACTAATGTCTGGAGATACGTTATCTACTGAAGAATTAATGCAATTACAAAAATTTGACTGAAACTGTAAACAATATTAGAATCATTACTGGAGGTTTTCAATATGATAGGCAAAGACGATATTGCTCAAATCGTCGAAGAATACGACCGTTTAAAATTAAGAATTGGAATGACAGCATCACATTCTGCCCTGGACATTTGTGACGGTGCCATAGAGGAAGGTTTCCCAACTGTCGCTTACTGCAAGGAGGGAAGGCACAAAACCTATGCAAATTATTTCAAGACACATCGAACTAACTCAGGTAGAGTAAAACGTGGAATGGTAGATAAAACAATCATTATGCCCTCGTTTAACGATGTAATGCAAGAGAGTATGCAAAGAGAAATGAGAAAGCGGAATGTTGTCTACATTCCCAACCGTTCGTTTACTTCATATTCAAGCATCGACGATGTAGAAAATAACTTTCACGTCCCACTCTTTGGTTCAAGGAACATGTTGAGAATGGAAGAGAGAACCGAAGAACAAGACTATTACTGGATTTTAGAAAAGGCAGGACTACCATTTCCTGAAGCAATAAATAATCCAGAAGATATTGATTGTCTAGTAATTGTAAAACTTCATCATGCCCAGAAAAAATTGGAGCGTGGATTCTTTACCTGCGCATCTTTCAAAGAGTACACCGAAAAATCCCAAGCATTATTGAAAACTGGAGTAATTGACCAAGCATCTCTAGATGGTGCTAGAATCGAAAAATATGTCATTGGTCCAGTCTTTAACTTAAATTTCTTTTACAGCCCTCTCTCCGATGAGGGAGAGAAATTAGAGCTGCTTGGCGTTGACTGGAGATTTGAGTCCTCTCTCGATGGGCATGTTCGATTACCTGCTCCTCAACAAATGACAATGCCACTACACCAACAAATTCCTGAAATGACCGTCGTAGGGCATAACACTGCTACGATTAGAGAATCTTTATTGGAGAAAGCATTTGAATTGGGTGAGAAATTCATTAAAGCTAGCAAAGAGCATTATGATCCTGGAATAATCGGGCCATTCTGCCTTCAAACCTGTATTGACAAAGACATGAACTACTACATCTATGATGTTGCACCTAGATTAGGTGGGGGCACGAATGTTCATGTCAATGTTGGCCACCCATACGGCAATGCAACATGGAGAAAGCCTATGTCTAGTGGAAGAAGGATTGCAATGGAACTGCGCATGGCAGCAGAACAAGACCGTCTTCTTGAAGTCCTAACTTGAACAACTGGCGATCAGCCTAAATCAGTCACCCGTTAAATCCTGGGAAATACTGTTGAGTATACGCAACAGCATGTTCATGTGGATATCCTTGACTCACAAGATTTTGATAGTATTCTCTAGCCGGGTCAGGAGTTGCAGCAGGTTGAGCATATGCTTGAGGTTGGCTTACCTGAATCATGTTATTTTGTTGATGCGGTTGTGCATAAGTCATTGATGACTGTTGGTGCATTTGATGGTTCATGTCTAGGCCGCTGTATTGTTTATCTCCACCTCTATTTCGAATGAATAACAGTGAGCCTATTACTATCAAAATCAAAATGCCTCCACCGGTAATTGCTATTGTTCCAAATGACATTCCATCTGCACTAGGTGGCGGACCCCATCTAGTTGGATCATCAGGATATCCGTCTGCTCCATCTGAATAACCCCAGTTATCATCTTTGTTTGAGTGACCATCGCCATCACTGTCATAGCATCCAAAACGATCCACAGTAGAGTTGCCGATAACTGTCGAACAAGCATCTGCTCCCATTGAAATATTCCAATTTTCAGTCGGGTCTGAATAACCATCAGAATCAAAATCTGAACAACCTAGTCTGTCTATTGTAGAGTCTCCTGCTACGTCCACACAAGCATCTGAATTTGGAGTCCCCGGATTATCACCATAACCATCTCCATCTGAATCTGCCCACTGCAATGGATCTTGTGGATAGACATCGCCACCACTGTATTTTGTCCAAAATTCATCAATATTAGAATAACCATCACCATCTGTGTCTAAACATCCTTTCCTATCTTGACTTGAGGTACCAGCGATATTAGGGCAGTAATCACCGTTGAATCCTTCCAAATTATCACCAAATCCATCGCCATCACTATCTTGCCATTGACTAGATTCCTGAACAAAATCATCTATAGCATCATACCAACCATCGCCATCCAAATCCGGACAACCATAAATTCCTTGCTGATTAGATGTGCCAAATTGGAAAGGACAAGCATCTTGCTCATTCTGGTTTACTGATTCAATGTATTCACCTGGCCATGATTCTGGCCTATCCAGCCAAGTGGAATTGCCCCAGTTATCACCTAATCCATCACCATCAAAATCTGACCATTGGAGAGGGTTTTGTGGAAAGGCATCAGCACCATTATCCTCATCCCAAGAATCATCTGGGTTAGAATATCCGTCTTCATCAAAATCAAGGCAACCTTGTCTATCAAAAATTGAATCTCCTGATAAATCAACACAATCATCGGCGTTAACTCCGTCTATGTTATCACCAAACCCATCGCCATCTGTGTCAGACCACTGGGTTGGCTCAAAATCAAAAGCATCATCGACATTAGCCCATCCATCACCATCACTATCTAAGCAGCCAATTTTCCCATTAGCTGTCGAGTTACCAAATTGTAGAGGGCAAGTGTCGGTATCATCTGACCAAGTATCGCCATCAGAATCTGCACATCCTTGCTCACCTTGAGTTGAAGTTCCGTAGTATGTTGGACAATCATCAAATGAATCGTCGAAGTCATCACCATCGTCGTTTAAATCTTCATCACTATCTCTACATCCATCTCCATCCATATCGGTGGCCGAATCTGAAATCCAGGTTGGCCGAGGTGGACTGTATGATGTTCTCGGACAATTGTCATCGACATCGAGGACGCCATCGTTATCGTCATCATTATCCTCTGGGTGATCATCTTTACAACCATCATTGTCCCAGTCTGTTGAGCTTGCAGGATTATCAAAATCTCTGGTACTAGTCCATCCAGTTTGACTATTTCGCGGGCAGTTATCTGGGAAATTATCTGTTATGCCGTCATTGTCATCATCTGAATCACAAGCATCACCCTCTGAATCTAAATCTGTATTTTCCTGTGCTGGGTTAGCCGTGTTAGGACAATTATCGTCATCATCTGCAACTCCGTCTCCATCTGCATCAAGTATTGCAATTGTTTCTGTATACCATACATATGGCATCAATACCGATGTGGATTGACTTTGAGCTGATGAGGTGCCAAAGTCCATTGTTCCATTGTAGTTACCGCCTACGGCAAGTGCGCCATTAGCCATCATGGAAATACCTGAAATTGCATCATCATCAGAGCTTCCAGCATCAAATAAGGCCACAGGATTACCATTTTGATTAAATGTAACAACTACTGAATCATTGAACCCTCTCGTGGAAAAGGATTGACTACCAAAATTGAAGTTACTCTGTGATGACAATCCTAGTAATGTATATCCTGTATTAGCATCAAATTGAACTCCACTTCCTGAGTCATAACTCGTTCCACCAACAGAATTGGCCCAGTTCCATGAACCAGTGCTACTCATACTTGCAACAAATGCATCTGATTGGCCTGCGCTGGTTAGCTGAGTTCCAAGGTTAATTGTTCCCGTGTAGACACCTGACATCAACAGATTATTCTGGTTGTCCATGGCAAAATCAGTTACAATTGGTTGTCCACTACCTGTAGTAGCATAAGCAGATTGCCAAGTACCGGATTGACTTATTTTTGCGATACCAATTGGAACTTCGTTGATTCCAGCATTGGCCACAACGCTGCCAAATGTCATACTGACCTCAAAATTGGTCGCTACCCAGATATTGTTACTGCTATCGACAGTCATTGCGTTGATTTCTTGACTTCCTTGACCTCTTGCCACCTCAGACCATTGCAAATTTCCTGAATTACTATATTTAGCAACAAATACTTCGATGTCATCTCCATTCTGTGCACCAGTATCGGCCGCTACACCAACATCCGTATTACCCAAAAACCAACCGCCAACAATTGGATTACTGTTTGAATCTGTGGTAATTGAGGTCCCATACACTACATCTAGGGTGGTAACTGTGACACCGTCATAGTCTCCATTACCACGCAATGCTTGAGCCCATTGCCATTGTCCATTTGGCGATAATTTAGCAGTCCAACAATCCCAGTAACCTGTTGATGTTAGAGAAATTGAGCCAAATGATATTGAATCATAGAACATTCCAGTGGCAAAAATATCCCCGTTAGGAGCCACCGATATATCTTGTAATGTAGCCTCTGCATATTGAGAAGTTCCAGTGATTGAAACTTTGGTAATCCACTGCCAATTGCCATTAGAGTCTGACTTCCCTATCCATGGCTCAATATATTGTCCAGATGTAACCGATGATGAACCCATTGACATTGTGGTTGATCCGCTAATTATTCCAGCAACAACAATTTCATTATTTGACGATGTGTCAATTGAGTTCATTACGGCTGGGTTTGCTGCGCTACCTGAAGCTGACCAGTCGTTAGAATTTTTAGTCGAGAGACGTGTTAAGGTATCAATTGAAAAACGATCTTCAGTGGTTTGGGTTGATTCATCTATATCTGGTGAGATTGACATCATTAAGACTGATGAAATTAGGAGTGTAATAATGACTAGACTCAAGGATTTCGCTGTACGCATGGCTAAGACCGTATTAGCCGTGTTGTAGGAAGGTCATGAAACCTTCCCAAATAGTGTGTCAAATATCACTCAATGTTAGTATCGAGAGACAGAATGTCACTATCTCCACCTTCGATAACTGTAATTGTTGATACGGCAAATGGTTTACCACACGCAATCCCAAGTTCTCGGTTAACTAGCCTAGCTCTGTGTTTGATAACGCTAGGATGACTTGCATGTAGGTTATCGATGTATTCTTGCGGGCAATTTGCTGCGAGAATAACCAATTTTGCCTCACCTGATGCACATGCATCTACTGCTTGACGTTGTCCGAATAATAACTTGCCTGTTGATATTGCTGTCTTTAATTGTCTACTTAAATCCATATTTTTTCCTCCATACTCCACTTTGTTTCTCATGGTTGGAATGTTCACTCCTCTGGTATGTAATACAACTCTACACTACCTGTTCCTAGGGATATTGGTTGACCAACAATAATGTTCTCTGCAACACCAGTGAGTTGATCTCTTTCTCCAATGATACCTGCCTTTAGTAGGTGATTCACAGTAACTTCGAATGCAGCACGGGCAAGGATACTGTGCTTGGTACCTGAAACACCGTGTCTACCAATTGCTCTTACTTCTCCTTCAGAAGTCATTACATCTGCTACAAGCAATAAGTGTCTAACATCGACTTCTAATCTTGCACCGTCTAATGTTGCTTGTAACTCGTTGACAATTGCTTGTCTAGCGGCTTCTATACCTAGATATTCATAAATTTCAATGATGTTGTTAGTGTAGGTCCTACTTCTGTCGATGGTTTCAATTTCGCTAACTCTTGATAGGTTAGACCCGATTGTTGACAAATAATATTCGCCTGTTTTATCATCTAGTTGCACATTAGCTCTCTCAACATTTGGAATCCCCTTTAATCTAAGATCTCGGATCTTTTCTTCAAGTTGAAGTAGCATTGTATAAGATGGTGGATTTTCAGCAAGCTCTGCCAAATCTTCCTCGGAGTGAACTCCCGGAATCATTGTCAACTTTGATGCCTTATTGCCTTCTTTATCTGCTTGTACATACAACCTAGTTGCTTGTTCTAGTTTATCCTTCACTTCTGAAGCAGTCATATTCTTCTGCTTTAGATTCGATTTGTTCAATTTGAGAACGAGTCTTCGCTGAGCAACGTCTGTTTCTAGGCTTGCAATACCAACAGTCGTAGTAACTTCGATTGCTGCTGCTAACTTTTGAGCTTCTTCTGCTGAGGTCTTCTTATCTTCTTGTAGTCTAATTGTCATGGTCGGTGTTTGTGGTACTTTTCTTGCATCGACAATTTCAATAATTCTCGGAAGACCTTGAGTAACGTTCACTGTTGCTACACCTGCATAGTGGAAAGTACGCATAGTCATTTGCGTACCTGGCTCACCAATTGATTGTGCTGTTATGATACCTGCAGCTTCATAAGGGTCGATGCTCGCTCGCTTTAGAGCAAAAATTGCCTCTTCAACAACTTTCTTTGCCTGTGGTTTGGTAAGTTTCTTCTTTCCACGTGCGTGTATTGCCTTGGTTAGATCATGAAAAATTCTGTTGGTAAATCTTCTAGAGCCTGAGTCCTCTACTGCTGCAACAAGACTCTTGTAAACTGGATCATCAGAGAGTTCGTCTTCAAGACCGATTAACTTGGCATCAGCATTGTAGACATCAATATCTGCTGTTGGTTTTACTCTTGAACGAGCTCTTGTCTTTCTACCTCTACTTAGCCTTACAGAAGTTACTGGACCGATTGCCTCATTATTGGCTAGTTTATTCTTTTGATTTGCACCGTCAATAATTCCTTTAATTTGACTTGCAGTCTCAGAATCGGTTTCACAAATTTGGGCAATGTTTTCTGCTGGGAGTATTTTGACATCATCCCACTTTCTGTCATCTGCCAAAATGTGGGCGAAATTTTCTGCGATTCCTAGATCCATTAATTTCTTCTTGGTTGCGCTCTTAACTACCATCAGTTTTCACCTCCATCACTATCTGATTCTTCGAATTCCCATGCTCCCATGTCTTCTTCGCTCTCATCTCTTTCGCGAGATTCACGCTCTACCACAGTAGCTCCTTCAGTTCCAAGCGCCTCGTCAACAATAACATCGATGTTGAAAGGTGAACCGTGCACTCCTCTGGATGGATCAATACCATCTTCGCCGTAACTGAACTGGATGATTCTGTTTGCTGTATTTCGAACAGATAACATCTCATCATCATAGACTTTCAAATCGTCCATAGCGTTGATTAGTCTTCTTTGCATATATCCAGATTTAGCAGTACGTACCGCAGTATCTACCAGTGATTCTCTTCCTGATACAGAGAGCATAAAGAACTCTGTTGGTTCTAGACCACGCTTAAACGAGTTAGATATGAAACCTCTATCCAGGGCTCCGCGGCCACCTCGCTTGAAGTGGGCTAGAACTCTGTCATTGTATCCTCTCTCTAATCTCTTACCACGAACTTTTGCTTGTCCGATAGAACCTGCCATCATTGTGAGGTTGTCCATTGAACCTCGGGCACCTGAGATAGCCATGTTTACCGCAGCGTTGGTTGAGCCTGACTGGTTTAGTTCATCTTTAGCAATGTCACCAGCTTTTTGCTTACCCTCATCTAGCATAACCATGATATTCTCTTCTAGAGTTTCTCTTGGAGTTCTTCCAGGTCTAGTTTCATACCCTTTACCATCTTTACCAAATGCTGCGAGTTCTTCTTCGACTAATTTTCTAGCATCAGCGTTCGCTTGTTCAATTGCATTGAGTGATTCTGGAGACAAATCCTCATCGTCGATACCAGTGGTAAATCCTAGAGCCGTACATGCAGCGATTGATAATTGAGTAAATTCGTCAAGGAATTTAGCACCTTGCTCAGGACCATTTGTTTGAACGATTGCATCTAGCAGTCTTCCATCTTCAGCACCAATCGCTCTCTTGTCTAGAGTTCCTTCAACACTTCCATTCTTAACAACTACATCGTCGTTTGAACGACTTCGGAATCTTAGATGGATATTGTCAGGGATAATTAGAGAGATTATGTCTTGACCACGGAAACTGTCTCGACCATTTTCATCTTTGACAACCTCTGGCAGAGACCCAGTCCATCCAATATTTCCTAGCATCTCCAAACCGTGCTCCACTGAAATTAGCGTGCCTGGCCTAGACAGTAGGTAAGCGCCAGAAATGTGGTCGTGAATACCACCAATCACCGCTCCACCATATCTTGGAGTCAAGATATGTTCTTGTACTCTCATGAGAATCTTGGCTTCAGCTCTTGCCTCTTCAGACTGTATAACGTGAAGGTTCATTTCGTCACCGTCAAAGTCAGCGTTGTACGGTGTACAAACTGCAAGGTTGAACCTGAAGGTATGGCCCTGCATGACTCTTACTTCGTGAACCATCATTGACATTCTGTGCAGTGAAGGTTGTCGGTTAAAGATAGCAACATCACCATCTATCAAGTGTCTCTCAACAAGCATACCGGGTTTTGGATTTCCATCTCTATCAAAGGTTGAAAGCCTGTCCTCAACAGATGTTCTCTCACCCCACTCATCGGATGGGCTGCCACAATGTGGACAGGTAATTTCCAAGTGTTCTGGAACAGGGTCAGGAGTTAATTTGTCCAATTGCTCCAATTCCCACATCCACCTGTAGTGTAGAATAGCTCTAGGGTCATCTTTTTCTAATGCGTTCCCGTTTACATCTTCACCACGCAGGTTGGCAAGGGTAGCGTTATCATCAGCAACATAGTTTGTCACTTCGATGCTAGGATCAACAACTGAGCGGCTTATTTCTTTCTTGATTACTAATCCAGGTAGGAAGTTAGGGGCAGGCATTACTTGATGCAAATCTGGCCTCATTGTTGTTTCTTCCATACATTCTGGGTTGTGACATCTAAATCCAGCATTGATTAGCCTACTTCTTGAGTTGATTCTAACTCTTCTTTTGTCACCACGGATAATATAGTTTACACCCGGGTGTACATCTGGACCTCTTAGAATCATTTGTCGCATTTGCTCTCTGTTCCTCATAGTAACTCTAATTGGAACAGTAAGTTCTCTTGCAATCTTCTCTGGAACACCAACCTCGTTTACACCCAGATATGGGTCAGGTGAAATGACAGAACGGGCACAAAAGTTAACACGCTTACCAGAGAGGTTACTTCGGAATCGTCCTTCCTTACCCTTCAATCTCTGAGTCAGAGTCTTTAGGGTTCTGCCTGATCGGTGTCTTGCAGGTGGAATTCCTGAGGTTTGATTGTCAAAATAGGTAGTAACGTGGTATTGTAATAGTTCCCACAGATCCTCAACAATCAACTGAGGTGCACCAGAATCTCTGTTTTCTCTCAATCTTTGATTGATACGCAGAACGTCAACTAACTTGTGAGTCAAATCGTCTTCAGAGCGGTCTCCACTGTCTAAAGTAATTGATGGCCTTACTGTAATCGGTGGAACTGGTAGAACCTTCAAAACAGTCCATTCCGGACGGTTTTGAGTGTCCATTCCGATGAAAATCAGGTGTTCTTGTGGTATGCTACTCAGCCATTCCCTGACATCCCTTGGATTCAACTTTCTCTCAGTTTCCTTGCCAGTACCTTGGGTTTCTAGTTTCTCTTTGAAGGTTGTAGGCTTGTCAAGGGTAATCTTTCCTTGAGCTGCTCCACAGTGCATACAGACTTTTCTCTTTGCGCCAGAGGTAACCTTCTCAATCTCCTTGATAATCTTGGAAAATTCTGTTGACCCGACTCCGTGCTTTAGGATAATATCACGAACTCTTGCACGGTAGTAATCCTGCTCACTCAACTCAGGGTTTGATGGATGAGTGTTAGCCTCATCGTGAAGCAAAATCTTGCTACATGAATTACATGTTGCTTTCAACGCAGTCTTGATTAGTCCAACGAAACCAATGTGAATAACTGGTAGTTCGAGTTGTATATGACCGAAGTGTCCCGGGCTTTCATCGTACTTACAATTGTCAGTTGGACAAACCAAACCTGGCTCGATGACACCCATGTGTGGGTCCATCAAACCTTGACGATATGCATGCCCGTCATCTTTGTAGGTATCAGCGGTCTTAACTTCAACTGCTGACATCTTTCTGATTTCACTTGGGTCCATCAGACCAAATCTAATGCTAGCAATTCGCTTTGGTATAAGGGTGGTAACTCTACTCATCTTCTGTCCTCCAGTTCTAATCTCATGGCCACACCTAAACTCTTCATTTCATCTAGCAGTAGCTTGAATGCATACGATGTCTGAACTTTGTAAACTTCTGCACCATCGCCATGTATTGGGCTGACATATGTTCTTCTCTTTGGATCATACCAAGCCAAGTGACCTGATTGTGCACAGACATACATGTCTATACCATCTGACTCATCGAGCAATCTATCCTTGATTACCATGGATGCACCATGAGCAATCAAACAATCACGTTCCATTTCACCGAACCTTAGACCACCTTGTCGAGCACGACCTTCAGTCGGCTGTCGAGTAAGGATTTGTACACGGCCTCTAGAACGGGCGTGAATCTTGGAACTTACTAGGTGATGCAATCTCTGATAGTAGATACAACCAATGAAAATCTCAGCAGGGTAGGCTTGACCTGTTTCTCCATTAATCATGGTTTCACGGCCTGAGTGAGCGAAACCATTTCTGATTAGACCATCTCTTAGGCTACCTTCTTTCTCTCCACGGAATGCAGTACCATCGATTCTTCTTCCTTCGAGGGAACCGACCTTTCCACCGATCATTTCCAGTACGTGTGCAACCGTCATTCTAGACGGAATTGCGTGTGGATTGATAATCAAGTCAGGAACGACACCATCGGCAGTGAAAGGCATGTCCTCTGGATTTACTAGTCTTCCAATCACACCTTTTTGACCGTGTCTTGAAGCAAATTTATCTCCTACTTCAGGAACTTTGTGGCTCCTTACCATGACTCTTACCATACGGCCTGAGTCTAGTGATTCTGTTACGTAGACATTGTCTACCCATCCCTTTTCTCCATGTCTAACGAGCATTGATGACTCTCGCCTTTCTTGAGCCATCAAGAAAGCCCCTCCAGATGATTCCTCTAGGAATCTTGGAGGACTGGTCTTTCCAACAAGTACGTCTCCGCCCTCAAGGTATTTTTCTGGTAGCGGTAGTCCGTCTGCTTCGAGATGAACATATGATTCATCTGGTTTCAATCCCTTAACTTCTTGTAGAGATGTTCCAGGCTTTTCGATTTCCTCAACTTGTCCACCAGGGAATCTTCTTCGCTCCGCATTGTAGGTTCTCATGAAGGTTGAACGCCCTAGACCTAAATCGATTGAGCCTCGATTCATGATAACTGCGTCTTGCATATTGTAACCATGTAGCGACATAATTGCAACAATGAAGTTCTGGCCACCAGGTCTTTCATCGAAGTTTGTGGTCTCCATTGCTCTAGTACGAGTGATAGATCTTTGTGGATAATGCAAAATATGCGCCCTTGTGTCTGGTCTTA
>WTIT01000049.1:27012-29434 GCA_011526375.1 Methanobacteriota archaeon
GCGCCAGGCTCACCAAGGTTGGTCCATTCTACGCTTTCGTTAGTTATTGGACGCCCTGCGAATTTACCTTTTGGAACAGTGGCAGGAAGAACGAACGGTTTTGGAGCAATGTAAAGGTCTTCTTCTTCCTCTGCATCCACCCATTCAATAATTCCTTCATTCACTAAATTCCTAAAAGTCATTTCACCTTGAGTCAGAGCTTCCAAATGTTGAGAAGTCAACCTCGGTGCTCCATCGTAAAGTATCAACAGAGGACGAAGAATTCTACCTTTGTCTGTGTTGATGAAAATATCTCGATTCTCACTGTCATATCTAATCGATACTTCCGGTGGAATAGTACCACGGCGTCTTGCCGACTTGAAGTGGCGTACTAGGTTGGTTCCTCTCTTGTGAATACCGTATATGTCACCGTTTACGTGGACTCTATCTCCATCGCTCCAGTCATCTGGTTGATAAACGTCTAGCTCATCAAGTTGGTTACGAACATCTTGTTCGCTAATGTATTCAGATACATCGATCATCTGGGCTGCGTTCTTTACTAGACCACAGTTTTGCCCTTCAGGGGTTTCGTTAGGGCACAAGCGACCCCAGTGTGTTGGGTGAAGGTCACGTGCTTCGAAGTGAGGTTGGCTTCTAACTAATGGAGAGGTAACTCTTCTCATGTGGGAAAGCGCAGCAAGGTATGTTGTTCTATCTAATAGTTGGCTGACACCGGATCTTCCACCTACCCAATTTCCAGTAGCAAGTGCATGCATGATTTTTGAGGTAAGAACATCTGGTCTCAGACAGGAAGTGATTCTCAATTCACGCTTTCTGTTGTGGTGTCTTTCTAGTTGATACTTCAAGTCACGAGCTAGTTGGTTAGATGAAACTCTAAACAAATCTTCAATCAAATCTCCAGCTAGTCTAACTCTCTTGTTGGCATAGTGGTCCTTGTCATTTGGCTCTTTTGAGTGCATTGCCATTTCTAATACTTGCCTTACGATTCTACCAAGGAAGACCGCCTTTTTCTTACGATCTGTACCTTGGTCACCAAGGTGCGGTAGTAATTCTCTGTCTAATAGCTGGTCGACTCTTGCTTCACGGTAGTCTTTTTGCTGACCCGCTGCGAATTTCTTTTGCAGCCATTCATGTGCTTCTAACATGTTTTGGACCGCATATTCTTCGTTGTCATTAACTTCATTGATGTTTGCTACAATGTACTTGAAAGTTTCAGTAGGACCAGCGATAGCAGTAAAAATTTCTTGGTCATTGTCAATTCCAAGAGCACGCATCAAGAGAACTACTGGAATAGGGGTTGTTCCAGCAGTACTAATCTTGACCATTAGCATACCATCTCTTCTCTTTTCAACGGTTAGTGGTTTTCTCATACCATCTTTCTGTGAGAAGATTTTTGCGACCTCTGTCCTCTTTGCATATCTGTTGTTGATTTCAACGGTAACTCTGTTAGGAGCAAGGTCTTCTGTAGAAATCAGCACTCTTTCTGTTCCGTTAATGATGAAGTAGCCGCCAGGGTCAAGTGGATCTTCGCCTTTGGTCTTGAGTAGGTCTTTCCATAAATCGGAATCCTCGCTTGATGTTGTTGGATAGAGTTGTCTGTCTCCTGCGATGTGGGCAGGATGTAGGTTACATCTTTTCGATCTTACCATGATAGGCATACTACCAACTTGCACACTCTCTTCTTTTGGTGAAGGAATACCATTTCTCACGATTTGGAAATCAATGGTGACCGGGGACATGTAGGTCAACTTTCGAAGCCTACATTCCATTGGGGTTGAAGGGTGTTCAGAACCATTTGCCTCTCTTATTGTAGGTTCCCCAAGTTGGATGTTCTTTAGTCTAATAACAATGTCTTGGTCTACAACGTCGAGTTTGATGAAGCCACCTTCGTCATCTTCGACTTCACCATCTATACCAACACGTATGTTGCGAATGATTTTCTCCATTCGAGATATCATGTTATCCCCTGCTGGGATACAGTCATCATAAGATGCAATTTGGTGGTTTACTAGGCTTCTTTCTTTGAAAAATGATTGAATTATCTCTTGCATGTTTATCCCTCTCAGTTACCCTCTACTATCAACCTGTAAGCGACCGTCTTTCCCGCTGACGGTGAGCGTCTAATTACCTTGACAACACGGTCAGCAATCCAACCTGCTGCCAGTGGCCTATGCTCGGGGTCTGCTGCTAGCTTAGCATTGTCAATTGTCTCTGCTTGCTCTTTCAATACTTGAACTACGGGGTCGGTAATCAGTATTTTTGGCAACAGTTCTTTGGCAATTCTTGGCAATCCAGTCTCATCGTCAATTTCGACCATTTGCCAAGGTGCTAATTCAGCTTTTTCGATTTCAAATTGTTCTTCTTCGCTAATGTTTGCATCTCCAACCAATTCTTGGTGAGGCACCAATTCATGGTTGAGAGC
>WTIT01000131.1 GCA_011526375.1 Methanobacteriota archaeon
CTTTCCTACAGTGAATGAGTTGTCTTCAAAGATGTTGATTCTGGGTTTGTCTTCTGTCGCCAAGATGACGTCCTTTAGTTTTTTTGTGACTATCGAATCGCTGAGTAGCGTGAAGTGATACCATTTGATTCGTTTAGAATGCCTTTCTGACATACTTGGCATTGTTAGCTTAGATAACATACGTGCTCCTTTGTTAGATGCGCTCCATACGATTGTAGAGGGAGCGCTTGATGTGTGTAATTATAGTCCAAATGCTTGATAGCATCGGTTCCAATACTTGCCTTTTGGATGAGATAGATCAAACTGAGATGTACCAAGCTTGAAGTAGATGAAACAGTTGTCATACTCTTTGCCTCCACAATTGAAGACAAGCCTGACATGATTCAGGTTGGTATGAATGTCCAAAGACTTTTGGTTCTTGTATGAGTTCAATCTGTTCTTATCTTCTCTCCATACATGAGATGTGATTGTCTTACCACCTTCAAGACCAAAGACAACAGGATGGTATGATCCATTAGTTGTATTGGGTTCTCTTACTCTGATTGTTTGTGCTTTTAGAGTAAGAGCTTCTGATGTTTCAGAGTTGACAAGTCTGACAACCATGTCTTTGTATTGGAATGGATAAGCCTGACCATCAAGGAATGCTTGGATGTGATTCCAATTGTATGGTGTCCAAAACTTCTCTCCATCATTTGCAAAGGTATAGTATCCATCAGGCATCTTCTCATTTGTCGGCGTCTTGACAATGAATGTACTTCCTTGTGCGAATAGTACTACCTCAACAGGAATGATAGGCATGTCCGGAGAGTATGTCTTCATGTGGACTGTTGATCCTTCCTTCTGTCTCTTCTTCATGTTATAGATAACTGACTTGAAAGGATTCTTGTTTTGTGCTTTTGCAAGCGTCTTATGCTTTTGTACTTTCATCTTATTCTCCAAGTTGATGATGTTGAGTTTATCAGTATTAACTGACACTAATAACTATAATGTTTATTTAGTTCATGTACAATTATTTTGTGTTTTGACATAGAAAAACCTCCCCAATCATGTGAAAGGGGAGGCAAACTCAAATCAAATTATTTACGGAGAATACCAAAATGAAAACTTACAATTGGTACATTGATAACTATACCACAACTCCATAAAGTTTACAATTATTTCTTTTGTTCTCTGACTACTTGCTCCAACATCTCTATCCTTCTGTCAAGTTTATCGACAGCCTGGACAAACACTTCCCTATCAGCTTTAGATTCTTCCAACATCTGACTCATCATCTGTTGTGTGATCTTGACAAAGGATTGGTGTAAGTAAATAGCGATAGCCGGAGCAACGGCCATAACACCTAACGATTCTAAGATTGTCATAATGTCCATGTCATTGCTCCTTTACGTTATCACCATTTATGCGATGTAGAATACTCTAAGATTGTCGCCTGTAGCAGGTGCAGAACCGAATGTGACCTGTCCAACACCGCCTGTACCACCGGTAGGAGCAAGAACAAATTGGTCAACACCACTTGGAGAAGATTCGACTTGTTCGATTGCGATACCGTTTCTGAATACAAGGATGATAGAGAATGCATCATCAATGGCAAGAGAAAGATCAAATGCAGTTGTACTTCCATTAGCAGTAAGAGGATCAATCTGTGAACTGAAAGATACCTTAGCAGCAGAGACAGAAGAATCAGCAAGTTTGTCTGAATCAACAGCAGAATCAGCAAGCTTAGCAGTAGAAACAGCTGCATCAGCAAGCTTAGCTGTACTTACAGCAAGGTTGTTGATCTTTGCAGTCTCAACAGCAGAGTCAGCAAGTTGTCCTGTATCTACACCTGTGTCAGCAATTTTGATACCACTTGCACCAACAGCAAGAGTTGAACCATCAAGGTCAATGGTAAGGTCTGATACAGCAGCAGAACCATTGTATGAAGACATGCTCAAACCATTGCCGGCAGACAATGAGTTCAAGTTAGAACCAAGAGCAACACCTGAGATGGTAGAGTTAGCAAGCTTTGCGTTTGCAATAGATCCTGCCAATTTAGCATTACCAATCGCAGAGTCAGCAATGTAAAGACCATCAGCATCTTTGGTGATAGATCCACCGGTTTCTGCCTTGACCTTTACGTCCAACTTAGCAGAAGTGAACTGAAGTCCTGGGTTTGTTGCAAGGTCTACGCTGATAACATCAGGATCGCCTGATGAATCGATTGCAATACCATTACCACCTGAGAATGAATCAGGGATTTGTGCATCGACGTATGCCTTGGTTGCTGCATGTCCATTTGCAGTAGGAGTTGCGACAGATACGACACCGGACGAGAAGTCATAGGTATCGGTTTCGTCAAGTTGGGTAGCAGTGACAGTATTATTCTGTATCTGATTACCTCTAATTTGAATAGCCATGATTGGGCTCCTTTGTTTTATGTTTTATTGAGTGGTGAATAGATCACCGTTATGGTATCGCCCAACAACGTCGACGTGGCAATAGTAAATGTTGTAGTTGAAGTGACTGTTATCTCGGTTCCATTTGGAGGTCCTTGGAACAGACCATTCAAGTATACCAATAACCTTTCCGTCTGAAACTCTTCTTGTACTGTGAATGTATCACCTGGCACTTGTGAACTTAGATCTTGTACTTTAAAGTCTGATCCTACAGAAGGTATGAACGGTCCTGCAAATTGTATTTCCGGCATCGTTCACCCCCTATTCAAACCAAGTTATTACAATCTCTGAACAAGTGAATGTCCCTTGGTTTGTCTTGGCAAAGAAGTATAGATCGGCGTGGTTCTCTGCATGGTATGCATTGACCTGATACACAGCGGATACCTTGGTACCGTCAAGGGAGGATTCCAAGGTTGCACTGCTTGGAGGAATAACAAGTTCGTTTCCTTCTGTGTCCAAGTATCCTTTGAGAGTTATTGTGGATGCACCTCCTGTTATTGTTCCATCAAGTCTTATCAGTTGTATGTTGCCTGTATAAGCCTTTTTGTCTCCTGGGATGGATGCACCTGAGTATCTATTGTTCCATAGATTTATGTCAATTTGTTTATCTACATCGTATGCATTCGTAAAGGCTTGCGTATGTGCCTTCTTTGCTACATGAATGTAATGTCCTGTCTTAGCCACTGTTCACCTCCTGCTTCTTCATGTGATGGGCTATGATGTTGGTTAGCTATTTGGGTTGCCTTCGTATACTTTTTGAGAATGCTTCATCTTGCTGCGAGCTTTCCTTGGATCTCTAATCTTTTGTAGTCTCTTTGCAAGTTTTTTGCTACCTTTCATCTTTCCTCGACGCAGCATCTTTGCTGCTTGTTTGATTGCCTTTTGGTCTTTTACTGAATGACTCATACGTTATCACCTTTTCTTCTTTTTGGGTTTTGTTTTCTTCTTTCCTTTTATGATGTCCTTATCTACTTTCGCAGCAGGTCCACCTGTAAAGGCTGACTTTACTCGTGCGGCTGCCCAAGCATGTGAGCTTACACCTTTACGAGAGCCTGATGATGCATAAGCGGCAAGACCTCGTGCATACACCTTCTTTACTTTGGCAGGAGTTGTATTGTACTTCCTTGCCATTGCTGCGTAATTAACTTTCTTCTTACCTTTTTTTGGCTTTGCTTTTCTTTTTCCGGGCATCTCGTATCCTCTTTTCCATTCGTTCACGCATCTTAAATGCTTGTTGTTTCTTGCCTGCCTTGTACAACTTCGCAGCTTTCTTCAGCATCTTGTACCTTTTAGAACCTACAGGTGCATTGTACTGCTTTGGCAATGGATTCTTTTTCTTCTTCTTCTTACTTCCTGGCACGTCTCTTTCTCCTTCGTCCCATCCTTTCAGCTTTAGAAGCCTTGATGGCACGTAGTTGTTTGACAGCTCTCTTCCTACTCAATGGCTTTTTTGATAGTGGTCTACCTTTCTTGGAGTAGTTCTTGTATCCACCTTTTGTTTTACGAAGAGGCATTACACTTCTCGCAATCACAGGGGCAACATGGGCATTTACAGCATTTCATTTCTTTGTCCTCTTTGGTCGTCCACTCTCCCATGTCCTACAAGACCAATAGGCAGCTGAGAGTTTGGAATGTTTCTTTGTATCACACTTGTGTCTTGCACGATAAGACTTACGTGCGGTCTTAGAGTAATTATGTTTGTATCCTTTTGCACCAAAGTGTATCAACTTCTTCTTCCCACCTTCGGATGCAAGGACCATAAACTTCTTATCAGGTTTGTATGATCTTGTTGGTTTGTTTGGCTTCAATCGCTTCTTAGCATCTGCAGCTTTACTCATTTCTTCTTCCTCCTTTTGGCATTGGTTATCTTTGCTCCTCGTCTTCTATTCGTCTTTCTACTGACTACCCGTAGGTTCTTAGGATTGTTGGTACCACCTTTGCTTATAGGGCGCTTGTGATCGATCTCTTTGCCATCTCCTTTCCTTACCTTACCTGCTCTTTCTGCTCTTCTTCGAGCTTGGTTTCTCATGTTCCTTTCCTTCTTGGCTTTCTTAGAAGCATGATACTTTCTATAAGCTTTACGGTTCTTGGCTGATGTTGTCTTCTTATGTCTTGGCATTATTTTATCCCCTCTAAGAACTTTCGTAGTTCTTGTTCTTGCATCCTTATTTGTCTATCACGTTTTTCCCATTCCTTTGGTACTCTTATGATCTTCTGACGTCCAGGCATGTACAAGACAGGACTACCTTTCTCCGAGTATCCAAAGGTTGTACCCTCAGGATAGTACCCCATAGTAATTAACTGTCCTGTTATGTCATTCAACAATCTTCCATAGCCTGACATGTTTAGAAATTTCTGATACAAAAGAAAGTTTTGATAACCTTGATCTGATTTGAATCTTATCTGATAGCCACCTTGATCTGCAACGTTAAGTTCAGGTATAGACCTCATCATTCCTGTACTTGGATCAACACGCATAACACCAAGCTCTGCCTTGCCAGGACGTTGTTCTTCAAGAGGTACATACTCCATGTCAAAGAACTCCATAGCGTTTGGACCACTAAGAGGGCCTGTCTTTGGTAGTGATGCAAGGTGAAAGATTGTCTTGTCAGGTATCGCCTTCTTGTATTCCATGTTTTCTTTTGTCAAGAACTCTAACAGGGGTGAGTACATAGAATCAAGGACAGCATCCAAACCTGCAGGGACAGGTCTTTGTGGTTCCTTTGCTGCCTCTTTCATTGCATCACTGAAGTATGGAGATGTAGGAATACCATTTACATAGTTTAGAACGCCTGTGATCTGTTTGAATGAACCAATCATTGGTGACCTGTAGTATGTTGCAAATGCATCAGCATCTGTCTCATACATCTTATCAATCTGATGATACATTACAGCATCCAACATCTCTGTTTGTTTACCATGTATGTCTTCTGACATGACCCTTTGTCTGTTTAGTTCTGCAATCAAGAATCTTGCATTCCTTGGTTTTGCCAATGCTTTCAGTGTTTCCAATCCCATCATGTATTGGAAGGATACGTATAAGAACCATTGTCCTATACCTTCTTTTGCTGCAGCAGGCATTTGTCCATAGTCCAACAAGACTTCTCTTGCAAGTTGTGATGCTTGTTTGGGTGTGCTTCCTCTTTTCAATGCCTCAAAGAATACAGCTTCTCTAAACATTCTATCTGTACTATCAGCAATTTGCATACCCCATGATGTACCACGTCCTGTACTTACACCTTTTGCTAAGCCATCTTTCATTGCCTTTGGCATTCCTCTATAGCCTGGGTTTGTTTCTATGATGTCCACAACATCACGTACAAAGTTATCTCCTAACTGTAGAGATGCTTGTGTTGTACCCATGTTTGCCATACGATAGTGTTCTAATGCTTCAGCCTTCGTGTATCTTCCAATCATTCCATTAGAATCTGCGAATCTATCAAGTCCTGTTAGTGGATCATCGAATCTTGTTAGGTTGGCAGCAACAGAACCTGTCCCTGTATCTAATGCGCCACGTTGCACTGTGCTAAGGACCGGTCTTACTCCAAGCCCTGTTCTTAACTGTTGTTCTATCACTGTGCCAATGTAGTCAGGTGCTGTGATGGATGCAATAAGAGGAGCGGTTGCAAAGTTCTCTGCATGATAGATACCATTTGGAAGTGCCATACCTCCTAACTGTCCTTGGACCAATCTCTTACGGAAGCCAAGTCCATACATCAAATTATCTTTCACTTGTGCATAAGCACCAGGACTTGCTCTTCTTAGACGTGATAAGTTTTGAGATACAATCTGTCCATCAATGTCCTTGATACCTCCTAATGCTCTATCCATTCCTCCATACACATCATCTACCCACAATGCACTGTCAGTATTCAAAGCAGCATAGAAAGGTTGGATGATTGTTGCTTCTGCAACTCGAGGAGGCACGCCGGCATTTACAAGTCTATCCACTCTTGTATCAACATAGTTTGCTTGTAATTGTGCTTGTTGTCCGAATGATGTTTGGAGGTATCCCTTAGCTGATTTACCTTGTCCTGTTATGTTTGTTCTTACCCATGATGGACCCATCACTCCTTCTAACATTCCTAATGCACTTGCTTCATCATCCAAACCTACAACTATACGCATTGTAGTACCTGCCAACAGTTGTTGTGCTTTTGCTTCAGATACTCCTGCATTTTGTGCAATCTGTACGATGGGAACATTACGACTAATGTTCATGTCCATTGCCATCTCTTGTGCAACCTTATTCATCCTTACGCCTCTTGCACTATCTGCAGCCATTGTCAATTTTGCACCAAGAATGTCAGCTGTGGTACCACCAAATGGTGATAACATGTTAGGTCGTATTGCCATCGTCTCTGTTGCGCCAGGAAGCTTTCTCATTTCATCGACCACCTTACTAATCGTACCATGTGATAGAACGTCATCAGGTGTTGCTCTAATCGTATCTAAGGCAATCTCAAATGCCATTTGATTCTCAGGTAGATTGAATGATGGACCAAACAATCTGCCATAATAGTCCTGAACAATAGGTTGTGCATGTAGTTTAACTCCATTTGGATCATTCGGAAATTGAGGTAAAGCATCGTACATTGCATCGACAACGTTTTGTTTTGATGTTATTGCCTTTTGTTGGATTTGTGATTTGCCCATTGCCATCACTTCTGTGAAGTCTTCTCCACTTGCACCCATGTACATCATCGTATCTATTGTCTCTTGATCTGTAAGACCTTGTTTACGCATGCGTGATGCAGCAAGAGGTGTTTGTCTTTCCAATGCAACAACAGCCTCAGCCATCCTATCATCCAATGCAGCTACACCTCCCTCTATTGATTTTGCCTTCTCAGTTATTCTTCCACCGGTTAGTTTTTGTTTCACCTTACCCAATGCTTCTTTTACCTTTCCTCTTGTTATAGCTCTATCAGCATCCGATAAGAAACCACCTGCCTCTTTGGCTTGTGCACCTATACCTCTAAACAAGCCCATCCTTCTTTCTCTTGGTACTTCAGCACTTTTTTGGAATACTGATCCAGGTGTTGTTCTAATAACATCTCTTGTGGGTGATGCTGCCTTTGTAAGATCTGTCACTATGTCACCGGCAGGAGGTTTGAAAAACTTACCAACTACAGGAAGATTCCTTGCAAGATGATGAGGTACGTTTTGATTTGTTTGTACTCCTCTTATCATTGCATTCTCTTCGAACATCCTGTTTCGTAGGTACATGTCCTCTGAGAATGAGATCTCCTTGCCTCCTTCTACCTTTGTTAGAATGTTATTAAGATGTGGATCTACCTGTCTTTCTTTCATAAAGATTTGATAATAGTTGTAGTTGTTATTACCTCCGGAGGCATTCGGTACCGTTATGTTATGTACAGGTTCTCCACCAAGTACGAAGTATTTGTTATCTATCGTTCTTAGTCCTTCACTTTGTGGTTTAAGAGGAACTCCACCCATTTGTCTTGTCACATCATCCACAAGTACAAGAGGCATTGGTTGACCATCGACAAACGTATTGAGAAAGTTATCTGATACAGCAACTCTATCAGTAAGCATGTGGAAGTTATCAAACTGTCCACCTTCAGATTGTAGAGCATCAGCTGCAGCCATTCTCATTCTTTGTCTACGTCCTGCTTCCATAGCAACATCTACAGCCGGTGTATTAGCAACAGTACTCGCTTGTTGTGCATTTGCTTGTGCTACTCTTGCTTCTGCTCGTGTTTGTTGAGGACCAAATTGAGTTTGGACTGTATCTGCTCTTGCTAACTTACTATCAGTTGCTGCTGCAGATAATGTGGGTGCCTTTTCAGGATTGGCTGCCATCTCATCAATAAGTTTTGTTGCAATTGCTGAATTGTCTCCAGGCGCATCCACAACTGCCCTCATTGTTGCAACACCTCTTGGACTAAGATCTGCAGCAAAGTTGTCTACATTGTTAGGAGTGACCTTTGGTCCTAAGTCTTCCAATCTTTCCAAACCAATAACAATGTCTGCTGCATCCTCGGCAACATGTTGTGTGACACGTGAGTTAGTAGCAATGTTTTGTATAATGTCACTTTTTTGTGCCTGATTGCTTGCCTTTGCAGCATCAGCAATCGTATCAAACTGTTTTAGTTCTCCACCAAGACCACCAAGTTTGTAGTAAGTCCTGAAGTTATGAGGTATCTTAGCCAAACCTTGTGCACCCTTGGACATCATAACAACCGGTGCTTCTATAGGAATAAACATCTCTGCAACTGTACCACCAATCACAACAGTATCCGGATGGAAGCCTATGTATGATGGATAAGTTATCTCACCTGTCTTTGGATCTACAACCATCCTATCAGTGTAGTAGTGAATAGGATGAAACGATACAAGGTCATTTCCAAGTGTTCTACCTGTTGCAGTTTCTACAAGAATCTCTTTTAAGAAAGCATCCATGTATCCATTCTCTGCAACGTATGCATCATCATCTGTAAGATCTAATGTGGGAGCAATTAGTTTTTGTCCTGTCTTCTCTGCAAGTCTTATCTCATCAGATCCTGTTCTCATGGCAGGTACATAGTCATCAAATGCAAGCTCATCGACTGTATCAAAACCTGTCTCTAACATTTCCATCGCAGGATTGATAGCAGCTCTGAATGCAACGTTTATGTTTCTTGCGTATTGCATTGGTGTGGATTCTACAACAGCATCAGGATCAATACGTCCTTGCTCTTTTAGATGTGTAATGATGCCTCGTCCTTCCGGATCTTCTGTTAGTTCCTTCGCCAAAAGATCTATGTTGTATCCAATCTTATTGTATCTTGAGATACTTCCACCTGCACCATAATCAGGAAAGTGATAGAAGAGTGTATCGTAAAGACCTGCACTTCTAAACTTCTCCATCACAGCCTGTCTTGACATGTCCTTGATGATGTTATCTTGTACTTCGAAGTGTGTTTTACCAAATGAATCTGCAAAGGCCATAGGATCTTTTATTCGGTATGTTCTAACGTACTCAGGCGTTATTCTATCCTTCATACCTTGCGCAACCAATAGTTCATACGATTGTTTTTCAAGATCGGTTATGTATTGCTTCATGGCCTTCTGTTCGTCAATGCCTTGTTCCTTCATTATGGCACCAACATCTTCTAAGATAAGACCTCTTTGTGTTCTTTCAAGTTGTCTCTCTTCTCTAACAACATCACCTGATTTGATGACCTGTGGTCTGAAAGCTTCTGCTGCCAATGTGTTTAAGGGCACATCTCTTGCAATCTCAGGATTTCTACGCAACTCTTCAGCAATAAGAGATCCACCTGTAGGTGGACTTATGCTTCCTAATGCCATTCGCAATGATGCCTCAGCTTCTTCAGGTGACATGTCACGTAAAAGCTTTATAGGACCTGTTTGCATAAGAGGTGATTCCATCCTTGGTCCCACCTTTGGCATCTCTCCATACTGTTGGTATCTTCTTGGTTGTACAGGTTTCTTTATGTCACCAAATGCATCTCCACCTCTAAACTCTGCAAGGACTTTTTGTTTTGCCTTGTTATCAGCAGTGTTAGGAAAGCCACCTGGAGGATTGAGTGCAAGATTGTATCCTTGATCATACTCTGCCAAAGCATCCTCATACGAGATGTTAGAGTTTCTCATTGCATTGTTGATGTATGAATCTTGATCTCCAAACTCATCCAAGTATGCCTGTAGACTTTGTTGTTGTGCTTCTTCAAACGTAGGAAACCCTTGGTCCCTGAAGTACTTCTCTGCTTCTACAACAGCAAGACTTTCTGCTCTTGTTAGTTCTCCTCTTGTTGGTGCAGGTCTTTGTTGTTGGACATTGACAGTGGCACCTCTATCAGGATCTACAACAGGATCAAACCCAGGCATGAATCTACTGAAGGGATTGGCTTCATCAGGCACATCACCAATAGCTTCTGACTTATCCAATACAAACTCTACTGTTTGTGGAATACCTGTCCTATCACCGGTCTTTATTCTATCCAACATCAGTGCTTCATCTGTACTTTGTTGTAAGGCTTCTTCACCTCTTAACTGCTCTTGCAACAATGCCTGAAACATTGATCCATCTTCATCCATTGGAGCAAGACGATCATAGCGGAAACGATACTCATCGTTAAGTTGCTGCAGTTCTTGTGGAGTTGGTTTTGGCATACGTTATCACCTTTTATTTTTTCTTTTTCTTTACAGCTGTATCAAATTTCTCTTGTGCTTCTTTTTGGACATCGGCAGCCATTCCTGAAATCTTCCTTCCTTTCTTTGCATTAGGAGGCCTGTGGTAGAATAAGATAGGTTTATTATTCGAATCATAACCCCCAACTTTATACGCATAGGTTGTGTTGGTAGGAGTAAGATTTGTTCCAACAGGTAGAGGAGGTACGAAGGTGGTGGTAGTTGCAACGTTGGTTTGTGTACCTGTACTAAGTGCGTTATTCAATGTGTTCTGTACCTGTTTAGCTCTCTGTGCTGCTTTCTTCTCTTCCTTTTCTGCAAAGGCTGCCATCTGAGCAGCTTGGTTCATCCTTGCTTGTTTCTGTGCAGGATTGCTTTCCATGTCATAAGTTGATAGTCCTTTCAATGCAAGACCCATTATCTTATCTGCTCTTTGTTGGTTTATCGTACCATCTTGGTTTTGTGTTAGTTTTGTGGACATGTCCATAAAGTGATTGAAACCTTGTGGCTTGGCTGAACCTTTATTGGTAATCATAGCTTGTAATAATTTTGCTGTGGCTGATTCATCTGATCCTGCTTTCATACTACCCATCTCTAAGAATCTATAAGGATCTATGTTAGATTGGTTTGCTTGCATCAAAGTTCTTGTCATGTATTGTTTCTCAGGAGGCATTGCAGCTAATTGTTCTTGTACTTTTGCATTAAGTTTTCTTGCACCAAGTCTTTCCATCAGGTTGCCACCGTATTGATCATTGTAGATCTCTTTCCCTCTACGCATCATGCTTTCAGTATCCATCGCACCCATCAACTCTTGTTCTAATTGAAATCGTCTTGCTTGTGTTCTTTGTAGCATTAGTTCTTCATTAGAAAATGGTACAGGACCTGTGCCTGATGTGGTTGTGGATGGTGTTGTTATACCGGCTGCAGCTTCCAACGTTGATCTCTTTGTCTGTCGTCCACCATACGCACCTATTAGTTCTTTCTTCTTTGCTTCTTTTGCTTTTTCGTATGCGCCGGGAAGTGTAAAGTAATCGAATGCATCAATACCATTGAAGTCCATACCGGTAAGACCAAAGTGTTGTAGGATAGCATCCTTGAATGCTTTATTGATACTTGGATCAGCAAATTTTTGGCGAGCTGTTGAAGTTCTTGATGATGCAGCCTCTGCTGCTTTGTAGAACTGAATAGCAACACCAAGAGCTTGTGTTGTCCCTTTTTGGTATCCTGTGACAGATGCAGCAGCTTGGTCTACAGCACTTCCAGGTGATGCACCACGTGAGATGTTATTAGCAACAACAACTGATTCTTTATTGATACTTCCTGTTGCGCCAGGAGGTGTAGAGAATTGATTGTCAACCATCTTATCTATCTGTACTCGACGAGACATTGTATTCTGCCCATCTTGGATAAGCATCTTCTCGACAGTAAGTTGGATAGGATTGCCATCAGCACCTTTCTTGCCTTTGATCTTTCCAAGATACGTAAGATACATCTTCTCTTGTTCTTTCAGATAGTCAAGCATGTCCATCTTACTTTTTATCTCAGATTGTGCCATCGCCAATGATTGTTGCATCTTTTGTCGATGTGATCTAAGGTATGCAGTTGCAAAGAACTGTCCTTGTGTCTGTGGTAAGTACATTGATACGTTATCTTCAGCCATTATAATCCTCCCATAAGTTGAAGATCAAGACTATTCATAGGCATTGGTCTGCCGTATTGATCAAGTATTGTACCATCCGGCATTCGCGTTGCAGGATAAGGTGCAAATGAAGTACCGGCAGGTCCTGGTCCACCCATACTAACAGGAGGCCCAGGAGGACCTAATGGAGGTTGACCAAGGTTTCCTCCAATGCTTTGGCCTAATGCGTTGGCACCACCAAAGTATCCTGACAACGAATCAACTTGCTGTGCAGCTTGATTTGCCGCGTTAATTGCATCAGTCTCACTTTGTGATGGTGTAGTTTCTTTTGCAAGTAAAGCAGCTTCAGCACCTGCACTACCTCCTGCAATAAGTCCACCTGATACAGCTTGTACGATGGCAGCCTTTTTGGCAGCTTCTTGTTGAGATTCAAGTCTTGAAAGTTGTTCCAACTGTGCTTCATCTCTTCTCTTCTCTGCCAAGTTCAAGGCCTGTACTCTATCTTCAGCTGAGGCTCTTGTTCTTCTTTGGCTTTCCTGTGCGCCAAGAGCATTTAAGAATGCTGATCCTGCACCTAAGTCTTGAGAAGCCATGATGTTTCTTAACTGTTGGTTTTGTTGTTGTTCTACTGCTTGTAAGGGATTAATGATGTTTTGTCTTACATCACTTAGTTCACCAGGCGTAAAGCCAAGTGCTCCCATCTCTTGTTGTCTTTGCAGTTTACGTAGTGTTTCTTTATCTTGGTCACTCATCATGCCTTCTGCTTGCATGTAGTTGCCGACTCCGGTTCCTATGCCACCTAAGACCTGTGCGCCAACGAGTGCTAATGTTATTGGATCTGCCATGATGCCTCCTTAATAAAACGCTTGAAGCGAATAAGTATAAAATTTTAGTGGTACTGATGTAGCGCCTGATTGTCCTACAAGCTTGATAGTATGATCGCCGGCAGTCATTTCACAAACATACTGATACGAATAAGTACGTCTTCTATAACGTGATACAATTGGTTCATCGGCACCACCTGAGTTATTTACCTCTATTTGTTCAGTGAACGAGTTTTGAGATGTATTGATTGTACTTCCATCAACATTCAAACTAATTAGGACATTGGTAGGAGAACTTGTATCTAAAGGTGCAAGAACACGAGGACTGATAGTGTAGTAGAAGAAGACTGTTGCATCTCTTACAAGATAGAAGTCAACGTGCGTATTTGGCACATCAGCTCTTCCACTTCCTCCTTTCTTATGAAACTGTGAACCGAAGTATCCGGGATGATAGAATGGAAACACAGGACTACCTGCACTTAAGCCACTCTCCATTTCGTATTCATTTGTTATAGGTTGATACAACCCTTTCATTATGTGTTTTGCTTCTACCCAAGGATTCAATGTGCTGATGTCACTTGCTGAAACACCACCATTGATGTAATTTCTCAAAGCATCATTGTTCTCTGTTATTTCTTCCGAACTAATAACAGTTCCATTGGAAAACGTATTCGGTACTGTGTATGCCATTAGACTGCCTCCTTCCTATAGATAACGTATCCTATACTTGCTCGTTCTATGTGAAGAGTGCCGTCTATACCACCTTGTGCATTTGTCACAGCTTGGTCCTCAATAAATGATCCATTTTTTTCTGTACTTGTATTGTAATGCAAACCTATAAGACCTGATACGTAAAGTTGGATTGCGTATAGAGTTTTTTGTGTAGTGACTGAGATGTATGTTTGTCCTGCACATTGTTTTGCAGCACCAATGGCTGTATCACTTGCTCCATTCTCTGCATCCATCATCACTGCCACAGTAAAGTTAGTACCTCCACTTGCACTACCTCCACTTCCCATCATCACAGGTATCCACGTCCAATGATCTGTCCTATTATCTGCAAATGGTGTAAGATTGTTTAGCCCTGTACTATTAGGATCAGAAACACCACCACCTCCACCAAGAGGAGCAACACCATCAGCAGGATTACGGAACGTATCTGATGAGAAACCATGACTTCCATCACCTGCATCAGTGAAGTTGTTATTACTTCCTAACGAGTCTTGTGTGTTAAACTCTGGGTATACAACCATAGCATAGTTTAGAATCGAACTCCTCGTACTTGTAGAATCAACAAGTTCGCATACGTAATTACTTAGTGTACTATTGTCAGGTTCGAATCTCCATGCCGTCACGTTCCAAAAAACGTGTATCACATCGCCAACCTCTAACTGTATTCCATTGGCATTTTGTGAATCTGCCATACCACCTACACCAATCTTTGTACCTGTCCCCACCTGTGTAGAAGCAGTTCCTGTAGCACCATTATGATTGATCTCATGCTTCTTATCAGCATCATTGGTCTTGTTTGCTGTTGCAATGCCTGTATCTGTAAGTGATCGATACTGTGCATCAAGGTTAAGTGTAGTTCCTTCAGCTACGTAGTATCCATTATCTTGCCAATCTGCGTATCTAAACGTAGGATTGAAGTCAAAGTGTTCTCTTATCAGTCCTTCACTTCCTACGTTCTCATTATTGATACCTTGTGTACTTCCATTGATTGCATTGTAGTTTGCATTCACTTCTGTAGCATTTGCTGTTCCATTGTCAGGATAAAACTTTTGTAGATTTACGTTTCCCATTCATCACCTATACTTGTTGATTAATACGAGTTGTCCACCCCACCAAGATAGGACAACTTGATCTTGGTCATCATCATCTCTTTGTAGAGGTACACGCCAATGGACAGATACAGTGTGTGTTCCTTTGCTTATTGGTATTGTACATCTGTGGATAGACGTGTTCATGATCTCAAATTGTGCAGGTCCTGTATAAACTACGTTGCCATCTACACGTATCTGCCATTGCACACTCTTCAGTGCAACCTTGTCACTACTATGATCTTTCCAATAGGACCAATACTGTGTCTTTGCTTCAGAACAATGCCAACTTATTTCAAGCATTCCTTCTTCCATAGCTGCAGCCTGCGATGTAGCAGTTGCATAACCTCCACCACTATTTGTTGGATCATCTGCGTATCTGTATCCATACATAAGACGTCCAAGACGATTAGGCGTAGGTTCTACATAGTTTTGGTCGGGGAATAATTCATCATCAGGCGCATTGATGTTTGAAAAGATCTTTATGCTATGATGAAAGTTATCAGTACATGATAGTC
The DNA here is from genome assembly GCA_011526375.1 of Methanobacteriota archaeon. GTDB lineage: Archaea > Thermoplasmatota > Poseidoniia > Poseidoniales > Poseidoniaceae > MGIIa-L1. The sequence continues at coordinate 15,394 of WTIT01000131.1, forward strand.
TTCCAATGGCATCGACAGGAATGTTGTCCCTATCCATACCACCATTGATAACATCTGCGAATGTTCCTACAGCATTATCAAGTTGTCTTGACTGCACAATGCTACCTGAAGTGATGTCTGATTTTGTGAATCTATAAGGCATTAGTCGCTCCTCTTCCCTCTGATTGTCATTGTTCCATCTGCTTGGTATTCGACTGAATAACCAATAAAGTGGAAACCACCTTGTCCTTCTGCTTCAAATGCATACTCACTAACAGATGATGTTGTTATGGGTATTCGTACTTGTATCAATCTTTTGTCTTGCCATTTGACAGCATTCCACTTGAATCTATCATCATCGTAAACTGCTTGGTCTGCTTCATCAGCAATTTGTCCATGATACTCACCACCTTCGTATCCTGTTTCCCAATTTCTATTCTTATAGTGTGTTATCTGTACTACATGATCACCTGTACTAATGCCATAGATGTAGAGGTACTTTGGAAACTTCTTCAGGTATGGTAGCCCCATGTCTATCCATTGTGAGCGAAACTTAAACGTTAGTGGATCTTGTTCTTTTGGTATGTCACCTGATGGAGGATACATTGTTCCTGCTGCTTGTTTTCCACTTACAACGTAGATACCTCTTGTTATCAAATCATTCGGCGCTGTACCTGATGTCCATGTATCTGCACCAAACAAGATGTTTTGGTCCTTGTCTACAGCAAAGCACCTGATTGGCCAATCTATACTTCTTTGTGACCATTGGCCATTGTTTGTATGGAATACAAGTCCAACAGATAGTCCAGGACGCCCTGATACAGGAAGATGAAACCACAACTCTTGTCTTGCTGCAGAGTATGCACTAACAGCTGCAGGCATTGCATCAACAGAAAGTCTTTCAAAGAACTCATCCATGTTCTTGGATAGTTTTGTCATTGTCAAGTTAGAACCACCATCAAGACCACCATTGATAAGATAGCATCCATCACGTGATAAGAACGCCACACCAAGGTTAGGAATCGAAATGATCGTATTGTGTGAGAAGGCACCAATACCTACAACGAATGGTACTATCTCAAAGCCATTGACGGCATCTCCTCGTATCAGATCTATCGCACTTTCTCTAAATACCAACAACGAGTTGTAGTATGTTTCAAGACCTACAATGTCTCCACCTTCTCTTGTTCCTACCTCAAAGTAGTTGAATGCAGGAAACCTATCAGGCTCAAGAGGTGCACTGTAGTATAGTCTTGTTGGATCCATCTCTCCACCATCTACAAACAGGCAGTTCTTAAACGCATTTGAGAATCTTACACCTTTGGATGGAAACGGGATAGAGTATGTTCTATCAGGTGCTTGTGCACCAAGTGATGAATCAGCACGATAGTCTGTGTATTGTTCTGAACTATTGTTATTGATTTGTTCAACAAAGTAGAATAAAGACCTGTCACCATCTTTCTTTGTCCTATAGATTCTACGAGCAACTGTACCTTCAGGACCTTTTGGTATTTGTACCACACTTACAATCTTTGGTACTCCACTATTACCATTTCTTGTGACAGATGTGCCTGAGTAGATAAATGCATTAGAATCATTGGATAGAGGACTTTCACTTCCATTCTCGTTTACGAATGAGATACGATAGATGTGTTTTGTTGTCTCATCAGAATCGTCTGATGTGATGCCTTCAAATGTATTGTCTCGTCCTGTCCAAATGTTATTGCCACTTCCTACGTAGTCATCAGCTGCTTCCAATGCTGTAAGGTCACCGGCAGCTACAGGATCTCTTACAGAACTAACAGTTGGATCGCCAGGCATCTCAGCCCAACCAAGAGGAAACAATCTTCCATCCCCTCTATACTTGATAGGGTTATCAATCCCGTTCGTTATCACCACATACTTGCCAAATGCTTCGTATGATGTTCTTACGCCATTAGGAGTTGGTTCTGTACGATTTGTTGCTAATACCCGATGGTTATCTGTTGTCCAAGGTTCCAATACGCACAAGCGCCCTTTACATTCGAATAAGATGTGTTGTTGCTTACTTGTATGACGTTGGAAAACATACAACGAATCAACAGGTGCATTAAGGTTGTTTGGAGAACTGAAAGGACCATTGAAAAGTGTGTTGGAGAAGAAAGGCTCGTATCCTAAGTCTGCTGTCCATGCTTTGGTTTGTGCATCATAACCAAAGTTTTCTAACAGTTGTGCAGTTTGTGGTGCTGCAGGGATACCTAAGTCCATCCCCAATTGTGGATTTACTATTTGCCTTGCTAATGTTTTCATGATCCATCTGCTCCTACAGTTTTAGTTAGATTGCGGAATGGCCTGAATCTTGTTGGTCCTGATCTGAAACCTTCCTTGACATAGTATTGGCTTCTTTCTGTCAGGTATCGTTTCTCACACTTTCTCATCTCGTCATCAGCCTTCTTTTCATAGTACAAGGCCATGTCAGGATTTTTATGCTTGATAAAGAGTTCTTGGCATGAACGATAGACAAGATAACGATGTGTATCCACAGGAGATTGTGGTGTATCATAGTCATCCAATAGTTCTCCAGGATAGAACTGATAGCGTATTCTCATTGGAGTTTGTGTGGTTGGTCTTGGATGTAGTTTCAATCTCCACCTGTTATCCAATGTGGGTTTGGCACGAGGTACTGCAAGAAGACCATCCAACGTATCAAGAACATAGTTTGTAGCTTGATAGTTTGGTAAGTAAGTTGTTGCAGTGTCTTCTGCCATGTAGTTCAAGAAGTCAGGTCCTGCAGGATAGATGATGAAGTCTGATAAAGATCTAAAGTATGGTTCTTCAAATGTAGCACCATCTTTCCCTACTGCACTTTTGATACGGAAGAAGAACCTCTTACGAAGTCCAAAGAATCCTAATTTGGTTGTATCAATAAGTGAGAAGCTTGGTCTTTGGTTTGATGTAAGTGTAAGTTCTATAGGATCACTCATAGGTCCTACCTGACCATGTAGTTCGTATGCAATAGCAAATTCGTATGTACCTGCATACCAACCACCGGATGCTGAATCTGTTGTCACATTGAAGTCTTTACCGGCTCTTGGAATGTAGTCTCTTACGTGCCTGGATACTGTATCAGGAGGCTGATCATAAGGTATCCATGCAAATGGTGTTCCTGTAATGTCATCTCGTAAGTTAAGTTCTTCTTCGTCTCTTCTTACAAGAGGATAAGCATGTCCAATTGCATTTGTTCCTACACCGGCTTCTGCCAAGTTTCGAATGCCAACTGATAGGATGGCAATACAATCTTCAGGTAGTGTCAAGTATCGTTGTTGTATGGAGACATTGACATCTTCAGCTCCTACACTTCCTTGCCATTTGACACGGTTTTGTTGTGCGTATTTAGATACTTGCACTGTAGTGTGATTTGTAGCATCCACCTTATCAATGATGTACAAACCATTGTTTTCCGATTCAGCTGAACCGGTAAGTTTGAGAACATCTCCTTCTCTTCGGATTTGTCCTCCTCTATCATCCTGTCGTGTGATTGTGTTTGTATCCAACTCTATTGTACCATCAGGATAGTTTTGGTCTTGTGCAGAGATGGTGATTGTTGCTGTGTCTGTCACATCAGGTTTGGTGTAGATGTCAACAGACTTTTGGTTAAACTTCCAAGGATGTTCGCAGAAGAACTCAAGATAACACTGATTGACTATCTTATGTACTTCGTTTTTATACGATGGTATTTCAGGATCATAGTCAATGATAGATCCAATCATTTCTCTAATTTCTTTCAGGTTCATCTTCTTCCTCGCGATTGAAAGACGGGGGAGAGGATACCCCCTCCCCCTGTTAGAATTGTAGTTGGAGACTTACAATTAAAATTGCTTGAGAACAATTACATCAGCAGCGTTAGCAGACGCAGTTGTCACAACATACCCAAGGGCAGGGATTGTAGAGGTGTTAGCCAATACGTCTCCTCGTCCTGCGGTAGAAGTTCCAATGAAGCGTTCACCAACAGCAGCACCTGTAGCAATGTTAGCATCAGCTTTGAAGCCTTTGATAACAACGCGACATTGTGCACCTGAAGCAGCGTCTTGATCAGCAATACCGATTGCAACAGCAGTAAGACCTGCATCTGTTTTCAATTTCTTGATGTAAGACATCTTGTCACCATCTGAAGTTTTGCTGATGTCGAGACAAACAAGGTCTCCATCAGAGAGTGCTTCGGAGGCAAAGAAGATCTCAGTCTCTTGTCTGTTTGAGACTTTGATTGAATCTTCACCAACACCATCTTCATCAGATGCGAAGAGCTTTTGAATTAATGTACTTGTAGCCATGTTTCACCTTCCTTATACAGTATCGAATGGTCCGGTATGAAGTCCTTGTGAAGCCATGTGGCTGAAGTAAACTTGCATACGGGTGTAAATGTTAGCAGAACGTGATGCATAACCTGAGACATGCTCAAAGTCTTCCATCTCGAACTGTGCGGCTGAATCAAAGGCGATCTTCATGTACTCAGTGTTCAAGAAGTATGCACCAACGAGGTTGCCGGCTGTAGCAGTTCCATCACCTTGTTGTGCTTGACCAAGGAATGGATCTACGTGAAGAGCAGCACCATTGAACATGAGAGACAAACGTCCTGCATCCAATTGAGTGTCATCAACGTATCTTTCGTTGTTTGCCTGAATCAAATCTTTGTAGTTCGTAAAGTAGTTTGTAGAACAGATGATAAGATCAGGTCCACGTCCATTTGGAGAGTTGATTTGACATGCAACATAAAGTTTAGTCATGTCTTCAATCTGATCACCAATTGCAGCTGAAACTTGATACTGATTGTTCAATCTTTCGAATGTACCTTTGTCAAGTCCACCAATGGTGTTTGTTTGTAAACCCACTGTATTGTTTTCGAAGAATCCTGTATCCTTTCCACCGGTGACAGCTACACCACCACCATGAACAAGACCATTGAAGGTGTTCAAGTTTGTAAGGATAGAAGAAGAGTTAGCAACAACTTGCTTTTCTACTTCACGTTGCAATGCACCCATTACAGACTTAAGACGAGCTTCAAGGATAGAGATGATTGCTCTTTCGCCTTTGTTTGATAGTTCTTCAGAACGAGTCAATACGATTGGAGCAACAAAGTCACACCAATTGAAAGAAGCTGTTCGCAAAGAATCTTTTACTGCCAAGTTGACAGGTTCGTACCCAGAATCCAACTGAGTAATTGAGGAGTGTTCCTCAAGGATAAGTGGAACATCCAATTTTTGTCCACCATCGTAAGTTTCGATACCACCTTTTGCACGCATCATTGACAAGAGAGGAGTCGCTTGGAAAAGCTGATCTACTTCTTCATCAAGAAGGATACGGAGGGTCGAACTTAATACGTCATTAGAAATAGCCATGATAGGCCTCCGTTAGTTATGTTGTTAGTATTTGTCGCATTGTAGGTTGTCCTTTCGGGTCCTGGTGCTTGTCTCTTGTGCATGCGTTGGTAATTGTTAAGAGGGCACATTAGTTTCATTTTGTTTTCCTTGCCTGAAGCCATTTGTAGACTTCGTAGCCTTTCAAACCTTTTGGGGGACGATCAGATCCATTGGTCCCAGAACTTATCTTTAGTCCTGCTTCACGCATCTTCTCTTGCCTAAGCTTGTTTTCTTGTTCAAGTTCCTGCAACCTTGTTTGGGTCTTACGACCTTTTACAATGTAGTAGGCATCTTGTAAAGAAAGTGCATCGTTGGATTTTAGAACTTCAGCAACATCTTCTTTCATGTCCATCAGATCAGGATTATCACGTTTGAAGTTTTCTAAAGCCATTCTTTTTTGTGATAGTTCCTGTTCCATACGTATAGGTCTCATCATCTCTTGCAGTCTTCTTGCAACTTCTTGTTCGATTCTTGCATTAAATGAATTGTCATCGTATGGATCAAGCTCGACTGTTTCTGCATTTGCTACAGCATCTATCTTTTCGTTAAAGTCTGAAGATACGAGAGATTGTCTCATTGCTTCAAGTTCTTTACGTTGGTTAGATAGTTCTTGCGTCTTACGTGTGTAATCAGCACGAAGGTTTGCCATTAGTTTTTGTGCATCTTCAGGTAGACTTTGTACAACAGCATTGTAGTCCAATCCTTTATGTCCACCATCGCCAAGATCTACTGTACTCAATTGTTCAATAGACATTGTTTCAGGTGTCTTAGGAGGAGGTCCTGACTTTGCTTCTTTTAGTGCTCTGCCTACACGGTCGTCTTTTGCAAATCGGTTAATAACCTTTTGCGTTGCTTCTTCGATGGTTGTTTCTGATGAATCAACAGTCGCGGTCGCTACTTCTTCTGCTGCATTAGTGACGTTGGTATTGTTATCTTCACTCATTGATGTTTTGCTCCTTAAGCCATACGGGCCATGAATAAGTCAACCTCAGCGTCTCCGCCTTCGGCTGATGGTGATGGGGAAACAGGACCACGTCCTAAGTCAGTAGGCTTATTACCCATTCCTGCTTCTTGTTGGATCTCTCCTGTACCAATAGGTTTGGTTAGGAAAGCTTTGAAAGATTTGTCAGAAGCCATTGCGTCAAGTTTACCTCTTAGTTGTACAAGGTCTTGATCATCTTTGATGTCTTCTAAGTCGAATTTGTATTCTTCCATTCCTGAGCTAATAACAGCTGCATCTACCATTTGTAGATTCTTGATAAACTCAGGTGGAAAGCGATCAGGCACAGTTTCAAATGAAGGATAGGGAGGTGCTTGGAATAGACGATTTACTCTATTCAATCCATCGACAACTCCATTGACTTTATTAAGTGTAAAGTCTCCGTCCATCATTGGCATGGCTTCTTCTTCAGCCATGTCTGCTTCTTCAGCTAATTTCATTAGGCGGTCATCACCAGGAGTTTCTAAAACCTCCATCTCGGCTTCTTTTGCCGCCTTCATTCCTTCCTCGGTGTATGGAAATTTTTGTCCATTTACTTCAGGCATAGTGTACTCCTTGTGTTTTATACAGGTTTAATTATAGATTGTAAGTTATTTGGTCCCATGGGAACTGCTTGTTGGGCGAGGGAGGATGCATCAGGAGGTACTCCTTGCGCAGCTTCTGCAGCAGCTGCCTGACTTGCTTGTGCTTCCATTTGTGATTGTGCCTCTTCATAGAAGCTTTCAGGTAGTCCTAATGCTCTAACCAACTCTTTCAACAATGTTTGCTGAGGCACTCCTAATTGAGCAAGTATTGGAATAGATTGGATGTACTCCCTCTTCCTTACGCTTTCACTGATAGGTGTCATTGCTTGGTCCTGTGCATAACATACCCAGTTTTCTGCCAAGTCTTGTGGTGTGACAACCTCAGGTTTTCCATCTACGTAGATTACATCTTTATCGTTAGATTGTTCAAGATACAATCGCAAGATGTTGATGTAGGTGGTAGCTAATTGTTCTATCATCATGTCTCTTTCACGTGCAAGACGTCCTATCTCATTAGAACTATAAGAAGCAAGTGCAGCAATCTCTGTAGCTGTACTTCTTGTTGCCTCTCCTCTTGTAAATGGAGCCAAGATGTTTCCTTTGTCCTTATCGTTCTGTACTTGTCTATAGTACATCTCTAACTCAGGAGGTGTTTGATTTTGTGGTACAGGTACAACAGCATTGTTGATGTTTTCATCGTCTACCTCAATGAAGAGACCATCAATACCTGATGCAATTTGTGCCATTTGTTCTTCATCCAATGCACCCTTTCTTACAAGGTATTGTCTCGATGCTTTACGTACTGCATTGGCTTGGAATGTTCTGATAAGATTGGTTTCATAGATTTGGTCGTAGATACGCTTCATAGCGCTGTATCCATCGAGGGGATTGTCCGGTATACGATTGAAGTAAAGAGGTACGATTGGTACCACAGCTTCTTTGGAAACGTTCTCAAAAGGTATTGGAGACGACATGAGGAAGGATTCTCCTCCTTTCCAATTTGGTGACCAAAAGCACATCATGTCATTGATAAGATCATACATTTCTACAATCTCAATAAACTGAAACATCTCTGTATCTACACTTGGATCTTCTTCATTCAAGTATTCTCTATCGAAGTATTCAGTCTTCCTAACAGCTTCAAATTGTTTGTTGCCAAACAAGTTCTTTGCTTCCGGTATAGGTAAGAAGTATTTATGTCCTACGTATCTACAATCAGCCCATCGTCTTGCTTGTCTATCTACAATCACTTCCCAAGGAGGTAGAGCAAACATCTCCACTCTTCTGTAGATGTCTTCTGATTCTCTTGGCATCAGTTTTGCAAATGCCATAGGATAGATAAGTGCCATTCGAGATGCATCCTCTATAACACTACGTTGTCTAATAAGAAAGTCATTGGCAAGATGTTCTGCCATAACCTTGTTTCCTCTTTGTCTTAGTCCATCCTTGAAGACAACACCTGGGTTGCGAGAAAAGAGAGAAGCAATGTATGATTCGATGTAGCCATAGGCATCTGATGTTTGGATTGTGATACCAAAGTCACCAAGACCATTTTGATCACCATCATCCCAAAACTCTGTTTCGTATGCTTGTTTGTAATTGTAGAGATGTCTTCGCTTGTCTTTCCAATACTTGTCATGGACATCGCATGTCATCTTAAGAATCTTTGGTGTCATCTTCATGCTTACCACTCCTTCCTTTTATACGGTATAGGACCCATTGCCTTTATTCTACGTGCTCTTGCTTTAGATTTGAACTTTTCAATCATAGTCTTACGAGTCTGTGAAAAGGTCGGTGTTGGTTGTAAGTATGCAAACCACTGCGCAAGACAGAAGGCCATCAGGGTATCATCATGTCCACCCTTTTGATGTCCTGGTGTTCCTTTGTCATTCATGCCACAATTTCTCATCTCGCTCCACAGGGGTTTAGGAAGTTCCTCAAAGTATTCGTTTTGCAGTAAACTTCTTACATGATCAAAGATCTTCAATTTATTTTCCGCACGTGTGTGCCAATCTTTGCCTTTGTCAGACTTATACAACTTTCTTACTCTCCATTCTTTGAGCCTATAAAGGACAGTATGTCCCGGTCCATCCGCCTCCACTATAGTATACGGTTCTTCGTATTCGTGATACAAGTCCCATACTTTTTCAGCAAGATGTTCAGGTAGTATGTCATTGTCCCTGTAAATGTAGACAGGTTGTAGAGTTGTTCCTGAGATAATAACTATTGTACTATAGTCTTTTCCTGTCCCTAATGCTACATCTACACCCATGTAGTATCGATCACCAATGATAGCATCATTACATTCCCAGATCTTACCTTTCATCTGTATTAGCTTTATTCTATCCACAACATCGGTTGGATAGAACAGAGTTTGGGAGGACATGAAGGCCTCATCAATAGAACTTGGATACTCTCTCTTAAACTTTTCCAAGCCCATTGTTGTGATCTGTGTCCTCCTCCAATACATCTGTCCTTTGGATAGACCTAACTGCATCATCATCTTCTCTTCATTCCTGTCCATGTCAGGTATGTTTGGATGATGAAACTGTGATTTGGTCTGATAGCGTTTATGTTTGAACCAAGGAAAGAAACATACGTGCCATTCGTTTTGAGGCGAACCAAGTATGAGTTCGTGGTATTTATCGCCTGGTCCATTTGGAGTCGTTTCAATAACGATCTGACCATTACCAACGGATGCTACAACATTGGCAAGGAGATCATCTTGGTCATCGAAGAATGCAAACTCTGAGATGTGTGCAGAAGAGAAAGTGAATGATCTTGTAGATCCTGCTTTACCTCCTGCTGTAAAGGACCTTAGCTGTGCGCCACTGTCCTTAAACTTTAGTGTCCTACTTGATTGTTTTGATAACTTACGTTGCAAAGGCTTTGGCAATGCAAGATAGAAGCCTTTGTCTATCGAATGAAGATGGTCAGCACTGTCTCTTGTATAAGACAAGATGACTGATGTGTCAGGTTCTATGGACACGTATTGTTTCCACAAGAAGTATGCACGAATAAGAGTAGAGCATCCAATCTGTCTTGCTTTACAGACTACAATACGATTGTGTTCAAGAAGAGCATCCAACAAGATCTCTTGTTCATCATTCATAACGAATGGAACAATCTTTCCTTGGTCTTTATCGAAGACCTGTAAGAACTTAAAGAAGTCACGAGGATCTTCTCTAAAACGTTGCATGATTGGATCATGTAATTTCACTAATAGAACCTCTTGTAGACTTCATCAAACACTTCAGGTACCACAATAAACTCATCGTCATTGTTGATAACATCCATGATCTCTGCAGGTGTAGCACCTGTTTCTTGTTGCATCTTCTTAATAACTTTCTCAAAAATGTCAGCTGAATCAATAATCATCTTACCATCCTCTGTATACGTAGGGACCTGAGACCAATCGAAGGGTTTCCAATCAGTCTTGGTTTTGTCCACCTTCAAGGACCTTTAAGATTTGATCCATGTCTTCATTGTTGCCAAACTCTGAACGAAACTTAAGAAGGACCTGACATAATTCCATGAATGTCCTGGGTCCCATCTTCCATGTTTGTTCATCATTGTGCTTGACTGCAAGAAGCATGATGTTTCTGATAATGCCTTCAAAGTCTCCACTGTGGATGGACTGAGTAAGTGCCTTCTTGTAGTTAACTGACCTGCGTTTATGTATCTTGTCGCTCATAATGTTTCCTTATGTCTTGCAGAGCTTGTTTCTTTCTCTTCCAAACAGCTGAGGGTGTTTTATAGCCATGCTTCTTGGCAATCTGCTGTAGAGTAAGACCCTCGTAGTAATAATCCCAGATGATGCTTTCATCCTTCGGAGATAGTATCTCTGCAAGGTCATCCCAACTGAATCTATCAGTGATGTGTTCTTTCTCATCTTCTTGCTCCTTCTCTATCAGGATCTGAAGAGGATCTTTGACTGAATTGTCTTGTGCTAAGTAGTCTAAGAGATCTAAGTTCCCTGTACACCAATGCTTTCGAGACCATTTGTCTCTCTTCATTAGACTTCTCCCTAAAGAATTTAATTAGTGAACTGAACATAAATTAACTTATCCTATTAACTGTAATTATCTTTTCTGTCTCTCTATTCTCTCTCTTACTAATAACTATACAGACACTTTGAATAAAGTAAAGAAAAAAACTAAAAAACTAAGATTTACAGATTTTTTGTTGTACAAACTACATAGTTAGAATAAGATAATAATACTCTATCTCTCTTAATAACTACTAATACTACAACTACTATAAGGACAAGAACATGTCAAGAGCACATACTATGATTACAGTCACTGAAGATGACAAACTAAAGTTTTACAGAATCTGTAGAAAGATGCTAAGAAAAGCTATCAAGGATGGAAAGATCATGAAGCTTCCTGCATCAGATGTCTTCAGTCTTACAGATCTTCTTGTGGACCACTACTTGGAACTGATGGAACAAGACATTCAGGACGGTAAGTGGAACGATGAGATCGTAAAGCTTCTAACACAAGGAGCTGCTTAATGAAGCTTCCTGAACTTTACAACAAGTGCAAGGTCTCAGTCCACATCAAACCTACAGATCTTCCTGTCCTCAGAGACTTCAAAACACAGGTTGTAGACAAGAAGATGTTTGATGACTTTCCTTGTTTCAGCATTCTTCCTTTCGTCGACAAATGGCCTGCTGTGATCGTTGGACCTGAACACATACGTGATAACACATTGATAACTCTTTGCAACGTACCACAGGCCCTTTCTTGTCGACTCAATGGCCTATCCGGCTACGTAGTATGCAACCTCATCTTTCACTTAAACTCAGGTGATTGGTTATTGCATGTTCAGGATGAAGCAGGCGAGACAATCGAATACGAGTATACAGAGACACGTCCTCATTACAAAGCGCCTGATGGTGGAAGAGGAATGTGGGTAAGAGAGAATGAGAATGATGAAACGTTTGAAGACATACCTGAACTTGTAGATGTCTTGCATGAACAACAACAAATCTTAGAAGAGACAAAAGAAAGGGACGTCTAAAGAGACGCCCCATACAGCTCCTGTTAGGTCCTGTTAACAAAGTGTTAAGTTAGAGCATCGTGAGGCGTCCATCAATAAGTATGGACGCTTCTTTTTTGATCTGCTCTTCAATCTCAGGATCCAATGGATAGCCTTTTGGTATCCAAGACTGAATGTATTTGTAATAGTCGCATAATGCATTCTCTATACCTTTTGGCTTCAGATCTAACTCAGGTAAGTCAATGATGATGCCCTCTACAATCTTGTCCCAGTCTCGTTTCTTACCCATGAGCTTAAGAGCCTTTACAGAGTTTGTACCGTAATGGACATGAGAGTCTTCATCAACCCATTGTGGATAGTAGTCTGAAAGATCACAAGCAAAGAGAGAGTACTGAAACCAAAAACGATTGAATCCACAGTCCTGATTGTACTTGTTGCAAAAGTGGATAACCTCTCTATGAGTCTTCTTGCCATTGCCAAGCCAATACAGCAACCTATCTACCAACTGAGGAAGATGATGGATGAGGTATAACTCACTCTGCTTCTTGTATGGACATCCAGGAGGCAACTTAGGAAAGCCCGGTATTTGGCAACCAATGGATGTAAAGAAAGCCTTAGGATGGTCCTGAATAACACGGCACATGTCTCCTACCGTCTTGCAAAGAGCTAACTCAGGCAAGAGAGTATTGCGGTAGCCATGATCCTCCACATAGGAGGCGGCGGACCCGGTTATTCTATGGAAGAGGAAGATGTAGAGCCATTCTCGATCACTCCATACCTTATGGAGGTCTCGATAAGACTTACATCTCTCCTCATCTCTTCGGACATAGCATTTCTTGTTGTGGACAGGATGGTCGGCAAACCATAAGTCCTGAAGCATGTCATTGATGCCGGCATACCTTCTGTCTGTGACATCATAGACTCTTACATTGTCCATCAGAAAGTCTCCTGATAGGAGACCCGTAGTATCTCCTATCTTCTCAAGTTCAAGTACTCTTGCAAGCCTTAGATAGTTCTTAAAGTCCTCTAACCTGTTCATCCGACCACCTCCCAGGTGGTCAGATCATCATAGGTATGTTCTACTGTCCAAACCTCTTCGGTCTTGGCATGTTGGATAACCATCTCTCCTGCTGATGGATACCATCCTGTCATGAAGTAGACATCTGATGTCCTCATGTCTATCAGGATCCAATCTCCTCTTGTTTCTTGTTCTCCTGTAGTCTCATTGCATGGCAGCCATACATCTTCATGATCAGGAAGTTGATTGACGAGTCTTAAGTATGTAAATGGTTCAAATTGTAATTTCATAATGTCCTCCATAAGGATGGAGGTCCAAAGGACCTCCAAAGGTTGTTATTAGATTCTGAAAGGATGGATGATGTTATTCCAAACTTTATCAAGACAGGATGCAGGAGGTGGATAGTCATCATCCGGATAATTGTCTTGTTCAAACTTATCAGGATTAAGACTGATTGGATAGATGTCTCTCCACTTCTTGTTATTGTCTAATGGTCCATAAGTCATCATGTCTATACCACCTTCCAAACTTGTTATTTGATAGAGGTTGCCATCAAGATCTATCAGCTTCCAACTGTCCTTTGCAGGATAGTCCTCCGTATGGTACCATTCAGATCCATAGGTCTTTAGTATGTCATCATAAACTTGATTCCATACGTCCACATTCATTTGTACTTCCATTTTTAATCCTCCATTTGATTTGATTTGATTTGAAGTAGTACCTTATTTGGTACAATTGTATTATACATTTATTTATGTATTTGTTAAAGTTTTTATGTATTTATTTTGAGTTTTTTTGATGTCCATAATTTTTTGAACTGTCCTTTTTTTTAGGTCCAATTTTTGACTATAAGTCCATAGCCGGCCGGGACTGTCAAGATGGGGCCCTACATACATAAGACAAACAGCCGGCTGGGACAGAGACATACATCAGTCCTAAGGACGGATCAAGACCGGTCCTTTATGATCTTTTTGATTTTTTGGTTTTTGTTTTACCTCCTATTACCTTTATTATTATTATACAGTATTATTTCGATTTGTTCATTATTTATTTTTATTTATTTATTTATTATTTTTATTGTACAAACGGCAGGACATGAATAGTTGAG
>WTIT01000138.1 GCA_011526375.1 Methanobacteriota archaeon
AGCTAGGCCGGGGCGGGTCGACGTGTTGATTCGATCAGGTAATTATGCCAAATGTGGCATAGAAAATTTGTTCAGAGCAGAAATTTGCCAAATGATCGTATCAAAAATGTCACTGTGCCACAAACCTTGCCAAATAAACGGCCGTCGTGATTCGGTCCGATCAATTTGGCAGATTGGTCCATTCCGCTTGTTCGTACGTGTGCGCGACGCCGCACGCGGCCACCCTTGCGGCGAGTGCCCTGGGTGTGCGTAAAACAAAAGGCGTGCCACCGCGAGTGCACCGCAATGGACGCAGGCTTCCCTATGATGGACCTGCCCTACGACGTGATCGAAAAGATCGGAAACTGGGACGTCCCCGAATACGTCCCCGCCGACGACAAGTACAAGTACGTCTACGACGAAAAGAACGTTGACATAGAGGAACTTAAACCCGACCCTAACGACGACAACGAGACCCGCAATGCCAAGATAGACAAGTGGAATGCGATCGTCGATGAAAGGAGATCCAATCACAATGCTGTGTACGAGAGTATGATCCAAGAGAGCGCATCGGCGTTGAACGCGTTCCGGGCGACCTGCACCGACTTTTGCGACGCGTACCGCGCCAAGGCTCGCGAGCTGCAGATCAAGTTTTGGATCCAGAAGGGACCCGCCATACAGGACAGCCTCCGCCTCCTGATGGAGCCCAAATCCGGCGGCGCCGTGCTGGAGCTTAACAACAAGGCCTCCAAAGAAAACCGCCTCGTGCGCGACTACGCCTTCCTCGACTTCGAAAACGTGAGATTAGAGCAAAATGAGGTGTCCAACTACAAGCCGGAGTGGACCTCGATGCGCGACGCGGCCTTCACGTACTCCAACCGGCTCGTCTTCGACCTGGTTAGCCTGCTTGCCTAACCCTGGTTAACCCTAACCCTAACCCTAACCCTAACCCTAACCTTAACCCTAACCCTAACCCTAACCAGGCCACTAGCAATGACGACATCGTGGACCAGCTCAAGAACATGATTGGACACGAGGTCCATCACCTCGACGAGTTCGACGACGAGTTCTACTCGCTGTTCACGGGCTACGGGCTCACAGAGGCGCCAATCCAAGAGTTCTACGCCCGTGTGGTGCACTGCGACGCCAAGACGCATCACGGCTCCCACCACGACGACCGTCGCCACAATACCGAAACCGACATCGCGTACTGTGTCCGCTTTCACGCCGAGTTCAAGCTGCCCGGTGACGCCACCTTTGTCGCCATCGGCAAGATGACGCCCGTCACCTTGACGGACTTCTCCGTCGGCGGTTACCACCCAACCCAAAACGCAGAGGGCTGGCGCCACGCCATGATGAAACGTCTCGAAGTGACAGATATGCTGCGGCGGCCCGTGCTGCACCTGGTGACGTACGAGCAGATCAAGATCGTTCCCAAGTGGCTGGAGCTCGAGCGTGCCGTGAAGGCCAAGTTCGAGGACGACCACAGCCGCATGGACGACACCGTCGTCATGACGCGCTTCGAGAAGGCGGTGCTCCGTCACAAGGCGGCCAAGTACGACAACGGTGGTGTTGCCAAGGCCCAGGACAACCAAAACGCACGCAAGCGCATGCGCGAGCTCGAGACGAGCGTCGCCGAGCTGACCAGCCGCGCCAAGGCCGCGGAGAAGGAGCGCGATGCGCTGCAGGCGCGGCTCGACCAGGCCAACAAGAAGCTCGTCGAGCGTGCGGACGTGCGCTTCAAGCAGGACGTGCGCGAGGCCCGCGCCGACGGCCGCGGTGACCAGGTCGCCATTTACGCGTGGGCCGAGGAGTTCAACCCCGAGCGCTGCGGCTGCTGAGGACCCAAGGCGGCCAAGTACGACATCGGCTGTGCCGCCAAGGCACCCGCGAACGGCCGCTCCTGGTTCGAGCAGTTCCTGGCCGGCAAGCGTATCACCGAGCTGACCAACCGTGCGCAGGCCGCGGAGAAGGAGCGCGATGCGCTGCAGGCGCGGCTCGACCAGGCCAACAAGAAGCTCGTCGAGCGTGCGGACGTGCGCTTCAAGCAGGACGTGCGCGAGGCCCGCGCCGACGGCCGCGGTCACGAGGTCGCCATGTACGCGTGGGCCGAGCAGTTCAACCCCGAGCGCCACTGCTAGACGCTGTGTGTGTGTGTGTGTCTCTGTGTCTGTGTTTGTGAGTTTTTTTCTAAAAACGCCGGGCTTGTGCGCGGCCGAATGGTGAAACCCACGATGAGCGCCCCCAACGACAAGAAACGCACCCTGGAGCATGTGAAGGCGTCGGTCCTTGAGCTGTCGATCAAGGCGCGCAAGCTGGCAACCGAGATGAACGCCCAAGCCGCCGCCCTTGAGGGCCTGGCCTACTTCAACGAGGCCAAGCTCGAGGAGAGCACCGCTGACGCCGAGGAAAAGGACAAGGGGGGCGAGGCCTTGGTGCTCAGCGCCGAGGAGGAGGCGATGATGGCCGCGGCCGAGCAGCAGTCGCAGCCGTCGGAAGGCACCGGCACGCGCAACGGCTACCCCCTCAACGACGACCAGGACAACATCGCCTTTGAACAGCTGCTCGTGGACGGCAAGCTCGACCTGCAGCGGCGCGACAACAAGCAGCAGATCGTGCCGGGCAAGAACGGGCGCCGCGGCGACATTTTTGAAAACAAGGAGCTCTTCAAGCGCACCGACCCGCGCTTCTTCTTCGACACGAACGACAAGGTGTGGCAGCGCGACGCGCCGGGCGTAAATTTACCTTAGGTGAGGGACACGCGTGTTTAAAGACTTCTAAAAACCACCAACTTGTGCTCCCCCTTTGAAGACGAGCGAGGGCGGTGGGCGCGAGGCTCCGCGCGCGGATGAAGCGCGGTTACACCCCCTCTGAAAGCGCGCCCGATGCGGGGATCGTGAAGGCTCCTCGCCCCACGGTGGACAGCGCCGCCAAGACGCTGGCCAATGCGAAGCGCCTCATGGGTGAGCGCAAGGCGGCGGAGCGCAGGCAGGCCGACCAGCCCAACGCCGCCGATCCGGACAGCCACCTCTCGCTCGGCTTTGTGGACGAGGACGACTGCACGTTGTGGTACTGCCGCAAGTATTACGTCGAGATCCCCGGTGCGAGCGCGGAGTACGTGCGCATTCGCGAAGGGCTGATCGAGATGGGCCTCGAGTACGTCGAGTGGCGGATGCGCTTTTCCGACCAGTATCCCTTTTTGCCGCCGCGCGTGTGGCTGCACTACCCACACCTGCAGGGCACGAACGTGTGGGCCAACGGCGGCATCTGCGCACAGGTGATCTCGGAGCACACGGGAGGCGGCTGGTCCCCAGCGATGAACGTGAACACGCTCATGATCAGCATCGCCAACACGACCGAAATGTACAAAAACGTCTGCGTGAAGCAGGGGGACTACAAGCCGCACACCGAGAAGGGCGCGATGAGCGACTGGGGGCGCATCGAGCACGCCCACCGGGACGGCTGGAGCGACGTGAAGACCAACAAGTAGGCGCGAGGCGCGTGCGCGCTTCGACGAGCTCGAGGACCGGTTGCGGGAGCCTACCGCGACGACGGCTCTGGACATCATGGAGCGTTTGGGGTAGTGGTGGGAGTGATAGCCGTGTGTTTAAGCCGTCTCTTTTCAAGGCTGTACTTGCTCGCGAGCGATTGGTACGATCGCCCCATCGATTCGGAGATCAGCGCCCACTGTGGACCCAAGAGCTGCACGTGAAGCAGCAGCGCCTCGACCTCGTGCGCCGTCCACGCGGTGCGCTTGTGCCGCGTCGGAAAGACGAGGCGCACGGTCGCCCGGCTGCGCGTCATGGCGCCAGTGCGCCCTTCTATCAGAAACGCGCGGCTCGTGACGCTTACTCACGCACGGACGCGCGCGTGCGTGCATGAAGCGATCGCATGAGTTCAATCTAGACGCGTGCATCGGCGACTACTACACCACAAAGCGACCCACACCGACTGTGCCTACGCCCACACCCGCGCCTCCACCGGCGCCTCCACCGGCGCCCGCGCCGGCGCCGGAGCCAGTGATCGAGGCGGTGCCCGAGGCGCAGAGCGCCGCCCAAAAGATGCTGCACGAGCTTATCAACGGGCCACCGCTGCTCACGCCGCTCGCCGCGCTGCAGCCGCAGCCGCTGCCGCAGCCACAGACGCAGCCGCCGCCCCTTGCCGTCGACATCGCGCCCGAGGCGCCGCCGCTCGATCCGCACCGGCACCGCCACGCGGGCATCCTGCGCGAGTTTGGCGGCGTGCGCGCGTGGCTGCGCACGCGGGAGGACGTCTAAGCATCGTCGTACGTGCCGATGTGCAGCACGCCGTGATTCGTCTCCACGAACAGGCCGTCTGGCCACGCGAGGGCGACCGGCCGCGTCTGGTCGCTGACACGAATGCCGCGCACGTGCAGCGTCCCGTGGCAGAGCGAGGAGTGCAGGTCGAAGATGAAGATGTAGCACCGCGTGAGCAGCGCGAGGTACTTGCCACAGGGCGAGAAGACGCCCGCGCACGGCCTGCGGAGCGTGCTTGACAAGTAGTGCGGGTGCGCCCACCCAAAGTGCGCAAACTTCTGGCTGCACGCGGGCGGCCCATGACCAATTTCGTACTTCCAGAGCCCAACGGCCGGCTTCAGCGGCGTACCGGAGATCGTGCTGTAGCTGTCCGCCCGCTCGTGCCGGGCGAGGCGCCGCCAACCGCTCTGGGGATCGCACCGGTAGATGGTGAGCACCTCGGGCGCCGTGCTGTTACGCTTGCACGTCGTTACGAGCAGGGTGCCGCACGGCGACAGGTGAACGTGCGGCACGCGAGCTTCCATGCTCGCGACGGTGGCCACTGCGAGGTCGAAGCCTTCGTACGGCGCGCGGAAGACGTTGATCACGTGGACCTTGTGCGGCAAGGCTCCGCAGTTGAAGCGCGTGGACGTCATCTGCGGGTTCTTGTTCGCCACCACGATGCGGTACACCAACGTCGGCTTAGGGGGCGTCTCCGCATCTTCGGGAAACTGAGGGATCTTGCAGATCCAGCCACACACGCAGAGCGCGACGGCGCCCAACGGCGACTCCGAAGCGACCTTCACGGCGTCGCAGAGCGACACGCCCTTTTCGTACGGCCCGCCGTGCGCGCCAAAGTAGCGCCACTCCGTGTCGAGGGTGTGATGGGACCCCAAGCCGATGTTCGTGCTCATGGTCGCGGCCCACACGCCAGCGTCGCGCGCGTAGCGGTCGGTGCACACGCACACCCCCGTGCACCAGCCCGCGCTGCCGTAGGTGGAGGAGGGAAAGTCGACCACGAGCGTGAAGATCTCGAGGTAGGCGCCACGGTCACTGGACACGCCCTCGGTGGCCCAGACCTCGACGGCACGGCCGTTGCGCCTCGAACTCTCGGCGATCTGCGCCTCGCGGTGGCTCGTGAGCGACCACAGGCTCACCAGGTGGACGGCTCTCGAGTACGCATCTCCCACGTCTTCCTCTTCGAGGCAGAGAATGGCCACGTCGCCACGGACCGACGCCGCCGTCACCCTCTTCTTCGGGTGCACGTGGATACTCTTTTGGAGCTCGGACGCGGGGCTGTACAGCCGCGCCCTTTCCGACGAGACGTACGAGAAGACGGAGTGGCAGCTCGGGCGCACCAAGTCCCCCTCGTTGCTGTGCACGGGATCCGACCCCTCCGCCACAAGAAGCACGCCGCCCGCCGCCGTGCCGCGCGCGGCTTGGGACGCGACGATTCCCCACTTGAACGTGGCGCTCGTCGCCGCCACGCTCAGATTCACGCGCTTGCCCTCGAGCGCGCGGCGGGCGAGCGCGTGCTTTTCCTTGGCCATCGACGCGCTCGCGGCGTCGACGATGAAGGGGCTCGAGCGGTACGTCCGCATCGCGCGCAGCGCGTCGGTGCAGTGCTCACGTGTGCAGTGCGTGAGCATGAGCTCGGCGGTGCTCCCGAGCACCCGCAGGTGCACGAGGTGGCGCTCCTGCGCGAGCATCTGCGCAAAGTAGCGGCCGGCACCGTCGCCGAGCGACAGCAACGGTGACGGGACGCAGCCCTGCGCGAGGGCAAAGGCCTCCAGGCGTAGCGAGTGCCCGGCGCCGCACAGGACCGCCCGCCAGAAGCGGCACGAGCGCACGAGCGCGTTCAGGTCGGCCACCGCCACCTTGGCCTGCTCGATCCACTCGGTTGCGCCCGGGAGCGGGGTGAGGTGCTGCGCGATGAGCAGGAGTGCGTCGACGTCCAGGGCGCCAAACGTCGAGGCGGCCGCGCCGAAGGCCGCGTCGTTGCTCGCGGCGGTGGCGGCGGCGGCGGCGGCGGCGGCGGCGACGGCGCTGCGTTGCAGCGCGTGGTAGAGCGGCGCGACGTCCGGAGGCTCGTCGAGGCACGACATGCGCCTACGCGCCGCGTTGCGCCTCTCGTCCTCGCCGACGGATTACAAGTGCAACGTTTCTCCAACAATTTCATGAAAAACGTTATATATATTTTTAAAAAAACATCCTGAGCTCAGGGCAGCCAGCTCGAACTCGCCCTTTCTGTCTGCTTCTACCCCCTTACAACCGGGCGCAGTGAACGCGCTAGGTGGGGCCGGTTTGTTTCTGCGCGCGCGTGTAGGGCAGAGGGCATGTTTAATAAGCTCGTTTCGGCACTCGCCGTGTTCGGGGGCGGGAGCCTCTGGTTTACGGACCGGCGCTCCCGGCACGTGGTGTTTGTCAACGAGAACAACGAGCTGCTGGCGCACTGGCCCTCCGAGTCGATCATCGACGGCTCGGTGCGCCCGCCCGAGTGCGATTTTTACAACGACTCCGTGCGCTTCTCCGCCGACATGTGCTCGCACTTTGCCATCTCGCGGAGCGCCAACACGCCGTCGCGCGCCGCGCAGCGTGCGATGGCGTGCGCCGCGACGGTCGGCGCCGAGTGCATCCTCTCGCCCGAGATCGGCTTCGCCATCCCGACCGCCTTCCTGTACGACCACACCACGTACACCTGGACCACCGCCATCGCGCCGAAGCTGCTGCCGCACGAGTCGGAGGTGTCGCACGTGCGCGTGGCGCCGCCCGACGGCGACGGCGTGCTCGACACCTTCACGACCAAGTTCAACACGAGCGTGGCCGTGGAGTTCCTCGACGGCATAACCAAGCAGCTGCGCGTCGAGGAGTTCCGGGGCGAGCACGCCTTCTGCATCCAGCTGCTGCGCGAGAGCTACGAACCGGCGTGCTGGAAGAAGCTCGACTGACACACGCTAGCTTGTTAGAAAAAAACGTGCGTCTTGTGTCCCGTCGAGTTTTGCAAACGCGTGGCGCCCATGAGCACCGCTGCCGCCGCTGCCACCGCGTCGCCACCGCCACCGCTCCCGCCACGCCCTTCCCCCAAACCGGAAACCGCGCGCACCGCCGTGAACGAGCGCGCCTTTCAGAAGCTGCTGCGCATCAACTATGACGTGCACCACCCGGCGCCGGAGTACAAACCCCCCGATCACAGCTGGGGCGAAACGTGGCCAGGCAAACAGAAGCCCAGCACACAGTTGACGCTATTC
>WTIT01000129.1 GCA_011526375.1 Methanobacteriota archaeon
CCTTCTCCTCTGCAGCCTTGGCCTCCTTAGCGGCCTTCTCCTCTGCAGCCTTGGCCTCCTTAGCGGCCTTCTCCTCTGCAGCCTTGGCTTCTTTCTCGGCCTTCTTGCGCTCGGCTTCGAGCTTCTTTTGCTCCTTCACATATTCAGGATCTGCCTTGACATTAACGTCCCACAGCAAGTAAACCGATTGGTGACCGATCTTTATTGCAGCACGGAATTCGCCACCACCAAGTGTTGGTTCGTGGCTATCATCGAAGATAATTCTAAACTTCATTGAGCCATCTTCATCTGCTTCTATAACTCTAACGCCTTCTTCGCTTCCAGCGTGGTCTTGCATTGAGAACTTGCGACCGTTTGCATCATCTTGGAAATCAATGGATTTTATGTCCAATCCAGGGGTAATGTTGGTTATAGTGATTAATTCCTTGCTTAGGACGACCTCTCCTGGCTTGACAGCCTTTGCAGGCTTGAGGACAAACGGATTCTCTTCGGTACCCTCTCCTTCAGCAAACTTAGGCTTTGCAGTAGTGTTCTCTGGCTCAGCGTCATCATAATCTTCCTTTCTACGGCTGAGGAAGAGTAGCAATAGTAACAATAGCAGTAGCGGCAAGCAGCATAGCCAGTAACTGAATCCTGAATCATCATCCTTGTCAGACGAGGAATCCTCAACAATACACTCGCCGTTTTCATCAACCTTAGCGACATCGTTGGAGTCACTTGGGCTGCTGCCACACTTAACTTCAAGTTCGTCTAGTAGACCATCTCCGTCATCATCATCATCCACTTCAAGTCCAGTTACAGATGGACCGTCTGGCAATCCGTCATCATCAGTATCTGCGAGTACGGCCATTGAGAAATTGAACATCACGCCTGTTTGGCTATTGTTAGCAAACACGGTATAATTGGTCATCGGTGAGATCTCAGTTGGAATACCAGATATGATTCCAGTGTCACCAGAACGTGCCATGCTTCCGCTGAACTCCAATCCTGCTGGAAGTGCAGGAATAATCGACCATGTACCAGATTCCATACCAGTTAAGTTTGGTAGAATGATAAAGTCAGGCTGATTGATAACTGCTTCAAAGACATCGGCCTCTACACCGTTGCTAGAATATCCTAGAATCTTGTCGTCGAGTTTATCGCAAATTCCATCTGCATCACCATCGAGTGGTATACTTGCTCCGCTCATGGAGTTAGTTCCACAGAGTGCTTCATCTTCATCAGACCACTCATCACCATCATCATCAGTATCTGCATTATCACCGGTTCCATCACCATCGGTATCGATGGTTTCAGACGAGTCTAGTGGGAAAGCGTCAGGACCTGGAGTACAAATGCTGGCATTTGGTGTAGCTGGACCATCACATACTCCGTCACCATCAGTGTCTGGGTTGTTGGTGTTTGTCGAATTATCACCTAAGTCTATTTCCTCATCGTTTGGTATTCCGTCACCATCTATATCATCGTCAAGAGAATCACAAGTACCGTCACCATCTATGTCTGAAGGCACTGTGTTGTTATCTTGGGAATCAGAATTACAAGCAGTTTCACTGGCATCGGAGTAACCGTCACCATCATCGTCTAGGTCTTCGACTAGATCACCTGAGTAGTCTTCTGGTAGTTCGTCTGGCTGTTCGTCGCCATCCGTATCCTCAAGGACTTCGAGTTCAATTACAACGCTGTCACTTAATTGGCTGCTATTGGAATAGATTGTGAAGTTAGTCAGACCAATTACTTCTGTTGGAGTACCCGAGATCGAACCATCCGTTTCATCGAATACCATGCCTTCTGGCAACTCTGGGTGAATTTCGAAGGTGGAATCACTAATGCTTGAGATTGGTACAATAGGAGTAATTTCACTGCCGTTCAACAAGTATATTGGTCCAGTTGGCAAGTCATAGACTGTATCTTCAACTGTGATATTCAAGTTAACCGACATTGCCCCGTCATCATTGCTTGCTGTTACTGTGTATTGTGTTCGGCTGGCCATAGCTGTTGGTATGCCGCTAAGTTGTCCGGTTGAAGTGTTGAAGTAAAGTCCAGCAGACAACTCAGGAGAAATACTCCATTGTGTTACTAGTCCACCAGTGGATATTGGTGATAGGTCCAAAACGCTGGAATTACTTAGAAGACTGATATCATCTGGGATGTAAGCAATCATTGGAACATTACTTACCACTGTTATGTTGATGTAGGAAGTAACCGTTCCACCGGTGTTAGTTCCGTTGATAGTAAACATAGTGCGTGCGACGATTTCTGTTGCGGTTCCACTGATTACACCAGTTGATGTATCGAATGCTAGGCCTTCCGGTAGAGTTGGCTCGATAGTCCAGCTGGTGATTTCACCAGCACCAGAAACTGTTGGAGTTAATGGCAAATCCACGCTAGCAGTATTGTTGACCATTGTCAAATCATCTGGTGTATAGACAATTGTTGGAATTTCATCATTGATGGTGATGTTGATGTAGGTTGTTGCTGAACCTCCGGTATTTGTTGCAGTAATGGTGAACATAGTTCGGTCCAGTAATTGTGCTGGTGTTCCACTGATTGTACCAGTTGCAGTGTCGAAAGATAGGCCATCAGGCATACTTGGACTGATTACCCAGGAAACCATCTCGCCAGAACCGGTCAATATCGCATCTAGTGGCAAGTCATTACTCGCCGTGTTATTGGACAGAATCAAGTCATCTGGTTGGTAAGAAATCGCTGGGACCTCATCAACAATGGTAATGTTGATGTCTACTGAGGTTGCTCCACCTGAGTTAGTTCCAGTTATGGTAAACATGGTACGTGGCAGCAGAGTTGTTGGTGTTCCACTGATTTCTCCAGTTGCGGTATCAAAGGTCAATCCGGCAGGTACTGAAGGACTAATTGTCCAAGAGACAATTTCTCCTGGTCCAGTCACGGTTGGTGTTAGTGGTAAATCACTACTTGGTGTATTATTGACAAGATTTAGGTCGTTTACAGTGTAATCAATCGTTGGAACGACATCAATGACTGTAATCGTAATTGTTGTTGTAACACTGCCACCAGTGTTGGTCGCATTAACTGTGTATGTGGTAGTTGCATTGACAACGGTCGGAGTTCCTGATATCTCTCCAGTTGCGGTATCAAACAGAAGACCCGTAGGGAGTGCTGGGGTGATTGTCCAAGACACTACTGGGCCACCGGTTGTTGTTGGCATATCTGCTTGCATTGCAGTATTGTTGGTTAGTGTGTATGGGGTGCCGGCGTAAGTGATGGAAGTTGGAGCAATATCGTTGACTTCAAGACTTATTGTCACTGAATCACTACCACCTGTATTGGTTGCAGTAATTGTGTATGCTGTGAGTGGTGAGAGCACAGTTGGAGTTCCTGATATCTCACCAGTTGCGGTATCAAAGGCGAGACCTGTTGGCAGATCTGGTGAGATAGACCATGAGTCGACCGCACCGCCTGCAGCGGTTGGTGTGTCTGCTGACATTTGAACGCCGTTAGTTAGCGAGAACGGATCTCCACTGTAGACAATCGTTGATGGAATAACATCGTTTACCGTAATTTCAACAGTTGTTGTAGTATTACCACCGGTATTGTTGGCAGTAATTGTGTAAATCGTAGTTGGAGAGTTCACAGTTGGAGTTCCTGAAATAGTACCGGTAATTTCGTCAAAGACAAGACCTGTAGGCAGAGTTGGGGTAATTGACCAATCTTCTACTGCACCACCTAGAGATGTTGGCGTATCAGCGGTCATTTGAGTTCCGTTGGTTAGAATGTATGGACTGTTGCCGTAGACTACCGAGAATGGTGCAACATCGTTGACCTGAATTGTTATGGTTCCAGTTCCACTACCACCGGCATTGGTTGCTGTAACAGTATATACTGTGGATGGTGAAACTACTGTTGGTGTACCACTTATTTCACCAGTGGCTGCATCAATTGTCAATCCTGTTGGCAGAGCTGGTGAAATAGTCCAAGAGTTGACTGCACCACCACTTACTGATGGAGTAACAGCACCCATTGGGGCTCCTTTAGTTAGAGTTTGAGAACTCGGGTTGTAAATTATGTCATAAGGAATCTCGTCGTTGACGATTATCGTTACAGTTGTGGTCGCACCTCCACCAGAGTTGGTTCCGGTAATGGTGTAAACCGCTAGAGAAGTAATCGCAGTTGGAGTACCTGATATCACACCAGTAGATGAATCCAATACAAGTCCTGGTGGCAGTGATGGATTAACTGTGTAGAGAGTAATCACTCCACCCTGGTTTGTTGGGGTAGCAGGGCTTATTGTCGAATTCTTAGCCAATGACAGGAAACTTGGTGTGTAAGAGATAGATGATGGAGCAACGTCATTGACGGTTATTGTGACATCTCCTGTTCCACTACCTCCTGCATTGATCGCAGTAACGGTGTATGTTGTAGCTGTGGTAATACTAGTTGGTGTTCCTGAGATTTCACCTGTAGCGGTATCGAAAATCAAGCCTGGAGACAGCGTTGGTGAAATTGACCATAGCGTCACTGCACCACCGTTTGCTGTCGGTGTCACAGGTGTAATTGCCGTACCCTTGGTGTATGTGAACGGGCTACCAGGGTATTCGATGTCCTTAGGTGCTGCATCATTAACGATAATAGTAATCGTTGTTGTAGCGCTTCCTCCAGTGTTAGTTCCTGTTATGGTGTAAGTTGCATAAGCAGTAACTGCTGTTGGTGTTCCTGAGATTTCACCTGTGCTACTGTCAAGAACTAGACCTAATGGAAGAGCCGGTGAAACAGTCCATGTTTCAACATCACCGCCGTTGTTAGTTGGCGTAACTGCATTCATTGGTGAGTCCTTCGACAAGGTGAATGCACTTGGGTTGTAGACAATTAGCGACGGTGGAACGTCATTTACTTCGATAGTAACTGTAGTTGAGTCACTACCACCTGCGTTGGTTGCGGTTACTGTGTAAACTGTGGATGGTGAAATTACTGTTGGTGTTCCTGAAATCACACCTGTTGCAGCATCAAGAACAAGGCCTGTTGGCAATGCAGGTGATACTGACCAAGATACAACAGCGCCACCGCCAGCACTTGGTGTCAGCGGAGTTATTAGCGTACCATTTTCATAGGTGAACGGACCACTACCATAGGTAACTCCTGATGGTGGAGCATCGTTAACAAGTATGTCAATCGTAGTTGTAGCACTACCGCCGGAGTTGTTGGCGTAAACGGTGTAGGTTGTCGATGGAGATACGGTAGTTGGAGTTCCGGAAATCTCACCATTTGATGTGTCGAATAAGAGGCCGTTTGGCAGCTCAGGATTAATTGCCCAAGATGTTACTGCGCCACCTAGAACTGTTGGAGTGTCTGCTGTCATGGCAGAATCTTTGGTTAAGGTGTATGGGTTGTCACTGTATGTAATCGATGAAGGTATGACGTCATTAACGGTAATTGTGATGGTTGTTGTCGTGCTACCTCCGGTGTTGGTTGCCGTGACTGTGTAAACCGTGGATGGTGAAATTACAGATGGATTACCACTTATTTCACCGGTTGAAGAATCGATTAGTAGTCCAGTAGGCAAGGCCGGGTCTATACTCCAAGTGTCTATTTGTCCACCACTAATAGTTGGACTTGCGGCAGTCATTGCTGTTCCTTTGGTCAATGTAAACGGATCATCATTGTATGAAAGTAGATATGGCGGTATGTCGTTTACCTGAATGGTAATTGTAGTTGTGCCACTACCACCAGCGTTTGTTGCAGTAATTGTGTATACTGTTTGCGGAGAAACTGCAGTTGGAGTTCCACCAATTTCACCACTAGACGTGTTGAATGACAGACCAGTAGGCAGGCTTGGAGTAATTGTCCAAGAGTTTGGTGTTCCGCCACTATAGGTTGGAGTAACGTTACCCATGATTGTACCCTTGGTCAGTACAGATGAACTTGGGCTGTAGTTTATTGACGATGGTGGGGCATCGTTGATTAAGATAGTAATACTCACTGTTGCGCTACCACCACTGTTTGCTGCAGTGATTGTATATGTTGTTGCTGTGGATACTGATAGTGGTGTACCTGATATTGTTCCATTAACTGCATTGATAGACAGTCCATTTGGTAGATCTGGAGTAATTGTCCACGATGTTACTGTACCACCAAGGTTGGTTGGCTCATCCGGTGTCATTGCTGTATCCTTAGTTAGTTGAAGGAACGTTGAACTGTAAGCAACCGTGGATGGTGCAACGTCATTTACCTGAATGGTTACTGTTGCAGTATCAGTACCACCACTATTTGATGCGGTTATTGTGTACACAGTCGACGGAGATACAACAGTTGGAGTACCACTAATTTCACCAGTTGATGCATCGATACTTAGGCCAGTTGGTAGACCTGGTGAAATTGACCATGTTGCAACTGGTCCACCAGTTGAACTCGGTGTAATGGTGTTAATCTGCAGATTAATTTGTGTTGTTAGTGTAGTTGTTCCATATCCTATTACTGGAACAGCCTCATTCACTTCTATTGTGACAATAGTCGAAGCGCTACCACCAGTGTTGCTAGCCGTAACTGTATATGCAGTGGACGGTGTTATTGCAGTAGGTGTTCCTGATATGGCACCAGTAGAAGCAGATAATGAAAGTCCAGTTGGCAGTGATGGTGATATTGTCCAAGTTGTGACGGTGCCACCATTGTATGTTGGTATAGCAGTCTGCATTAGTGAACCTTTAGACAATGACAAGGAATTAGGTGCATATTCAAGTTCTGATGGAGCAACATCATTTACAGTAATGTTAACGAAAGCGGTATCTGTACCGCCGGCATTTGTTGCTGTAACAGTAAAGTTTGTTGCAGCAATGATAGCCGTTGGCGTACCGGAAATCTGACCGTTCGAGGTATCAAAGTTTAGACCTGCAGGAAGACCTGGCGCAATAGACCATGTAACCACTGCACCACCGCCAGAGGTTGGATTTGCGTTTGGCATCTGAGTATCTATTGTTAAGATGTAGGAGTTTGGTGAATAGTCAATAATTGGCGCAGCATCATTAATCAGAATAGAGATGGTTGTGGTTGCACTTCCACCAGTATTGGTAGCCGTAACTGTGTAAACTGTCTGTGAGGACACTATTGTAGGGGTTCCTGAGATTTCTCCAGTGGATGTATCAAAGTTCAGACCGGAAGGCAAACCTGGCGTTATAGACCAAGTCTCAACAGCACCACCGTTTGCAGATGGTGTCGCTGTATTCATTGCTGTGCCCTTAGTTAGAGTGAATGGGCTACCACTGTAACTAACCATCGACGGTATGACATCATTAACTGTAATGGTGATTGTAGTTGTTGTACTACCACCAGTATTAGTTGCTGTAACTGTGAATGTTGAAGTTGCAGTAATGTCGGTTGGAGTTCCTGAAATCTCAC
>WTIT01000100.1 GCA_011526375.1 Methanobacteriota archaeon
GGGTCATCGGGAAACCAATCGCCTTGATTGCCGTATGGATTATCGCCATGACCGTCACCATCAGTATCGTTCCACTGAGTGCCGTCTGAAGGGAATAGGTCAACATCAGTTGCTGCTTCAGAATCATTGTCACCATAACCATCTCCATCAGCATCAGCCCATTGAGTTGGATTGTACGGTAAAGCATCACCGTTATCGCTCCAACCATCGCCGTCGAAATCTACGCAGCCAAAGCGGTCTTTCGTCGAATTGCCAGCTAATTTCGGACAGGCATCGCCTTGGAAGCCATTTAACTGGTCACCATAGCCATCATTATCCGTATCATTCCACTGTGATGAATCATTATCAAAAGTATCAAACCCATCACTCCAGCCATCATAATCAGCATCAGGACAGCCATAAGAATCCCTATTTGATTCGCCATAAATTAGTGGACAATTATCTCCAAATCTTCCACCCTCATTGTCACCATAGCCATCGCCATCTTTATCCTCCCATTGAGAAGATTCAAGCGGAAATGAATCACCGGTGTCTGAATATCCGTCACCATCTCTGTCTAGACAGCCATACAAATCTATACTCGAATTACCATTTACCGAAGGGCATCCATCTGGAGTGGTCCCTCCAGCATTATCTCCGTAACCGTCATTATCTTGATCTAACCACTGTGTCGAATCATTTGGAAATAGGTCGGTTAAGTCTCCAAAGCCATCCAAATCACTATCATACCATACTGTGCCCCATCCTTCGTTTGTCAGGTATGTGCCATTATACTGTGACGTACATGCGATTAAAGTCGGAGCATTTCTTATCTCTATATCAGTACTGCCAATAGTGATGAAATCGCCAGTTGCGCCAGAATCTGTAGATGACATTGAGCAAAATTTACTGGAATATTGACCATTTAGATTACTGTCAGGTATCGGGATTGTACCTCCTGAAGCTATACTTATTGATTGATGATAGCCACTACCACCTAGTAAAACCCCTCCATTATCGACATTAATTATGTTCTTAGCCAAATGTATGTCTATTCCAATAGATTGAGTGATGTAAAGCGATGAAACAGTTGTATAGTTTAATTCTACATATCTTGCATATGCATCTTGACAACTACCACCGCCACTTGTTTTTATTGTATACACTAATTTGACTTTAGTTGAATCTTCAGAAATAAATGCATGCAGCAAAAAGACATAAAAATTGGAAGGCGATGATAGACTAATCTGTTTTACAATTTGTGTATCATTATAAATTTTTAATGAACCTCCAGTACCTTTCAAACAGCCAGGATCGTTTGGAAAATTTCCATCTAATTTTGAAGTCAAATTTGTAATTGGCGATGCAAGACGATTGATAGGTCCTTGATGTAAAATTGAAAAACCCGAAGTTCCCATGACATATGTTGCTTCACTGCACATTGCTATTGTTGCATTAACATTGACTCTCAAAAAATTAGTACAAGGAGCAGTATCAATTGTTTGTTCAGTTCTAACATCAAAAATTGATATCGAAGTAGAGTTACGAAGTAAAAAATGTGAGTCTGAAATACCGTGAATGGACTCATAAGGTTCATCAAAAATACCTTCTTTATCCAATACGGGCTCAGCACTTGAGTAGGCCACTGGAATTAAAACAAGGACGAGAATAATTGCAATTATTCTTTGGTTTAATTTTGACTTATCTCTAATATCAACAACTCCGGTCACGCTTTAAGCACAGGCTCTAATCGATTGTTAAATCATTCAATATTAAAACTGTTTCAGTTAGTTTCCCATAATTAAAGAACCAACACACTATATTTTGAAGGAAAAGCCACAGCCTAATACATGGAGGAAGAGCAAAAGTTGTCGTTTTTTGCTCGCCTTTCTAAGTCTCCAACCTTTCGCTCATTGATGCTTTTCTCAGCCTTCAGAGCCGTTTATGGGACTGGAATTTTGATTGTAACTTACTTTATTGCCACCAGTGACAATGCGCCAATTTGGACCTCTATCATCTTCCTGCTATTCTCGATGGTATTCTCCCGAATTTTATTCAAATTCATCAAGAAAAAGTGGGCTAAAGGAGAAGATACTTCTGAGCCTATGGTACCAACGACCGTGATTTGAACTCATCCACTGTCTCTTTGATACTGTCTTCTAATGAGATCCACTTCATTCCGAGTACATCGGTGGCTTTCTGGGATGACATATTTGAGTCACCACGGAAGAATCCTTTGACGGTTTTTCTTGTCATGTAACGCTTCTTGCCCCTAAGTCCGTTAAACCAATCAAACAATACCACTAGCGACATCATTGACCGAGGAATGCCTCGCTTAGGAGCCTTACTGTCTGGATATAATCGCTTAACAGTTCGACAAACATCGACTAATGTCAAATTATTGTGAGGAGCGAGAATGAATCTGCCTGCTGCCTCATCAACTTCATACGCTCTTCTGTGGGCGATTGCAACATCTCTCACATGAACAATTGAGAGCGGAATTTTTGGTGCCATTGGGACATTACCGTTGACGATATCAGGGAAGAAATCAACGCTTGGAGTTGGGTTGACAAATCCGCCACCAATAACGGCACTTGGGTTAATTACCCGCAAATCAATGTCGAATTCTTCAGCCAATTCCCAGGCTTTGCGTTCACTATCTGTCTTTGCAATAATGTATGGTGATGAACGCTCAGTTTGCCAATCATCTTCGGTTTTAGCTCTGCCCTTTGGAGTATTACCAACGGCTGCGACACTGGAGGTGTAGACAACGCGCTTGATTCCAGCATCTCTTGCTGCTGTTAGTAAATGGGTAGTTCCAAGTAATGCAGTATCAATAATCAGTTGTCCGTCTTTGGTATTAGAGTAGATTGTTGCAGTATGAAATAATGAATCACAACCAGTTATCATCTCGGCCCAATTGTCCGCATCAAGGATATCGCCCTCGACTAATTCTAGACGATCTTCAACGCCAACATCTTTCGCATGTTGAATAACGTGGGCGGTTTTCGACTCATCTTTGAGGTCTCTGACAGAGCCCTTGACATTGTAGCCATTTTCCAATAAGTCTCTGACAATTTGATTGCCAATATGACCATTTACCCCGGTAACAAATATTGTCTTGCCATTGGACTTTGGTTTAGTAGACATCAGTTCACCAGTTTTAGTTTCAATGATTGTTGTTAAAATACTATGTTTGTGATTAATCACTCATATTGATGTATTACGCTCATTTGGAGGTAACCATGCCCGCCCAGAGTGTCGAGGAAGAGTTAGCAGAATTAGCTGCACTTGTCGAAGAGGCAGAACGTCTCGGATTTGACCCATGGCCACCAGAAAAACCAGACAGGCCATGGGCTAGATGGGCTTTGGGTTCATTCCTCATCATCATGATGCTATCCGCAGTATCAAAGGTTCTATTCCGCTTTGTCTCTATCTGAGATAGAGATTTCCTTGCATAACAGTTAGACTGTTTAGTCTCTGCGAGTTAGTAGCGCAGCACCAAGGAGTGCGATGATGCCAGCAACTGCACCGAAACCGGGTGTCATCATTGGGTTCTCGTCAGAGTACTTATCAGCATCAACTGAGTACAGTCTAACGGTATTCCATTCGCCACCAGCATCGATATCTGGGTTGATATGAACCATGTCTCCAGAGGTAATAGTTCCAGATGAATCAGCATCGTGGAACGTTACATCAGCGCCAATTGCAGTAGCCTCAGCGATTGTGACCTTCAATACGTCATCGCCACAACTCAATGTTTCGCCACCCATCATGTCATCACTGCTTTCAGACACACAGTTTGATAGAACAATGTGATAGTCTGCAAATGCTCCAATAACTTCGGTTTCGGACATCATATCTGCAGTATCAATCATCCAGTCGTATGCCATCATATGGTCGTCGTGGTCGTCATGATCTCCGTGGTCGTGTCCATCATGATCATCATCGTCACCATCAGCGCTAGTCCACATGTAACCAGCATTTTCACAATCTACTTCATTGTCATATTCTAACATAACAGCGTGATTGTACATGTCATAGCACACCATTTCTTCATCACCGTGGTCATCGTGGCTTTCATAGCCCCAATCATCATCACCATCGTCACATGAACCATCGACGTCGATACATACACATGGCTCACCATCTGGGCATGTTGGTACTACTCCAGCGCCATCAGGACAGAGAATTCCTCCCATTGAGTTAGCATATGCTTCTCCATCATTTGAGCAGTAGAACACATAGCCATCATGATCATCATCATCATCATCTTCGTAATCGAGTGCGGTTAGAATACCACTACCAGTAGTTGAATCATATTGATACAAAACCGTCAATTCCTCACCGTCAGAGTGACTCCAAATCATCATTGTTTCATCGGATGCTGATATAGAGACGCCAGTTTGTTGCAAACATGTACCATCATCAGCATTGTAAGTGCCTTCATAGCACTCCTCTTGGGAATCGACGGTGCTAACTAATTGAAGTTCGTTGTTTGATATGCTGAAATGTAGTGTTGCGCCGTCACCAAAATCCCAGCCGTAGAACTCGGTCGGAAGGTTTAGAATTCCGTTGTCTAAAGTTTGGTAGTCTTCAGGATTCTCAACAACGTTGCCGCAAAGACTGGTGTCTAAGTTGGTACCATCCCAAGAGTTTGTGTAGTCAGGCTGGCCGTTTTCATCGTTAACTAAACTATCAATGGCAACGATGTATGCACAATCGTAAATCATTTCTTCGTGGTCATCATGGTCGTGGCCATCATCCATTGATGGTGCCTCATCATCTCCGTCAAGACAATCCTCGTTTCCGTCATTTACTTGAGAAAGCATAATCTGACTGCCATCCATACATGTGAAAGAACTGATTTCATTGCCTTCGCTATCATATTGAGGTTCATCAGAGCCATCACAGTCACCTTCACCGTTGTTAACGACCAAAAGTGGGATTTCGTCGCCATTTGCACAGGTAAACATTGGTCCGTCGTCAGTGTCGTGGTCTCCGTCGTGGTCATCGTGGCCGCCGTCGCCATGATCTCCATCATGGTCATCATGATCTCCGTCATGGTCGTCATGGTCGCCATCGTGATCACCATCATGATCGTCGTGGTCACCGTGGTCATGTCCGTCATGGTCTCCATGGTCATCGCCACCCATTGGTGATAGTGTGAACGGAAGTGCGTGCTCGACCAATGTCTCATCATTAACAAGCAGTTGGTCAGCTGCTTCGGCATCCAGAATGGTAATTGATGATGTACTAGTCATTCCGTCATAACTCTCTACCATGACTAGGCTGGTTACGGCCAGGTCAGTAGATAGGGTGAACGTCATGGTTGTGGAATAGTCTACATCATGCTCAACTACAGTAGTGAATGAATATCCATTACTCGTAGACAATCCTGCGGTGTATAGTGCAGTTGCAGGGTCGAAATCGTCTGGAATTTCAACATCAGTGTCTGGTAGTCCTAGATCCATGTCATCCATGTCATCCATGTCATCACTGTGGTCTCCATCATGGCTATCGTCGCCATCGGGTCCACTGTTGGCAGGAACCCACATGTAGCCGCCATTCTCACAATCTGCTTGGTTGTCAATTTCCGCTAGTACGGTGTGAGTGTCCATGTCATAACAGACCATTTCATCACTGTGGTCTTCGTCATGATCATCATCATCTTCATTGAATGATTGTTCGTTCCAATGATCGTCAAACACAGCTTCTGTGTTCATCTGGAAGGTATTGCCCATCCATGTAGTCTGGATATTTGTGGTTCCATCCTCATTTTCAGTCATCAACTCGCCTATCTCAATAACCATCATGCCCATGTCCATTTCGGTCATCACGAACATTCCATCAGGAGAAACGGCCATTGTGGTAGTGAACGAGGTGGTCATTCCATCGGAATCAGTCTCACTACCTTCCATCATCATGCCCATTGTTTCACCCCAAGCAGGTCCATTATCAACGAGGTTGATAAAATCAGTAACCGAGTCCTTGAGAACTTGCTCAGTCAAACACGCTAAATTATTAGTCGCGTTTTCGTCATAATTGTATGCAGTCTCGTCATTACATCCAGGTAAATCGACAATGCTGTCAACTATACTTTCTACATCTTCATCTGTTAAATCCATACATCCAGCCAAGACCATTGAAAAGGTCATCAGCACTGCTAGTATCTTTCTCATGTCTACTATTGTGTTTGAAGTGGTAAATAAAACAATGTCCTGCAAATATATTCAAAGAGACCGCTTAATTGAAAAAGCAAGCAGTGTAGCGGCCGTCATAGTCCCTTAGTGTAGCGGTCCATCATGGAGGATTCTGGTTCCTCCGACCTCGGTTCAAATCCGGGAGGGACTACCAATCATCAATCAAGCCGACAGAAATCTAAGATTAAATTGGCCGTAATCAGCGTTAGAAAGATTGCGACTGGTTGTTTCAAAGGCGTGTTTATTATTTGTTTATCTAATAGGAATATATGTTCAAATGAATCTTAAATATTAGAATAACATAGTTGATTTATGGCGAGAAAACAAGTTGCACTGTTAATTTTGACGCTTTTGCTGTCATCAATATTAGCTGGTTGTATCAACAATGATAGTGATGAGTCTACTGATTCTTCCGAGAGCAATGATCCAGTAAACCCAATGACATATGTCAGAACAGGCGCTCAAGCGCCAGACTGTGAAAGTAATAATCTAGGTATTTTGATTTACGTTGAAGATGAAAAACAATTTCAATATTGCTCTGCAGTCGGTTGGAGTGTACTAGAATTAGATTTACCAAGCGGTCTAGATGGGACAAATGGAACAAATGGAGTCGATGGATTAGACGGTACGGATGGAGCAGATGGAATGGATGGAATAGATGGAACCAGCATAATTTCAGAAAAAACCGTTGAACCAGCAGGAGAAAACTGTCCTTATGGTGGTACCAAAATAACAATTGGTACTGATTTGGACGGTGATTGGGAAATAGACCTTGGTAGTGAGATAATGACTACTTTTGAATGCGACCCACAGATAACTTATCTTTACAATTATCAATCATCTGAAAATATCGATGTTATTGGGAACTCTCAATTATTAGACGGTGATATAATAATCAATGACTATAATATTCGCCCGACTTTGATTTCTGATGACCCTTATTCACTTAATACACAATTCGTATATTCTTCAAGTTCTGCATTTGCCAAAGCTGCTGCGATTAACGATGCATCATCATTCACCGAAGTTTATGCTACTGCATTGCCAACGGAAGTCATTGCGAATGTACCAATCAGTCAAGTCACATTAGATT
>WTIT01000134.1 GCA_011526375.1 Methanobacteriota archaeon
GCGCATGAGACTCGACGGACGCTTTCAGGACCTCAAGCAGCTTGTCGAATCGGTCGTGCGGGAGGTACGAGCTGTACGCGGGCGGCCGAAACAGGAGGTTGACAACCGTGCCCAAGTCGAACTCGTTCATCGCGTCTAGCCACTGCCGGCATCGTTGATCCCTCTCCTCCGGAGTGGCGTCTCTGGCTTCGTAGGGATCGATCGGGCCGCGAAGCGCGTTATGAAACGCGAGCTCGACCGCTCGTCGCTTGTTTGTCTTGCACAAGTCGGCGTACAGCGACGCGAGCGCGACTATGCGCGCGCGGGCAACGTCGCTGACCCGATTGTCCGACCAGGCCTTTCGGTTGGCGTTGACGTCCCAGACGAGGGCCTCCTCCTCGCGGTCGACGAGCACGAGCACGGTATTCGTGAAGAAGTCTATGCATATCCGCTGCGCGGCCTCGCCGAGCGCCCGGTCGCTGGGCTCTCTCTGCTCAACCGCGAACATCTGCTTGGACCACTGGCGCAGGACCCGGGCGGTGCCGGCGTCCTGGTTCGCCACGTTCGGCTCCGTCCAGAGCTTGGACGGGTACGTCCACTCAAGGTACCGGATATCGTACACGTAGTAGATCATGCCGCGCGCGAGTGCGGACACGCGGGTGGTCTGGATGTACGGGGCACACAACCCAAACGTTTTTATAAACGACCTTTAAACACCCTCCCCCTCCCAAATCACGATCACGCGAGGAAGGCTGACGCCTTGGCCAGAAGCGCGGCGGTGTCCGCGGCGTCCAGGTGCACGCTGGGCATCGCCTCGAGCGGCTCCATCGCCCAGTCGCCTTCAAAGAGGTCCGCGACCACTGGCTTGGGCGCCTTGGCCGCCTTGGGCGCCTTGGGCGCCTTTGTCTTGGCCGTTCCCGACCCCGACCCGTGCGCCTCCCCCTCCGCCACCATCGCGTTGAGCGCGGGCGCGTCGTCGCGCGTGACCTCCTTGGGCCGGTGGCAGAGCCGCAGGTGCGGCTTCAGCCGATCACGCACCTCCGGCCGGTCGCTGTGCCGCAGCAGCTCCGAGACCATGCGCGCAAACGAGGCGAGCAGGTCGCGCTGGCGCGTCGAGCCGGGGAGGTTGGCTTTGCCCGTCGAGTAGATTTCTGCGCACGCGCACGGGCCGCGTGAGCGTGGCAAAGGGCAACGCGCCGCGCGCGCGAGGCGTGGGCGCACCGCAGCAGATCGACTCGCCACCGGGACGCCAAGCCAAACCCACAAAGGACGCCCTATCATAGTGCGACGTCGCCGAGTGCGTCGACGCGAAGGCGTCGCAGTCGAGCCGCGCGTCGATCGAGACCGCGCCCACCTGTCACAGCGGCGCACGCCGTCGCTCCAGGAAACGGGGCTTGGGGTTTGAAGACGTGCGCACCTCGTTGATCACCGAAAACTTGCGCACGTGCACGTACACGCCCGCCTCCACCGCCAGCTGCCGCGCCGCCTTGAGGATGGCCAGGCGCGCCGCCATCGGACCGGAGCAGCCTGCCGCGCGCACAGAGGCCTCGTCACTCAGAGCGCGCAGGTTAGGGCGGCAGGAACGCGCGCGCACCGGTGCCGACGAGTCGCCCCGTATCTGCGCACGCGCAAGCGGGTCGTGTGCGGCATGCGAGAGGGTCTAGGCAGCGAGTTCGAGTTTGATCAGCGCTTACGAAACACCAAGACGCGGCAGCGCGGGTTGCTGAAGGCGAGCTGGACCGCGGCGAAGCGGCGGGGAGCAAAGTACGCGTTGCTGCAGCGTGCGCCGATCGCGTGCAGGTCGAGCGGCAGCTTGAGCCCTGAGCCGGCGACGGGGATCGCCTCTGCGAGCTGCGCCGTGGCACGGAAAGCGCGTTTGAGCGTTGTACGGGTTGCGTGTTTGAAGCTTGCGAGCTTACGGTCACGACGTTCACGAGCCTAGGCACCAAGTGGAGGATGCCGTCGTAGTTGGCCAAGGGCAGGTTGTCGGTGAACTGCGCGGCGGCGCGCATGCTCGCGTCGCTCAGGTCTGCGCTCGACTGCTTGGCGCGCGCGCGCTTGCGCTCGGCACGGCAGTCGGCCACGACCTCGTCGCGCGCGCGTTTGAGGCTGGCGTGGAACGCCGCGACCGCCTCCTTGGTCGTGTTGGGCTGGTTGGCCAGGGCGATGCCGCGCTTCATGCGCGCCCACTCCGCCTCCATGCGCTCTTGCGTGCTTAAAGACGCCATTCACGTTAAAGTTACACGCCTGCCCACAACAGACCGCGTATATACACGCCCACTACCCACTACCATTCCTCGCGTGCGTGCGCGCTTAGCGCGGGCGCCTGAAGACCCGCGGCCCCGGCGTGTCCGAGTCGTTGGACGGCGTGGGGCTGGCGGCCGGCGGCGGCTCGGCCATGGCGCCCGCCGCGGACGCCGACGTGGTGGCCGCCGCTGGCGTATTGCTGCTGCTGCTGCTGCCGTTGCTGCTGCTACTGCTCTTGCCGCCGGGCATGAGCCGGTAGAACATGTCGTCGACGCTCTCGCCGCCCGGGGCGGCGGCACCCACGGCGCGTGGGCGCGCGGCGGCGCTGGGGCCGGCCGAGGGCACGAGCGGCGTCGACGAGGCCATCGCGGCGCCCGGCGGCACGGCCATCGTCGGCGCCGCCACCGCCTTGGGCGCCGCCTTGGTTGCCGCCGCCGTCGCCGCCGCCGCCACCGACGCCCCCGTCGTCGCCGCGGCGGCGCGGCCCGTGCGGGCGGGCGACTTTTTCCTGGCCGGTGAGACCGCGCGCTTCGACGAGACGCTCGCGACTCCCGGGACGGGGGCCTCGAAAGTGGGTCCGGTGAGCCCCACGTTGGCTGGGTCGTCGGGCTGCCGCCCCGCTTCGCTGAGCGGAGGAATAGTGGTCGCCGCTCGTTCCACCTCATCCTCCTCCTCGTCCTCAATTTCTGGAGCAAGCTCGAACACGTCCGCCCCGGACTCATCGGGCGCGAGCGCGGGCGGGGGCGCGGACGGAGCCTCCGACGGCGGCGGGGGAGCCGCGGGCTCCGCGGGTGCCTCGGGCGGCGGTGGCGGCACCCCGCCCGGCGGCGGCGGCACCCCGTCCGGCGACGAACCCGACTCGATCCGCATTCCGTCGGAGGAGCCACTGGCCTTGTTGAGCTTCCACTGGTCGCAGCTGTTGACGGTGTAGGAGCCCATCTCGCTGCCGATGACCTCGCTCAGCGGCGGGCGCAGCATGCGGCTGGCGGCCTCCGGCGTCACGCGCACGCGGTCCTCCGCGTTGCGCTCGGTGCCCGACATCGCCTTGTACGCCGCCGCCTTCGCCGCCGCGCGTGCCGCCTTCTCCGTGTCCGTCAGTCCCTCGTCCATGCGGCGGCTGTTGCGCCACGCGACGCCCACGTCGACCATGAGCGCGTAGGCCGTGTCGGCCGGGCCGCCCGCGTAGCTGTCGTAGCGCATGGCCTTGCAGTCGAGCACGCGGCCGACGTGCCAGGCGCCCACCATGGCGCGCAGGTCGTCGGTGCGCACGGCGTCGAACGGGTTCTGGTCGAAGCGGTGGCGCGACGTGCCCTTGGTGTGCGCGACGTACTTGCGCGTGATCTCGGCCTCGGCGTCCGCGCGGGGCTTTCCCGCATCGGTGAGACCGGCCACCATCTGCACGAGGTGCGCCGCGCGCGACGAAAAAGGCATATACTGAAAAAAGAAGTAGCAGTTGCCCTCGACGTACCCGGGCACCTCCTTGGCCGCGTCCTCGTCCAGCTTGACGGCCACGAGCCCGACGTAGAGCGTGTCGAGCGAGCGCACGCCGCGGTCGAACTGCTGCGCGGGGTACATGGAGTAGGTGCCCGTGAACTGCGCCACAAAGTCGTAGCCCGACGCGCCGAGCCACGGCGAGCCGGTGCGTCCGGGCGGGCCGACGCCGCCCACGTGGAAGCCCGCCTCGGTCGAGCTGCGCGCAAAGCTCTCGACCGTGCGCGTGTCGGGCACGCCCGTCGCGTTGTTGAGGCGCCCCTTCTCGCCGCTGTGCTTGTTTTGCGAGCCGTCGTCGTAGTAAAGGTAGCCGTTGTTGACGAGCGTCGGACCCTGCAGCGCAATGTTGAAAATCGCGGCGTCGCGCGTGCCGCTCGACGTGAAGGCGCCCGGCTCGTCGTTGGATTTGACGATGCCGTCCAGGCGGAAGCGCGCGAGGGTCTTGAGCGTAAACTCGCCGGTCGTCTTGTCGAAGATGGCATCGTGCACCTTCTGGTCCTTGCTGACCGCGAGCAGGTTCTCGCCGATGACGTAGCCCGACGGCTTGGCCGAGATGAGCAGGCGGTTGAGGCCGTCGATGCCCACCACGCGCGACAGGGTGTTGACGCCCAGCGTGGCGTTGTTCAGGTGCGCCGCGCGGTTGGCGCCGTTGACAAAGCCGGGCGGGAACTTGTCCACAAAGATGCAGTCGCCCGGGCTCAGCCGGCCGCAGAAGCCCGAGAGCATCTCGAGCGGCGTCACGCGGTTATAGGGCACGCACACGTTGGTCATTTCGTTGTTCTTGTTGCCGTTGCGGAGCTTCGGGACCTTCACGGCGCCGCCCGGCTCGACGTCGCGGCCGCGCGAGGCGGGCAGCGAGCGCGGCACGGCCACCGGGTTGCCGCCCGACGGCCTCTTGACGCCCGTGAGCGGGTTGCCGGGAGCGCGTACGGAAGCGACGGGCCCGCCGCCGCCACCGCCGCCGCCGAGGCCGCCGGTGCTGCCGCCAACGTACGGGTTGAGCAAATCCATCGCTTTTCCTCCTCGCTTGTACTTTGACGCACGCGGATTATTTTGCTGGTCATACGCGACACAAAACTGGGGCGCGTTAGCGCGCCGACTTTCTACCACACGCACCACTACCCGGCCAGTCAGTCGGTCGGGTGCCGCTGCAGGGTCAGCAGGAAGAACTCCGCCTCGGCCGAGCCGCTGCGGCAGGCCACCTTAATCGCGCGCGACAGGTCGGTGGCCGGGGCCGTGCGCTCGGGGGAGACGAGCCATCGAATCGCGGCCATCTGGTTCTGCGACGCCGCGCGCGTGAGCGCGCCCTCCATGTCCGACGCGCCGTGCTCCACGAGCAGCTTCGTGAGGTCGAGCCGACCAAGGCCGGCGCTCACGCGCAGCGCGCGATCTAAATCGACGCTGTGCATCGCGCTCGACGTGAGGATGAGCCGCACCGCCTCCACGTTGCCGTGGACGACCGCGGCGTTGAGGTCCCTTGGGCGGAAGAAGCTCATGCCCAAGGCGACGCCGAGCATGAAGCCGAGCATCGTGACGACCGATCGAGGCATCCGGGCGCGCCGTCGCCCCTTCTCAGGCTAGCGAGTCCAACGTTTTTACAAAAACGCCCCGCTTGTGCGCCCGTGTGCCACCGAAGGAATCCGCCGCCATGTCGGGCACCAAGCGCAAGAGCCCGGCGGCCCTCACGGAGCTGTGCCACGACGCCCTCGCCGAGGGCGTCCTGGTGAAGCACGACGGCCTGCCGGAGAGCTGGCTCGCGATGTTCAAGGCGCACCCGGCCGCGTGGGCGCAGCTGCAAAAGGCAGCGCTTGCCCCCGACAAGCGGAACCTCTTGGATGGCCGCGAGCTCACCGAGGAGAGCACCGTGTTCATCTCCTTGTGCGATCGACTCTGGGATGGCGAGGACGGTTTCTACCAAAAGGAGCTTGTGCAATTTGTGGCACCCGCAACGGGCCTGCCCAAGTGGCTGTTCATTCTGCTCCAAACGCGCCTGAGGATCATCAAGAGCAACAGCGTCGACGGCACGGGCGGCCACGTGTTTAAGTTTACGCACCCCGAAGATGTGGCGGCCGTGTGGAAGGAGCTCTGCATTTGGCTGCCCGTCAACGACGCGTTGCCTTACGCGCAATCGCCCGACGGCCGCGCGGTGGACAAGGCCATGTGCGACATATTCTACGCACTAGACGATTCGTTGCAATTCGGCCTGTACAGAGACTTGGAAAAGGAATTGTCCATGGACATGGTTGAGATTTGCGACAACTTTGAGAGCGTCGTCAAATCCAATCGCGACAAAGTTGCGGACCTCATCACGGAGGCGCTCCGCACCGACTATCTCCTCGACTTCAATTGGGCGAACGCGCTCGACCATAGGCACCGGGACGCCAACCGCGCGGCCAACTTCTTCCGCGCGCCCGCGCTCTCGCTGCACTTTGATTACGCGCACTGGAGCGATGTGAGATCGCGTTAAAAAAAGTTTATAAAAACGGTTTGGTTGTGCCCCCTTGTCTCGTGACAAACGGGCGTTCGCTCAACGGTTCGAACCCCCGTCCACGCCGCGCAGGCTTACACCCCCTCCCTTCCCAGGAACGCCCAGTTTGAGGATCGTACGTGAGGCCGCCGCGATGGAGGTCGGGGCGGATCCGGTCACGGAGGCCGTGCGCGCGTGCGTGCGCGAGCTGGTCGGCACCGTCGAGGGGCAGGTCACGGTCGACAGGTTTGTGGAGACCAGGCTCAAGGGCGTGAGCGAAGACTCCCTCTCGCGCCTGCGCGTCGAGCAGCTCAAGGAGATGCACCGGCGCCTCAACGAGGACCTCAACGACCCGGTCCCGATGCCCACGATGCGCTTCGCCTACGCGCGCAACGAGAAGGCCCTGCTGGTCGACTCGCTCGTGCAGACCCGGACGCGGCTCTCGCAGCTCGCCGGCCCCTCCGAGGAGGACGAGGAAGGCGCGGAGCCGACGCCCAAGCGCGGCAAGGCGGACGGCGCCGGCCACTGGTTCGTCCCGGCCTCGATCCAGCAGCGCAATCTGGACAGCCTCGCAGGCCCCAAGCACGCGGCGATCATGGCCTTGTCCAACAGCCAGGCGGAGTACCTCAACAACCTGAACTTGTTCCAGCACGGCACCGGCAAGGAGGCAAACCGCTTCAAAGCGGACGTGAAGCTGGCAGTCACAGGCTTCTTCTCCCGCGTGCCCGAGGACCGACCGGCCGAGGTCGAGGCGGCGATTCGGTCGAGCTTGCTCGACGCTGGCAAGTACGAAGCCAACAAGAAGGCCTACGGCAAGGCAGTGGCTGTGCTGCAGACGCAGCTGGAGCGCGTCAAGAACAGCGCCAAGGCGCCGCTCATGAAGGTGCCAGAGTCGGCGATGGCACTCTTCAAGCGCGTCGAGACGTCGCTCGTCGACCGGCCGGCGATGCTGGACCGCGTGCTTGAGAAGGTGCAGGCCAACCTGGCCAAAATCAAGCGGCCGTCCAAGGACAAGCGGTCGGGGTGCGTCCTGGAGATCACGCGGCTCGCGCGCAAC
>WTIT01000115.1:0-7440 GCA_011526375.1 Methanobacteriota archaeon
TGTTTGAAAGATTAAATTTGCATCGTTAAAAATAAACTCAAGTGAACGGTAAATCATGGCGAAAGCTAAGAATGAAGAGACAATTCCTAACTCAACTTGAAAATTGTTATTCGCCACCATCAACCAAGAAAATAAAGAGAGACAGGTAAAGAAAAAACCTAAACCGACCTTCAAAGAATTGAAGATTCCTTGTCGTTCACTGACCGCTGCAATCCCCCCAACCAGCATAAGAATTACCGCACCAGCACCAAGAAAGTTGATGTAACTAAGGCCAGTCTCAGTCATGTAAACAATTACCGTGAGTACTAATGGCAATAAGCCCCACGAGAGTGGAAGCAGAACCGATCCCGCATTCGGTTTCAACTCAATTTTCTGCCAACCAAATACTTCGGGGCTTTTGTCTCGCGCCCTCACCATTAGCAACACTACTCTTCATCAAATGGGTGTTTGAGACATAGGTTTCTTGCCGCATACACTTCATCGACTCTTCTAACTGGTGTTGTAATCGGTGCTTCGTGTAGGGTTTCAGCGTCAATTTGTAGGACTTTAACAAAATCTTTGGCGAATTGGTCTAGTGTATCACGACTTTCAGTTTCTGTTGGCTCAAACATCATACATTCAGGAACTACCAACGGGAAATAGACAGTTGGAGCCATGTAGCCCATGTCGAGTAAACCTTTGGCGACATCCATTGCGGAAACGCCGACTGCTTCTTTAGCAGGCTGTAGTGACAGAGTAAATTCGTGCTTTGCAACATCGGCATCCGCGCCGTCGACAAACATGTGTGAAACTCCTGCAGCGGCGGCTTCTCTGTGGAGAGCGTGACGCAAGTAGTTAGCATTGAGAACTGCGTGCTCTGACATGTCTTTGAGACCAAAACCATATCTGCGGTAATATGCCCAACATCGAATTACTGCGCCTGCATTTCCATGCCATTGTTGCACTTTACCAATCGTGTGTTGCGGCTCGTACCATGAATACCACATATCATCAACAGCAAATTGTTCCTCACCGGCCTTAATCGGTCGCTTCTTAACGATAGGCGTAGGTAGGAATTCTGCTAAGTGAGATTTAACACCAATTGGGCCAGAACCCGGTCCTCCACCGCCGTGGGGCTGGCTGAATGTTTTGTGAAGATTGAAATGTACTGCATCAAATCCCATCAATCCTGGAGAGGTACGTCCAAGAATTGCATTGAAATTAGCACCATCGTAATACATCTGCCCGCCTGCTGCATGAACAATCTCTGCTGCTTCTGGGACATCGGTTTCAAACAATCCGAGGGTATTTGGATTGGTGATCATCATCAAAGCAACGGTGTCATCGACAACAGCTTT
The DNA here is from genome assembly GCA_011526375.1 of Methanobacteriota archaeon. Classification (GTDB taxonomy): domain Archaea; phylum Thermoplasmatota; class Poseidoniia; order Poseidoniales; family Poseidoniaceae; genus MGIIa-L1. The sequence goes on from WTIT01000115.1 coordinate 1,338, forward strand.
TAGAGCGTCAAGGTCAATTCTTCCATTTTCTAAACTTGGAATTTCAACGATGTCATAACCTGCCATAGCTGCACTTGCAGGATTGGTTCCGTGAGCAGAATCTGGTACGATTACCTTGGTTCTTTGGGTTTCTCCGCGATTGCGGAAGTACTCTTGAACACAGCGAACAGCAGTGAACTCTCCTTGGGCACCTGCCACTGGTTGTAGAGTGACGGCATCCATACCTGAACAAATTGCGAGCATGTGTTGCATTTCGTGGAAAATAGATAACAGACCTTGCAGATGATGTTCTGGTTGGTGAGGATGAATATCGGCGATTCCCGGCAATTGGGCAATCACTTCATTCACTCTTGGATTGTGCTTCATAGTACATGAGCCAAGCGGATAAAAACCAGTATCAATACCGAAGTTTCTTCTTGACAGCCAAGTGTAATGTCGTACCATCTCTGGTTCTGATAACCTTGGCCACCTAGGCAATTGCTTTCTAGATAACGAAGGTGGCAAAGCAATGCTATTCTTGGAAAGCAGGGGGTTTGGTTGCGAGTAGCCCATTCCTGCTCCGCCAGCGAAATCAAATAAGCGACTCATACGGTCACCTCCCCAACGGCACACCACATCGCTATGTGAGCAGCGAGCAGTTCAATTTCCGCAGCCTTGGTCTGGTCAGTTACTGAAACAAGTAACCAGTTATTGTGATTTGGATACCACATAGACAAGTCGAATCCGCCAATAATGCCGACGCTGTCGAGGTACTGCAAGCAATCTGCCGCACTCTTAGGCAACTCGACGACAAATTCGTTGAAATGAGATGAGGCAAAGTGAGGTAATGAGATACCGGAAATTTCAGATAACTTTTGCTTTGCCAAGATACACGCGGTCATGTTTCTAGTGGCTAGGTGTTCTAGGCCTTCAGGTCCTAATAGAGACATGTGCATTGCACCCATCAACGCGATTAGGGTTTCGTTGGTACAGATGTTTGAGGTTGCTCTGTGCCTTCTAATGTGTTGTTCTCTAGTGGAGAGGGTCAAACAGTAGGCCTCTTTTCCATCAACATCGATACTTCGGCCAACAATTCTGCCGGGCATCAAACGGAGATATGGTTGGCTACACGCAAAGATTCCGTAAATGGGGCCACCACCTGTCGGCGGACTGCCGAATGGTTGTCCTTCTCCAACAACAATGTCTGCCCCGTAATTTCCTGGAGCCTCCACCAAACCAAGTGATACTGGTTGAACACCAACAATCAGCGCAGTATTATCACCAATAATTTCCTTAATTTGAGTCAAACCCCCGTCTAGGATACCTAACGGGTTTGGCTGCTCAACGTAAACTCCACATGAACCAGCTGCATCTTGAACCGATGACAGATCTAACGTTCCGTCTTTGTTGTGCTTCAAAATTTTCAATACAATCCCAGCACCTTGACAGTAATTGTGCATTACCGACATACGGTCTGGTGGCACTAGTTCTGAGATGTACACTGTATCCTTTTGTGTTGCTTTGCGGTTATGCACTCTAACCACGCAAGTTAGAGCCTCTGCTGCCGCTGTTGAGCCGTCATAAAGCGATAAATTAGCGATTGGCAAACCGACAAGCTCTGAAATTAGGGTTTGAAATTCCCACATAGCCTGCAGCATTCCCTGAGATACCTCCGGTTGGTATGGAGTATACGAGGTTAAGAATTCACCTCGAGTCACCAACTGGAACACTGAAGATGGAACATAATTTCGATAAATCCCCGCACCTAAGAATGATACCACATCACCCATTGCGCGGTTTGCCCCTAGTAATCGCTTTGCGTCAGCGATAATTTCCTCTTCTGATTGTGGTGGAGGAAGCGGTAGCGCCTCAGTCATTCTGACATGCTCTGGAAGGTCGCTAAATAGGTCGTCAATTGACGTGAAACCCATCTCCTTTAACATCTCTAATTCGAGGCCTCTGTTCGGTAGTTGGTCGACCATGCTTACTCTCTCCTTACGGCTGATTTAAACCCGTGCGCGTAACGCCCATAATATTCATGTTTCTAGGATGAATAAACAATTGGTCAAAATCAAACAAACGGGGGCCTCACAACTACCGCTTTGACAGATTTTCTCGGGCTAGCAACGATCATAATTTCATCACCCTCTGAAACTCCAGAAATATATCCGATGCCAATACCAACATTATCCAAACTAGGAGATGGAGCACCCGAGGATAATCTTCCGATTACATTCCCGTTGAGGTCTGCTACATCTTTACCCGGTCGTGGCAATGGCCCCTTTTCAGTATACTTGATACCCCACCATCTTGCATCAGTTGATTGATGTGATATCACCCTATGCTTGCCAATGAAATCATGGTCTAAATCGAGACCAAATGGGACATTTGTTTCCCATGAATCTCGTGCCAAGAAGTCAGTAGATTCAGGAAGTTCCGGCCAACAGAAGTCCACTCCACTCAATAGATATCCTTTCTCTAGACGCAGTGTATCCCTAGCGCCCAAGCCAACTGGGGTTGCACCTGAGTCAATCAGCGAGCGCCATAGGTTGGCAGCATCATCGTTTGGGATGAAGATTTCATAACCTGGTTCTCCCGTGTATCCTGTTCCTTGAATCCAACCGCTGACTGAAAGTTGATTCTCACCAATTTTTTGCCATTTGAATCGACCAACATGATTATCCATTCCCAATACAGCAGATAGTATCTGCTTAGATTTCGGGCCCTGTAATGCAATTATTGCCATATCAGGAGAAAGGTTTTCAATTTTCACTGAACCATCGCTTGGCAAATTGCCTTGGAACCATTCCCACATTACATCAATCATTGAAGCATTTGGGACGCCAAGTATTTCATCGTCTGAAACCACTGCAAAAATCATGTCGTCAATGATAAATCCAGCCTCGTCTAGGAAATGAGTGTAAGCACAACGTCCGGTTGGAATGTTGGTTACTTTTTGAGTGGCTACTCCCTCAAGCCATTGTTTTACTTTAGAGCCAGTAAATCGGAATGTTCCCATGTGACTGACATCGAATAGGCCTGCGCTCTCCCTTGTAGCAAGATGTTCATCTTTGATATTAGAATACCAAATTGGTAATTCGAACCCGTGAAAATCTACAATATTAGCATCAAGGGCAACATGCTCATCATACAATGCGGTACGAACCAACGCGCCGGTGGACATAATTCTTCCAAAACTAGGCGCTCTTTAAACAAAATGTAATCAAAACTCAGCTGGAATATTATTGATTACTTCAGTACCATGCTTCTCTATTGAAGCAATTAGAGATTCTAAAACCCTCTCGTCGATTAGGGGATTAGCCACAACAGCCCTAATCACCACGTCTTCGCCAATGTTTGACCGACTGACGAGATTGATTCCTTCACGCATCATCCGGTTGCGGATTTCAGTATTTAGTTCATTTAGATCATAGTTATCAACTTCATATCTGAAACAAATGTTAGACCAATTCCTATCCGACATCATCACTAAATTTTCACTCTTATTGACTAACCCTTCCAGGTAATCTGACAAATCACAGTATCTCTCAACCATCTTTGCCCAGCCCGAATCACCTATCTCTCGCCATGCAATCCATAATTTCAACGAGTCGTTTCTTCGACCGCACTGTAATGAATACCTACCTAAATCAACATCCTTGGTATCTTCATGGAATAAGTAATGTGCAGAATCTCCATGGGTACAAACAGATCGTAAAACTGGTTTATTTTTGGTCAAAAACACACTGCAAATTAGTGGCAGCCCCATCATTTTGTGGGCATCCCAACATACACTATCAGCTAATTCAACGCCATCCATTAGAGACCTATGACGTCGTGAAAACAAGCAGCTTCCACCCCATGCTGCATCAACATGCAGCCAAATATCGTTATCATGTGCAATGTTTGCTATTTCCCTAAGCGGATCAAATGAACCTCTAACTGTGGTTCCAGAAGTTGCAATTATGCAAAATGGAACTCTATCATTTTCCACTGCTCGATTTATTTCATCGATGAGAGATTCTGGTTTCATTCTACCACTAGAATCACACTTTACTCTGACCAGATTTTGATGACCAATGCCGATAACATTTGCTGACATCAAAACTGAGTAATGTGCTTCCTCTGATACAAAAGCGACATATTTGGTTCCATCAAATCCGTTTAACGAGGACATTGGATCTGCATATTGTCGTGCACATAGCATACCTAGCATGTTTCCATTGGAGCCACCAGTAGTTAGAGTTCCAAAACCTTCCCCATAGCCAACGATTTCCATCATACGCTCGATTAATGCCTTTTCGATTAAGGTAGCAATTGGTGATAATTCATAGGTATACATCGATTGATTTGTTAACGCAGCAATTACTTCGCCAGCAAACCCTGCTAAATTTAGGCCACCCCAGAGAGGGTTCATGAATTCGGGTCGATTTGTTTTGACACACTGGTTGAGAAACTCGTCAATGTCGTCAAGAATCGCCTGTGTTCCATGGCCTTCTAGCGGCAGTGACAAATCAGTTGTTTTGCTGCGTGAAGTTGCGGGCAGGTAATCCACTGTTTTGTTACCTTCAAGGTGTGATTCTTCAACATAAAATGCAATTCTTTTGACCAGTCCATCAAGGAAGGTAGCCAAATCATTGCCTCGCATCATGGAGTACGCAGCGCGCTAATCCCTTGAACCATGCGGTTGCTGAAATTTATCCTTGTATTCTCGATGAATTCATTATGAATAATAAAATAATCGTTTTGCATTCAAGGCACATGTTGGCATTTTTGATAGAATTACAAGAAAAAAAACCATTTTACAATAAAACAAGATTTTCTAGTAAACATGAATCAAAAATGGGCCGTTATTCGAAATAAATTCTCATTTAGAGTCGGAAATAAACAGGAATTATGCATGCAATATGCATAATTGACTAGCAATATTGAATAACTTGAGTAACTTGGCACAAACAATGTTAGGAGAAGTAGGCGGTAAATGGCTAGACAGATTGCATCAACATGTGGCTAAGGATTTACGTGGCAAAGGATGGTCTCAAACCGAAATAGCAAGTATCCTTGGTTCCACCCAGAGTACTATCTCAAGGCATGTACAGAAGCCAACCATTGAGTTGTCCGCATCAGCAGACGAGGCTATGGTGGATTCATGGGCTCGAGAACTTTCACAGGCATTGTCATCACTCGGACCAGATGCTAATGTCATCAGGCAAAGGCTGATCGTCGAGATGCAATTTACTGGGAATCAAACTTTGAGATTTGATAAAACACTAACCGGGCTCGATTTAGATAGCGGGCAATTAGAAAGCGCTCTGCTCAGGCGCCTCGAGTGGGCAATAGGTAGACTTGATGTGAAAAGAATTCAACATATCATCCCGGCTGTTGGTATGAATATCGCTTCTTGCACAAAGGGCGCAAGAAATGCAGAACAAGTTGCAGCATTCCCTGGACGAATTGCTGTTGTCAACGGGAAGTTGCGCCATCATGAAACGCCCGCTTTTGGCGTATCAAACCATCTAGCATCAGTTCTAATACAAGCACATACAATGAACGAAGCAAAGACCTCAATCATCAACCTGAGGCCAGAAATCAATGGCGATAAGGTGGATGTATCCGGAATCAAGAAAGTTTGTGACCAATTAGGCTACTCGTTTGCCTCTTGTAAAAAGGGTAAATTAGTGGGTTCACATGCAAAATTAGACATCATTTTAGATGAAGGTGGTTATGGCTGGGAGCCGAGCCTATATGTCCTTGCTCACAACCCCCTAGAATTAATCGACCGCACACATCAAATCGCTGCTGAACTAGGAGGTGTATGAATGAGACTAAAGGTAATATTATTCTCACTATTTTTGATTTCATTCTCTTTGTCAGGTTGTCTATCAAACGATGACTCAGGCGACTGTGCCGATGGCACTCTTGACATTCTCACCTATGACATACTAGCTTTGAGTGATGAAATGGTTGATGCATTCACCGAAGAAACTGGCTATTGTGTAAATTTCATCAAAGCGGATGATTCAGGTGGCATTCTTGACCAAATGATGTTAACCAAAGATAGCCCTCAAGCAGATTTGATGATAGGTTTGGACAATACATACCTACAAACTGCCCTCGAAAACGG
>WTIT01000115.1:7540-21491 GCA_011526375.1 Methanobacteriota archaeon
ATCAAGGATAATGATGCTATATTTACTTCAGGTTGGACCGAATCATATGAAACACACTACACAGGAGGGTACGGTGAATATACAGATGGTTATATCGGCGATGCTCACTTAACAGTATCATATTGCCAATCACCTGGTGTTGAAGCGTTCTACGCTGATAACTATACTCACTCGACCTCAATTACTCTGCCCAAGTCTACTTTCCAACAAGTTGAGTACACTGGAATAATCAGCGGTGCCAATGATGTAAATGCCGCTGAAGCATTTATTGAATATTTACTAAGCCCACAAATCAATTCCAATATGCCAGAGAATAATTTAATGTATTCTGTTTTAGAAGGCAAATCCCTACCAGAGACCAACGGATACCATTACCATTCAGATATACCTGAGGAGAATTCAGACATTGAGATCTCTAGAATCAATGCGGAAATGGCACAATGGCTCGATGATTGGAACACTGCTACAGACTGAGGTGAGATTCTGCTGAGCGTGAGTCAGCAGCCGAACTGGATAATTCCATTTCAGTGGCTGATCGTAATCACTTTTTGCAGCATAACAATAATTCCTTTGGGGTACGCAATTCACAGATTATCGTCGGTTACAGATTTAACAATCCTAGAGGCATTATCCAACTTTTTTGCTGATGATGACACGATAAGAGCGCTTGAATTTACCTTAATCGAAGCGAGTGTTTCAACTCTATTTACCCTGCTATTCGGTCTACCTGTAGCTTGGTACTTAGGAAGACACAAATGGAAAAATATCCGGACGATTCGAGCACTTTTGTCCGTGCCATTTGTAACACCGTCGATCGTAGTAGCGATGGGTTTCTTGATGTTAATCGACCCAGATGGAATACTTGATTCAATAGGAATAGATTTACGTCTTGAAACTGGTATTATCGGTGATTTGGCGGCAGTCACCGGATGGTCGAATCCAGGCCATTTCATTGCTCTAATTGCTGCACATGTCTGGTTTAACCTGTCACTAGTGATGAGATTTATCGAACCCACTTTGTCAACGATGAATCAAACATGGGAAGAACAACTCAGATTCCTGCCAGCCGGAAGAACTGTATTTGGCAGAGTTAGAAATTTATGGCTCCCAATTCTAGGGCCAGCTGCTTTGTGTGCAGCATGTCTGTGTTTTATATTCTCATTCAGTTCTTTTGCTTTGATTAAATGGTTAACTCCAAATCAAGATAATCTTGAGACACTAATGGCAAAATCTGGTGGTTCGGCAGGAATATATGGCTACAGAATTGATACCAGCGAGGTGGTTCTTGCAACATCTGTTGTTCAATTACTAATCTTATCACTGGCGATAATTCTAACAGCAAGAATTCAAAAAAAGCATTCTTCTATTCATTCTATTGTAACCGAAAATTCGCAATATAAAAGCACAATCATGCCAAAATTTACGGCTAAAATTGTAATTTACTCAGCAATGATTTACTCAATTTTACCACTTATTTTGGTGGCAATCGCTTCATTTAGAATTAGAGATCCGTCGAATGGAACTCATAGTTATTCAATTACCGCGTGGGAAGAAGCATGGTCAGGTAATTATTCAACAACCGGAATCCCTGATGCTTTACTCAATTCGTTAACATATTGCCTAATTACCTTAGTCATCGCATTGCCAGTGGGTTATGTTATCGCTTCCTGCATCACTCGATTGGAATCTGAAAATAAGAAAAATATGGCGAAACTTGTTGAATTTACCACCATGGTTCCGCTTGCTTTATCTGCGGTAATGATAGGTTTGGGAATACTAATTGGACTACTGAAATGGGCTCCTTCACTATTTTCATGGATGCTGATACCGGCTCTCCCACATATTATCATCACAACTCCATTTGTAATTAGAATAATGTTACCAGCATTAAGGTCACTTGAACCTGAATATTATGAACAGGCGAAGATGCTTGGATTGTCACCGATTAAGGCATGGTGGCACGGGAAAATTTCCGTGTTAAGAGCACCAATAGTAGTGTCTGCGGCACTAACAATGGCATTTTCGTTAGGTGAATTTGGTGCTTCGTGGATACTGGTTAGATCTGGTTCATGGGATAGTTTATCAGTTCTCGTAGACCAATTAATGGGGCAACCAAAATTTAATCCGCTGATTCAACCAATGGCAATGGCATCAGCAACTACATTGATGATTTTGACATTTGTTCTATTTGTAATTGCTGAGAAATTTCGTCATAGTGATGAAGGAAGTGGTTTTTAATGGCAAACGATGATGTATTTTTACAAGTTGATATTGATACTAAGGAGTTCGACGACAAAGTGGTTTTTTCAGCACTCAAACTATCTCTTAGAAAAGGAGAGATTATCTCGATATTTGGCCCGAGTGGTTGTGGAAAAACAACGTTGCTGAGAATGATTGCAGGTTTAGAATCTGCGGGTAAAGGTGATATTTCATTGCCGATGATTGAAAATTTTAGCATTGGTTTTATTTTCCAGAAACCTGTTCTCTACCCCCATCTAAATGTTGGAAAAAATATCTTGTTAGGAAGTAAGCAAAAATTAAACAAAACCGAGAAATCAGTTGTCCTCAAAGAGTCACTTGCAATGGTAAATTTATCAGGTTACAGTTCACGAAAAGTAACCACTCTATCCGGTGGAGAAGCTCAGAGAGTTGCTATAGCGAGAGCGTTATTAGCAGAACCAAACTTAATTCTACTTGATGAACCATTTTCATCACTTGATGTTAAATCCCGGCGTGGCCTAGCCAATGATGTTAAAGCAATACTTCGACAAAAAAATATTGCAGCAATCCATGTTTCCCACGATATTGAGGAAGCTGAAATTATTTCAGACCGAATCCTACTCTGGGAAGAGATTTGTACGCCAAACAACGCAAGCAATAATAACGAGGCTGTACAAACATAACATGAGAGACATGCCTGCAGTTCCTATTGAAGTTCTACCTTACATTAGGGGGATTCAGTTAGTTCTCTCAAGTTACGAAGGTTACACTAAAGGTAAGCGGAGAGAAGCAGATAAACTGATTCGTGATGAAATAAAACGGGCCGGAACCAGGGCACGTAATCACATTTCTAACATACAAGATATCGCATTCAAAACCGATAAATTGACTGTTGCTAAAATTGCAAAATTAGCAACGACTGAGATTGATTCACTGATTGAAGATGTCGACAAGTCTGTCACAGGAATGAATCATGCATTCTTTGCTGGCTCCCGCTCAGCAAAAGTTTCTGATTTGAAGAGCCTTATCAAGCATGATCACGATGTCATAGAGATGGTAACAAAAGCGATTAACATCGCCAATAGTGCTGAACATGCCTTTAGTTCGAACAAGGAAGATGAAGAAGTCACAAATCTAATTCAGCAATGTCAACAAATGATTACAAGTTGTCAAGGATTTTTCAATTCAAGAAATAAAATTCTAGGTGGACTTAGGCAGAAGACGAAGTAGGTGAAAACATGAGTAATAGATACAAGTGGCGAGACAATCCAAACATTTTGGCAAGACTAATTGATGCAAATAATCTAAACACATGGAAAGCTCAAGAAGTCGTGCTAAAACCAAATGAAGCATGTGCATTCATAGTTGATGGTAGAATTGGCGACATACTGACAGAGAAAGTTGTCAGCAACATAGCAGGAGGATTCAATCGATTCATAGGAGACATGGTAGGAGTTACCGCCAAAGATAGGAGATTACTTTTTGCTATGACTGGGCCTGCTGACATATCAATACCGTTTTCCGGCAACTTACCAAATGGGTCAAAAGTTAATGGATTTGCTAACATTAGAGTACAATTACGCAACGAGGATATTCCTAAACTTCTCAATATGTTTGCCAATAGTGCCCCTATTTTAGACAGGAAAAGATTGGCTGAAGTGTTGCATAATGAACTAATGATGCGAGTAATCAACCCATCACTTGCTGAGTGTTCTAGCGAAGCAATGTTGCGTAGCTCACAGTTCCAAGATAAATTTGAAATGAGAGCCGAACTAGAATTAAGACCCACTTTATCGACACTTGGATTTACCATTCTAAAAGCATTTATGACCTCAAATCAAACTGATAATGAAAGAATTGCTCAACTACAGTCTGAACTCGCTGCCGCGACAAATACAGAAGGCGCTCATGCTGAAGCCTTGATGGAAAGAATTGCCATTCGAGAAGCGGCAACGCTGCGTAGAATCGAGTGTGAGGTAACTATTGCGAAAGCAAAAGCAGCAGGGGAAGTTTCTGTTGAACTAGAAAGCGAATTGAAAGAACTGAGAAAACAAGAAGCTCAATGGGAAGCCGAGTTGAAGCGGGATGAGGGACGCGCTAATTTGCGAATGAAAGAATCATCACACAAAACTGAACAAGCAATGGCTCTTTTCGAGCAAGTTCAAGCCAATAAGCGGGAAAGAATCGCACAACAAATGGACCATCAAAACCAACGTATGGATAAACAAAACGAGCTTCAGATGAAAATGATGGAGATGGCAGCCAATAATGATGCCCTTACTCCAGAGGTTATGCAAGAGTTCCTCAAACAACAGACTGCTCAAAAGGCTGTGGACGGACCAGGCGGGGAAACACAAGCATCGGACAAGCCTGATACTGAGTTAAACTGCCCTTCATGCTCGAAACCGGTTATGGCAGGTTGGAAAGCATGCCCGTTTTGTGGCGTTGTCTTGTGATTCGGCAGATTGTTAATTAATCATCCATATATGGTCATACCATGTCAATTAAATGGGGCTCTAGGCCGTGGAGGTTATGGAGTAACCATTGGAAAAATCGAGACAAGCAATTAGGCTATCGATTGCCGATTGCCCTCATTGTAGCAATCATCATAGGCGCTGGTCTTGGTTACCTTTTAACAAATAAATTCGCTTACTGGCGTGATTGGCAAGCATTTGACCCGACAACATCAATTGATACTTGGATTCCAGTCATGCCGTGGATGATCGTACCGTATTCTACTTTGTATTTCTATTACCCAATGGCGGCAATTCTAGGAATGAAGAGTGAACAAACTCAGCGAGAAAATGTAATTTTTCATCAAATCCTGTTAATGCTAACTTGGATGGTTTTTGTAATATTTATTTTGGTACCAGTGGAGGTTGATATTCGAAGTAGCGTTTTTGCGGCTGACCTCGGAATTTGGCAGCCATGGTACGACTACCTATATGCTGTTGATACACCATGGAACGCTTGGCCTTCACTACACATCGTCCAAAGTTTACTCGCTGTGTTGGTAGTCAGCAGGTGGTATAACACTGAAAATTATCGATGGCAAATACGAATTCTTTGGTTTGCTTGGTTGATGTTAACAATCTCCGTAATGACCACAAAACAGCACTTTGTTTGGGATGTTGTCACTGGGATAATTATTGCAGTTCTTGCGTGGAAGTATTGGATTTCACCATGTTTAGAAAACTGTTCAAGTCAACTGATTGTTAATGAGTTTGAAACTTTGTAATCAACCAAACACCGCACTGACTGCCTCTCTATTGGTGAGATATAATGTTAAACTTATTCCTGCCATTATCATCATCCAAGAACCAACCATTTTTATCATACCTGTTGACCTTCTGAGGAAATTTATCATTACCTGTCTTCCCAAACCAACCATTACGGTAACTGCAATCATCAATATTAGTAATCCAAGCATAAGTCCCCCGATGCCAAGAGTTACAGCGCTACCACCTAAAGTACTGAGATACAATACAAACGGTAAGACCGCTGCAGCAGTACAGTCAATAGAAGCAGCGGCATAACCAATTCCGTAAAGGTACATATTTCTTCGAGGAGTAAAGATGTCGTCATCCTCAGTCGTACTATATTTGTCAACAAATTTTTGGACGAATCCCATTACATGTGAAGTGATCCCGAGCAACATCATTGAACCAAGAATGATTAACAAAACTGCAATGAAGACTGCTATATAGTGCACCAATCCTGACTTTTGGAACGCTTCTCCCATTACTATTGCAATAATTCCGATGAACAAAAAGAAGGTCCACATACCAAATCCAGATAATGAACCAATTACTACTGGACTAGGCATTTTTGTCTTCAGTTTTCCTTCAGCAATCAACTCATCTTCCCTAGCGCCAAGTGAGAGGTAGTAGGAAATGAAGCCCGGTAAAACGGGGAACGCACACGGTGAAAAATAGACCAAAATCGATAGAATCATTCCCAAGGCAAAGACTGCAAAGTAAGATGTTGAGGGTTCTTCCCATGCAATTCGTAAATCTTCAGTTCCGTTAACTGGAGTCGTAAGCGCTAACTCGACGACTGAATTAAACCCGCTCCATTTGTCTACTGGGGAGCCTGTTATCTGTCTCTCGATGATGTAGCCTTCTTCATCAATTACCATAACCACCGGAATTTGACCTGCACCACCGGTAGTGAATAATCGGACTGGGTCAGTTTTATCGCCGTTAGTTAAGGTCGCAGATTTGTCATAGCCCATTCCAGTAGGATAGAGAGGTACTGAATATCTATTGTCTGATTCATTGAGATAATCTAAGTCTTCACCATACCAACTTCCGTAAGCGATTATGTGGAATGATTTGTTATTTTGAGCAGCTAAATCTTGCCAGCCAGACATTTTCTCTTCCAGATGATATTGCACAGCGTGACAATTACTACAATCGTGGGCCATCATGTCAAAAATTACGATTGAGCCTCGTAATTCATCGGTACTTAACCAGCCAGTTTCGTTAACAATTGGCGACTCAATGTCGGTTCTGTTTAATGACTCAAAGACAATATCTGGAATTGGTTCAGGTTCTGCATCCGATTGGAATATTTCATCAAGATTATCAAACATAGACAAGGCAGCAAAAGAAATTCCGAGAAACATCATTGCCGCTATCACAAATGCCTTCCAGGTTTCAGACCGCTTGAAGACACCGAAGTCAGCAGTGTCAAACAGCCCCATAGTTGCCGCTAAAGTTGGTAATTATTGAAACAATCCGTTGTTAGCCTCAAATTAGAGGTTGATTTCTCAGCCATTCTAAATCAGAAATATACAGTTGTCGAATATCATCTAGACCCAGGACTAGCATCGCTAATCTCTCAAGACCCATACCCCAAGCTAACACTGGATGTTCTATTCCCAACGGTTCAGTAACTTCTGGACGGAAAATTCCTGCGCCACCCAACTCTAACCACTTACCACGCCATTTCACTTCAATTTCGAGGCTTGGTTCAGTGTACGGGAAATAAGCAGGTCTAACTCGAACTTCTGGGTAACCCATTTTAGCATAGAAAGTTTTCAAGGTAGTAACTAGCATCTGTAGATTGGCACCCTCTTCCATAATTATTCCTTCAATTTGATGGAATTCGGGCAAATGAGTTCGGTCAATAGCCTCTTTTCTGAACACCCTATCTACGGCAAACATCCGACATGGCTGGTTTGGATTTTCAGCGAGATATTGAATCGTGTTAACTGTAGTATGTGTACGCAATAACCCTTTTTGCGAAGTTTCAGGTGAAAAGTCTCCGCCCCAACCAGTTGAGCCTGTATCGCCTCCTGTCCGGTGAATTTCTGACCACTTATCGGTGAGATCTTTTGGCAAATCCATCGATTTAGGATTGTCAAGATAGAAGGTATCTTGCATCTCTCTCGCAGGGTGGTCTTGAGGTATAAACAAGGCATCCATATTCCAGCCTGCTGTTTGGACATAATCTTCGACGATTTCAGAAAAACCCATCTCCAGGAAGATGTGCCGAATTCGCTCGATTAGCGACTGCATCGGATGACTGCGCCCGGTTCTAGGTGTGGCAGATTCCAAAGTGACATCGAACCTTCTAAACTCAGCATCTTTCCAAGCATCACTTTGCAATAACTCCGGAGTGATTTCGTTAACCATTGTGGTCTCTACAAGGAGATTCGAATCTATGCTAGTTCCTTCAGGAGTAAGCGTCCATGTTCGTGTAGTAGAATCGACAAATTCGATGAAATTACGTCGGCTTTTGAAGTGATTTAGCATATCATCATCGAGGTCGCTGACTATTTGTGGGAGTTTTGCGAGAAAATCTTGCCTTGCCGAAATTGCTTCTGATACCTTTGCTTCATCAACGCAAGTAAAACTACCATCAGTCATAGTCACACCTAATTTCTTCAACAAACCAATTCCCGGACCCGCCTCGTGCCTTGCAAAAGATTGCTGTAGATTAGCCATTGAAGGCTCTGATGCCGATTTATACCAGTCCCATAATCTCGCTTCTAACAGACCTTCAGACAACGCTGATTGTCCTTGAGCGCCTAATTTTACCTCTGTGCTTACGGTTTCTGACAATTGAGTTAGACCTTTGTCTGTAAGCCCTAATCCGGCACCAACTGCGATTGCTTGGTCTTGCCAATCACAAGCAGCCAGTATATCAGATAGGGACCATACTTTTGTTGCATCAGTCAACATAACCTTGAGCATTCTACGCTCCGTGTTGACTAGATTGTCGGCCTCCATGAACCTTCGAGTGATGATGTTGCTATCAAATCTGTGATGAAAAAGTCCGTCACATTGTGATTCTATTCTTCTTCATTACTCCACAATTCTATCTTGCACTGTGGGCAAGTGAATTTCTCTGGCTTAGGACCGCTGTGGACAGTGATTTTACCGCACGGACCACAAACGATGGTTGATTCTATTGGCTCATCCAATGTCACATCAACTCTGTACATGACCCTGCCAGCATCAGGCAGCTGACCTTCATCTGGTCGCCAATTCCTAACCTCTGTTTCCGACATTCCAATATTACTCTTCAAGCTCATACCTATCAGAAATAGCAATACTCCCAGCACTCCAACCGTTGAAGCTAATGTGTAGACACCTGCAACGGTAAAAAATGCTCCAAAGGCAATACAAATAAATCCACCAAGAATAAGGTTCTCTCTTGGATTTCTTGACATTTTCAATCACACTTGCAGGGCTTTACTTAGAGATTTTGCAACACGCTCAATTTGATTGGTCGGGATTGCACAGAGACCTATCCTGACACCCCCATTTAATGGCACAAGGTACACTTGGTCAGATGCACATTTTTCAACTATTGACTTTGCATCATGGTGTTCTAACCAAGCAAAGAATCCATCATGGGTTGGATTTATTGGGACACCGTACTTATCGCACGCTGCTATGAATAGATCACGACGTTGTTGTAATATTTCAGTCAGCCTAGTTTTCTCATCAGACCACGCAGCACCAGATTCCTGGTCTGAATGAATCTTGGCGATTGAGTATTGAGCTAGCCTCGAACTCGCCGACCAAGTCTGTCGGCCTGTTACCCCCATTACTGTAGTAATACGGTCTACAACAGCCTGGTCGGGGTGAATTGTGACCAAAGCACCACCCCTCAAACCGTAGACGGTGTGAGATTTTGATAGCGAAATGGCAAACGTGATTAGCAGATTTGCTGGCCATTCCATGCCATCATGTAGGGCATCGGTTATTGTTTCAGCCCATCCATGTGGCTCTTTTGCATACAGGTGGTAAGCAGCATCAATTAACAGTGTATAACCTACCTCTTCATTACTCATTGCCGCATCAACAAATGCTCGTAAAACCGACATTCGTTCTTCAGCAGTAAGGGACAATCCTGTTGGATTGTGGGCAGGGTCATTAAGCCAAGACATAACCCGGTTTTGGGAACTCGAAAGTTCATCTAATTGTGATTTGAGTGAATCAATATCTACACCGGCAGACTCCCCCAGCAGTGGATAAGTCGCTATCTCAAGTCCGCATCCTGCTAAAAAGCCGTCATATGGACCCCAGTGGCGATCTCTGAGCAGAACCTTGCTTCCACGGTCTGCATAATTTGCTGCTGCTAGATATAGAGCACCTGAACCACCAGGAGAGGCGGTAGCAGTATGATGTACACCGATACTCTCCAATTCATCTCGAGCGTCTCCTAAAGCCAAAGTTACTGCTAAATCTAGAAATTCTGGTAAGCCTTTCAACGGTGCATAAGCAGCAATTTCTATTGGTGGAGAGTTGCGAACGAATCTATCAACTGTTTGATTGATCGCTAGACTTCCATCATTTTCCAATAATGCACCAATTGTACCATTCACAGCATCATGGCCATCTGAAATCGCTTGTTGATAACGTGCCCAGCAGGAAAAGATGGTGTCATTACCCTGCTTTGTTTTAGCGAAATCATTCAAAAAACTGTTCGCTATCTCGTCGGCCATAGACCAACGAAGTAAATCATGTTCTTTGATTTGCCCATCAAAAAAATCACCTTTGGTTATAATAAATCATCCGTTTCATTGATGAATGATTGCTGTTTGGCATGGCTAGCGCCAACGTAGCACAGCTGGTAGTGCGTCGGATTTGTAATCCGACGGTCGGGGGTTCGAGTCCCTCCGTTGGCTCCACAAAAACCGTTAACTGAATGTTTCTAGGAACCTCATGAGGCCATTCCATCTGGCGTTTCCAGTGACAAATCTAATTGAGACTGAACGATTTTATGTCGAAACTATTGGTTGCACAATTGGTAGGAGAACTCCCACTTCGATTAATTTTAATTTCCATGGACACCAAATTGTTGCCCACCTTGTCAAGCATATGCCAGACAATACAAACGGCGGAGAAGTAGATGGTAAGCAAGTACCACCATTTCATTTTGGCCTCGTTATGGAGTGGCAACAATGGCACCAATTCAAAGAACGACTAGAACAACAAAATGTTGTATTCAGACTTAAACCACATGTTAGGTATCCTGGAAAAATTGGTGAACAGGCAACAATGTTCTTGGATGACCCCTCCGGAAATTCACTTGAATTCAAATCATTTTCTGACGATGACCGGCTTTTTGCTACGGTAACTGGTAAAGAATCTGAAATAGGTGGCGGTGAAATTGGCCATCAAAATACTCAATAAACAAAATTAGGTGGGCGGTTCATGGTGGCTTCTGTACTTGATGGCAAGTCATGTTCCGCCGCCGTAGAATCATCCCTAGTTCCAAGGATTAATGATTGTGTAAGCGCTGGTATTATCCCTCATTTAGCAGTGGTAATTGTTGGCGATGATCCCGCCAGTCATGTCTATGTTGGAGCAAAAATAAGAGCATGTAAAAGACTTGGAATTAAAAGTAGTCACATAGAGTTGCCTGAGAGCACTTCCGAAGCGGAACTAAGAAACATAATCACCGAATTGAATCATGATACTGACGTTCACGGAATCCTAGTCCAATCTCCTCTGCCACAACACATGGATGAGGAAGCACTAACAGATTTAATTCACCCATCAAAGGATGTTGATGGTTTTCATCCAGTAAATCTTGGTCGCTTAGTTCAGTCGAGAAATGATTGCCTAATTCCATGCACACCAAATGGTGTAATGCGTTTATTAGAGTGGGCAGGAATAGAAACCAATGGAAAAACTGCACTGGTGATTGGGCGTTCTCGTAATGTTGGCATGCCACAAGCAATTCTACTCGCATCTCGAGGTGCAGACGCAACGGTAACTATAGGGCACTCCCGGACAGCAGATTTGGAATTACAATGCCAACAAGCAGATATCGTAGTTGCTGCAGTAGGTAGACCGAATATGGTGAAAAAATCATGGATTAAACCAGGTGCTGTAGTCGTTGATGTTGGAATCAATCGAGTCGATGATGAAAAATCGGAGAGAGGATATTTATTGGTTGGTGATGTCGAGAAATCTGCTAATGAAGTAGCTTCGTGGATTACTCCGGTACCTGGTGGAGTTGGACCGATGACTGTTGCCATGCTAATGGAAAATACCGTGGCTGCTGCAGAAAATATATTGCAATAGTAAGTATCTTATCTACAACTCGCCGGTGTGTTTTCATGGAGCAGAGGGCACCAAGAATGGCCAGTGCTGGAAAAATCTTAGGTACGTTGCTAATTATAGCCACTGCAATCAATTTGAAACTTGATTTGCTAGAAAAACCAGGTCTCTCCCTTGAGGAATACATCACAATATCGGTCGCTTTTGTACTGTTCCTAATTGCATTCTTTGCTTCAAAAGAACGAGAAATTGTTGAATTAACTAATAACATGTCATTGGAGGAGCAATTCGCACAACTCGAAAGTACTCCGACAAAATCCAGTGGAGTGATAGGGTCATATCAAGTTCAAAGTAGCCAAACACAGGGAATCATCGATTCGATTTTGGGCGAAAAGGCTGAAGTAAACGAGCAACAGGTTAGTCAAGCAATTGGAACTTTGAGTACAGGCGACTTTGGTCAGGCTGCACAATCTATGGCAGAACAACTACCTGCTCCACATAAACATGCAGAAGGTGTAGTAGAGTCACCGCAATTAACTACTACTGAAGTTGAAATTCCAGTTAGGGAAAATGTACCATTACCAACACAAATTGCACCTAATAATACCCCTAGAGAGGATATTCCTGATTTACCAAACTTAGAATTTGCAGTTAAAGATGAAGAGGTTAATGCTGAAAATCGCAATCTACCAGATCTCAGCGACTTGTTTAACGAAGAAATCACCGAACAAGAAAGCGATGAGATCACTCAAACATTAGAATTCGAAACACCGGAATTGCCCGATATTGATGATTTGTTTTAATCATAACTTGATATGGGTCCACTGTTTCGCTAATCCTGTGTGGACACAACACTATGACCTACACAGTCACTCTACTAACAGTGACGGAGAGCATAGCGTTGATTATGTGGCCAATTTGATGAAAAAAAATGAGGTAAAACATTGGTCATTAACCGACCATGACACCATATCTGGTTGGCCAATGGCAGAAACAGCTGCTAAGAGACTGGGGATTACTTTCATCCCTGGTGTAGAGATTACCTGTGAGAGAGGCATAGAGCCTGATGTTGAAGAGTTATCAAGACAGAATCGAGAGAGAGCATCAAAATCATGGCACTTGTTGGCTTATTTCCCCAACTTAGACCATGAAAATGATCTTGCGAAGCGGTTTGCTAAATGGCTAGAACCATTACAAAATAGCAGAATCCCGAGAATGAAAAAAATGATTGCTAAACTTGCCGAATTAGGTATGCCCGTTGATTTTCAAACAGTTGCTGACAAAGCTGGCGGCTCGATTGGGAGACCTCATCTTGCTGAAGCCATGGTACAGAATGGCTATGTTGAAACAAAATCCGAAGCGTTTGAACGCTGGATTGGTGATGGCTTACCCGCCCATGTCGCACAACCAAAACCCAGCATATCAGAAGCTGTTGCAATGGTAAAGCAATGTGGTGGTGTGACATCTTTGGCTCATCCATTGTACTATGGAGTCCCATCGAAGGAGTTAGCAGAATATTGCAAAAGTATTGGTGTTGATTCTATTGAGGCATTTCATCGAAGTCACGACGATGAGTATCGATTTCACTTGTGGCAGGCATGTAAAGAATACAAATTAGGCGTGAGTTGTGGCTCAGATTTTCACGGACAATCCTATGGCCAAAACCCCGGAAACATGCCTGTCCCAATTCAAGATTTATGCGTTTGATATATTGGTTAGGCGATCGATGATTATCGCCAGCTCGAACAGTATTACAACGGGCATGGCTACCAAAAATAGTGAAAGTGGGTCCGGTGGCGACAAGAATGCCCCTAACACGAAAGCTGTGAACCAAATATGCTTACGATATTGAGTAATTTGCTGCCTTGTTGCAATACCGAAGCGCAATGTCAAAATTGTTACTACTGGTGCTTGGAAACCAACCACGCATGCTAGAGCGAGGTTGACAATGAAGCCAACATAACCTGCAAGTCGCCATTCGGTGGTTAACCCAGCATTCTGTGCATCATCTGTCAAGTATTGCAGAATCATTGGTGTCAAAAAATTCCATGAATAGAACAATCCAGCTGCTCCAAGTATTGTGATTGAACAAATAGTTAACAGGAAGGTAAAACTAAACTTTGGTGGTGGTAAATTCAACTCTCCCAACCTTTGTTGTATTGCCTCATTCTTAGAGCCTTTACGAATTAACTCAAGAATCAGAAAAA
>WTIT01000115.1:21591-74959 GCA_011526375.1 Methanobacteriota archaeon
GCCACATTTTGTTATCATTGTAATCGTTGACAATACTAACCTCAATTACATCTCCGGAGACATTGCTTGGATTGTGCATAACAATCAGATTGTAAATTAGGTAACTATCCGTAATAATGTCGATTTCTTCGCCGGGTTGTAACACATAATGGTCGCCTAAACTAACAAGATATGGCCAGTCTATTGAGCCATTTTCCATAGTCTTAGCACTACCTTCTACAGAGATATACACAATCTCGAGTGCCAAGTTCGAATCCAAATTTTTAATCGTTGAGTCAACCCTTTCTCCATACTTCAGTTCCTGAATAATCTCGTATGTTGAATCTTCGGGACCTAGTCTAAATGATACTCGGTCATCTGAATTTTCAACTTGAACGTTTACTGCCATCAAAATTAAGGTGAACATTACCAAAGCAATTGCTCCCTCAACTATTGCATGCTTTCTAATTTTCAATTTGTCAAATCCTTTGAAAAATGAACCATGATCATTGCGCAGCCTCGGTTGTAAATGGTGAATGAATAAGGCACCAACTCCACCAATTAAGAGGCCTAGTGGTATATCGGTAAACCAATGAATTCCAAGATAAAGGATTGAAAATATGAACAATAGCGTGTTGAGTAAAACAAACAGGAAATAGTTGTAGTGTCGCCAATCTTTCATCTTTCCTCCACTTTCTTTCACATGGAGGTAATTTAGCATTAAGATACCAAATGGAATAGCAACATGCAAGGATGGTACCGCATTATCCAAAGGGTCATGTGTTGCATAAAACACGGTATATGCGCCGTCATGATACAACAAAGCCTCCATTCCAGGAATCCAAGAGGAGGTGACTTCTACATTGAAAAATAGATAGTACGGTACTGCTAATGCATAAATTAGCAAATAGTTCAAAGTGACTTTATCAGTCATATCTCTATCACCAGTGTAGGCAAAATAAACTGTGGTAACATAAATCAAAAACAAATATATGAACAAATAATGAAAGTTAAGAACTGCTGTTAATGTGTCATTGAGGAAGAAATCTTGTATGTGTTTGGTAAATTCTCCTTCGATTGCATAGATCAAATCGGTCCAATGACCAACTTCTGATTTAATTGGTTCATTTAGCATATCTGTTATTGCTTTCCAACGAATAATTACCAAGTAGCCCATTGCATGAAGATAATATCGCTTTTCATGAAATTCCTTGGCAAATTGTGACAGAGGCACACGATGCTCTTTTTGAGAGATTGAGAACAGCCAACACACTATTGGAGTGAATAACACAACAAGAATCATCATAATAGTGTATGGACTCATAAACGGCTCGATACCTTTGTGAATATATCTTTTTTCACCACAATACCGCATTAGTATCGATTTAGGGTAATTTGTAAATCAAGCGACACACTATGTTTTGAAGGATTTGGTTTAGCAGCAACTGTGTCAGATTGGCGGCAACCTCCCGAGAACACCTTGCCGAGTCTACAACATGGCATTGCTAATTCAGATGGTATAGAATTAGATTTACGTTTGACCTCTGATGGTGAACTAATCATTCACCATGATGCAAAAGTATCGGTCAATAAATCAGCTCTAGATAATCGCAATCAATATGTTGAATCATGGACATTAGATGAATTACGCGAGTTTGGATTCTGTTCGTTCAAAGAGATGGTGTCGCAAAAAAGTATTCTTCAAGAATGGCAAGATGAAGGAAAGATGGTCTGTCTAGAATTGAAGAGACCACATCCTCAATCACCATTAGGCGGAGGCTATTTTAGTGGTGGAATAGTAACTCGTCATTTGTCAACAATGATTACCAAAGCAACAGAAATCCTTGAGGAGTTTGAAATCCCAAAATCTAACACTGTATTCTATGCATTTCATAATAAAATGCACAAATCAATTGAGTTGTCAGACTGTCAATATAATTGGGCTGAATTGTTACCAGTAGTTCCTAGATTTGGTCACAGCCAACTTAAACGCTTGATGGCTTATCCGCAATATCTCATCACACCATTTGGTAAACTAATCAATAAGCACCGAAATAGAGGTGCCTCTATGGTTCCATGTGCTTTGGAATATTTCCAGCCCTTTTACAATCGTTTGTTAATTGGAAGAAGTGTGGGTTTGAGTGGCAAGCGACTAAATTATTTTCAAAAATGCCGCACAGGAATGCCAGTTTATGTTTGGCCGGCTAAAGAAAATTATGAAGCACGTCTACTTAATTCTGGCATAACTGGACTGACAGACAATCTAGACCCGAATTTCACTTGGTACAAGGATGGTAAACCTCGTTGGAGATTCCCTGCCACACAACCATTAGACGAAACTGAATTATCGTTATTGAACAGTGCAACTTTTGAAAATCATCATGACATCTTACAGGAATTAGCTAAAGAAGTGCCAAAATGGTCTGAATGTGATAATCAAAGAAAACACAAACTAATCAACATGTGGCAAAAAAGGTGGAATTGGGAGATTAAGAGTCAACAGAATGATGAATCAATCAGTTCACCACCTTGGCAATCTGTTCGATTGATTGGTCATAGGGGGTCTGGAAAAACCTCGAGGCCTGTATTGAATTAATCTCATTCAATATGCCTTAGATTTTGGCCTTCTGGGAAGTACTTAGGCCGGTATATAGGAACTCCTTTACCAGAGCGCATATTAACACGCTCGTCGACAATCTGCGCCCCAATACCGGCAACTCTTGCCCATCCGAAAAAGGTGGTATAGTACGTCGGGTCTTCTAAACCAACATGATACAATAGTGCACCACTTGCGATATCGACATTAGCGTTTGGATTTCTTATTTTCTTGTTTTCTGAGAGAACCTTCGGTGCAACTTTTCTCAATGCTTTGATGATCTTAAAATTCTCATCGTCAGGACATATTTTCTCACCAAGTTCGAACTGTGCAGTAGCTCTTGGATCCTCAACACTCAATACTGCGTGTCCAAAACCAAATACTGGTCGACCTTCGCTAAGTTCGTTACGCACAAATTTCTCAACCTCATCTTCTTCACTAGTTCCAACTTTCAAGACAAATTCTAGACATGATTGATTTGCTCGCCCATGTAGTGGGCCAGATAGGGCATTCATTGCGCCTGCAATCGCTGAATAAACTGTTGCCTTACCGGATGCAATTGATTTGCCAGTGAATGTTGAGAGATTACCACCACCATGATCCATGTGTAATACAAGATAAGTAGAAACAACCCTTGTCATTTTCTCTTTGTTGACATTTGGTAGATCAAGTGTGTCAACAAATCTTTCGACCAATGATTTTGAGGTATCGTCATTGGGGATATTTGCTTCTCTACCTTCCCTGTAACGGTAAATTAGTCCCATTAATCTGGGCATCCTGGCCACGAGATTCAGTGCATCATCCATCCAATTTCCTGTTGTATCATACATACCAAGCGTATGGATGCCGACAGAAAGCCAATCCATTGGATGTCCATTCTTTGGTAGGCTGGCAAAAACGTTCTCCAATCCTGAAGGAACATTAGCACGAGCTGTTAATTCAGACTTGA
Organism: Methanobacteriota archaeon; assembly: GCA_011526375.1. Classification (GTDB taxonomy): domain Archaea; phylum Thermoplasmatota; class Poseidoniia; order Poseidoniales; family Poseidoniaceae; genus MGIIa-L1. The sequence continues at coordinate 25,116 of WTIT01000115.1, forward strand.
ATTCAGCAGATTGCTCAGGTGTTGGCAACTCTTTGTTAAACAAAAGGTAAATGATATCTTCCGGAGAAAAATCTACTAATTCTCTAATTGGATATCCACAATAGTGTACCCCTTCAGTTGGTGTGACAAATGAAGTCTTACAGGTACCTACAGGAATTCCTCGCAGGCCGGTATTAAGATGATTTTCAGTGACTTCACAAAGAACATCTTCGTTGGTCATGAATCCCACCTAAACAGCCGAGTTATCACTATGGTATAAAGGCGGCCTATTTATTCCTCAAGCAAATTGATTATCAAGTAAATTTGAATTCACCACTTTCTAAATCCCTTAGTAGATTGTCGGTCAGCAAGAACGTGAATTTTTATTGTATTACCGTCGATTGTTATGGCGTCTTCAGCTGTTAATCCTGGGCACTCTTGCTTGGTTTGTCGCCATGAACGGTCAGTAGCAAGATTTTCGCCCCACCACGGGTATGCGGCACATTGTTGAGGTCGGTTTTCGTAAATTTGACAGGTTTTTTGCTCGCTCAAGTAAATGCAAATACCATCAGTTTCTCTGCTTTTTAGAATATACCTACCATCTAAAGTTCGTTGGCAATCACGTTCTAACCACTCTTCGACTGCTAATCCCATACTGCTTGAAATTCTCCTTGCATCATGCTTGGAAAGATAAACTATCCCTCCGGGCTCATCACAACATTTCCCGCAGTTACTCTGACAAGCGAATTTCACTCCGCTCATCCACCATGGATGCCTCATTACTCTTCCTCACTCAAGACAGTTCCAACTGGTGTAACCGTTGATGTACGATATACTCCTTCCGGATGTGGCTGCAAAATTCCTTGGATTGGAGTAATTGTTGATTCATCACCAATTAAATCGGTTGCTGAGATTTGTGAACTATCGACATTCCAATCAGAATCTGGTAGGTAGCTATCCAACCTGTCATCATGTTCGTCTTCGATGAATTCTGGCAACTCCGCACGCTCTGCATCAATTGCTACTAGTTCATGTTCCAAAGCTCTAAGCTCATCGGCAATCCCAATTAGACCCTCAATTGATGCATTAGAAGTTCTATCTGCTAAACTCAATAGTTTTGATTCTAAGTCAATCAAGAGTTCCGTATCATTTGAGATGGAGTCATTCGACTTGGCTAATTTATCATCAATTCCCATATCTAATTCAGTCAAAATATCGGCAGCAATGGAGTGGTCTTTCTCTATTATTCGCGACATTTTTGCTATCAAATGTTTATCTCTGTCATTGACATCAATAACTGAAGGTGCTTCAGGGGTCAAGTCCTCCAAAGTGGAATCAATATGAGACTGAACAAAATCTCTATTTGAGTTATCGAGTGATTTTATGTCAAGTTCTGGTGGTTGGTAATCATCAGACAACTCGGGCAGTGTAGTTTTGATTTCAATACCGCCTAGTTCTTGGTCACTGTAAACGACATCAACAACTGAACTAATCAATCGATTCGCAATATCCTCTACGCTTTCTGTTTCTAATTCAGTAACAGTTTCTTCGTCATCACTTTGAATGTCATTCATAATTTTGTAAACATCTATTGAATCAACAACTTGAATCCCACTAATCATAGATGCCTCAACTTTGTCTATGGCATTCTTCGTTGAACGCCAACCTACGTTTCCAGAGGTCACAATCAATGCTAATTGTTCATCGTTTAGTACAATACTTTTCTGCATCGCTAAACGCCTTGCATATAGCAACAAACTTCCTGCTCCAACTGGATTGATGATAGTCTTTACACCACTGCGAAGTAAATCCCATAATTTTGATGCCGGCCAACTATCTGGTGAACTCCTGGAGGATACCACAACATGGACATTCATGTTAAGCGCAGTATCAATCATTGAACCGAGAGCATTACTAATCTCATCAGTTTCTAGTGATAAATCAATATCATCAATCAATAACAATGATGCATTGGAAAATACATCTGTCCAACTTTGATCTTGAGACAATACCTGAGATAATTCATCACCTCGTACCGAAAAAATCGATTTATCATTTCTCAACATTACAGACTGCCCAACCGCATTAAGAAGGTGCGATTTACCAGTTCCACTATCTCCAATAATTATTAGCGGGTTCAAACTTTGTTGGGTGTAGTCAACAACCTGTTCTGCTAATTGAGTAGCCCGTTTATTTTCAGCAACAACACACCAGTTTTTGAACGTATTATGTGAAGTAAATTCCAATTCTTTGGGCCAATTAACAATCACCGGAATATGTACAGAGTGATGATGTGTAACATCAGGACCTTCATCATCAAAATGATGGCTCTTTGATTCGATTGCTCGTGCGCCATTTACCACACTACTCCAAATCGGTGTTCCATCTGATTCAAAACCAAAAAAAGAATCTTCTGAGATGTTTGTATCACTAGAAATTTTACTCAATGTTCTCTCGCGAAGATTCTTAATTCGCTCTGCAACAATAGATGAGACATCACTTTGGGAATTATCGAATTTGATTTTCGGCTGGTATTGGTTAGATTGTGAACCTAGCACCCCATCGGCAATCAAATCAAATGTTGGGCGGGATTTTACTCCAACCCTTGATAACAAGGGTTTCCGATTATTGCTGACTCCGCTTCTCCCTGTTAATTTTGCAAGTTTAGACCTTGGAGGATGTTTATGTGCATCGGAATTTTTGGAAATTAGGCCACTAGGTGGTGATGATTCCAAATGGTTTTCAGCACTCTTTATGGCGCTCAATAATTTTGCTCGCCGTGAATTCATGCATCTACCTCCTCATTCGCTAGTTCAGCGTAATCAAGACTATCATCGTTAGATTGAGATTTATATTCTGTTGCCCATTTTCGATAATTCCCTTCAACATCAATAGTATTCTGTGTGCGAGATGCAGATTCTCTTGAACGGCGCTTTGAAGAGTCACCGCCAGCAATATTACTTGCTGAAATAATTACTGTATCGGACGAAATTTTTGGCGAAATATGTAACTTAGATTTTGTTTTTGCAGGCTTAATTTCTTGAATCACATGGCTTCTTTTTTGATTAAGGGCTTGAGATAATTCTCGTGATCTTTGCCGCTGACTACTAGTTAGCATATTCTTAAGTGCGTCATCCATTTTTGATGAACGCTCCTCTATTTCCACATCAATTGCTTGTCGTCTTGATGATACTTTTGTCACATCGGTAATGTCAGGCAACTTAACATCCCTATTACTCGCTGCCTTGATTGAAATTTGGGATGGGGTTGTCCTTGGTCTACGCCTAGGCGTTTTCTTGGTTCGCTTAATACGCAATGCTTGACGTGGTGACTTAACTAACTCCACAGTTTTCATTGCTGCTTCTGTTGGCGCATCGAGATCTTTTTCGGTTGCTGAGAGGTCTTTTCGAGTTACTGCTTCTTGAGGAGCTTCAAAATTTGCGGAAAATGCCGTTTCGACTAAATTTGACACTAATTTGTTCGGGTTTGATTTCCCGTCGTCTTGTGGTTCTGGAGCATCAACAAATTTGGGCGGCTCTTGCCATTCGCTGACAAGTTTGTCGAGATTTTCTTTTGCCTCAGAGATATCTTCTTCAGCAAGAGCGCTAGCACCCCCGCTAATCGATTCAAAACTGGTAAGTTCAGATTCACCATTTTGTGAAGAGAATTTTATTTGCTGCTCGATCCAAGATAACTCTTCTTCAGACAACTCCATACAAATTGGATGATCAAGTAGTGACTCAGCATCCATTGTAAGAGTCTCAAGATATGTTGTAGTGATTGTTTCAAACTCACGCTCAAATGTATGCCTTTGTACATCGTTTAATGTCTCAAGATTGCAGTGTACTAACATCAAATGGTCTGCAATCCTAACCTCATCTATAATCTCTCTAAACATATTCATCACAGGAGAAAATTCGTTCAATGATAGTAGGTATTCGACATCGGAAAATACCACTATGGCTTGTTTATTTTCCCACAAGAAGTTTGTTACTTTCTGCTTAATTTTGTCTGGTTCTGGCTTAACAGAATCAGGGTAATCATTAGTGGTCATAATTACACAAGATGCTTTTGGTAAGTCGAAGTTTTCAACCAAAGTACGAGATTCGTTACGAGAGAAAACAATGACTGGACGCCCATGTGACGCAAGAAGTCCGGCCAAACTAAGTGTGTTGTTAGAATCTTGACTGTCATTTAGTAAAGTGTCTCCGTAATTTAGAAATTTATCCCCAAGGTCAAACTTTTGCAACTTTGCCTTGGTCAGTTGGCGGATATATTCAGGCGCCTCAACGATTACTTCTTGCTCTGGCAACCTTGCTTCTCTTCGCCAACTAGAGGTATTTAATTTGACATAATTCCACCAGTCGTCTCTTGTTTCACTCGTTTGAGCCTCATCAGTTAATAACAAACTATCGGGATACAGGCTAATTATTCTAAGAATTTCCTCATTTGAAAGCTCGACTAGCGAGATTAACGCATCCAAAACCGACGAATCCCGTTCAATTTCTAATAACGCCTCAAGACCGCCGAGTACAGCTTCTGCTTCGTGTATTGCCAACTTTGGTTGACTTTCATGGATCAGTACCTGACCGACTTTTGGAATCATATTCTTGGGTCGTCTCTCAATTCTGATATAACCAGAAATCCCTAAACGAGCCATGTCATTAGATAACTTAGCTAGAGCATCATGACCACCGCGTCGCACCTCAATTACAACACCTTGTGGCAATTCTACCAAAATTATCACCCCTTAGCAACAAGCCTTGTGTATGTGTTCTTCAAAGATGCGGAAGAATATGAGGATTATCGGCCTGTTTTGATTGATTTACCAAAATGCCAGCGGATGTTACAAAGCCTTAATGCCGTAGTTCTCATCAATTAAAATAATGGAGTCACCTAAAGGATTGATACGGTTCAATAAACTAGAGCTATGTCAGCCATATCATAACGCGCTGAAAGTTTCCATTGCGGCTTCAGTTAGCATAACCACAATCGGGATCATAAGTACTCTAGCAGGAGTTTTTCACTGGCTGATTCTACCTATTTGCTTCATTATTTCATTAGTTATTTTCGCGGTTTTTGGTATTGACTCACTAATTCTAACTCAAACGCCACTTGGAGTAAATATGAATCATCCCTTTGTTGATGACGACCCCATTGGCGACGCAGTAGTTTACGTTCAACTTTCTAATGGGAAGTGGCACGAAATGGGTGAACACAGAGTACGTTTGGTCAGTGATGACTTAATCGGCGGATACAATCTTGTCGAAGACCATGAAGATTACAAGACTATAGGTCATTTTAGTAATTCAAAAAAGAAAAACCGGTTAGTGAAGCAAGTAATCATAATTAATCAAGCACTGGGTTTACGAGATGTAGTAAACGGCGATGGAGACCCAATAGATGATGCAAGAGAAAGGGAATCTCTGGATTATGGTCTATTAGAACGAGAGTGGTTAGATGAAGAAGAATTAGCCGTTGATGGCCCGCTTGCTAAATTCATCAATAAAGAGTAACCTTCTACCTCAATTTACCCTGTTAATTCAATAACCATGCCCTGACACCTATATGTGTGTCAAAATCTAATCACTGGGTTTCAGTAATTGGTTCTCTTTCTGATAACCATCAAGAAACACTGCTTGGCGCATCATTGTCAAGACAATTTGCTAGGCTCCCCTTATGGCTGTCGCATCCGTCAAACATTGGAGGATTCTATGGTTTTCTTATCGCCTTGGCGCTGATATTACCATATCGATTTGCTGGCGAAGATAATTCTGGTTGGATGAGTGATTGGGCTTTACATTGTGCACTGTTAATGGCAGCTTGTTTCTTCCTTGGTTTGTGCTCTACCCTAATCACCGCAATTTCTGGTCGCTTTCCTATTGCACCGCCAAGAATGATTCTTTATCCAATGCCGTTTGTTGGTTTGGCACTATTATCGATTAATAGGACAGATATTTTACCAATTTATCCATTCATATCTTGGACTTTAATACTGCTTCCCGGACCACTGTATGTCCATCTATCATGGGCTCCAAGATGGCGATTACTATGCATGATAGATGATGGCAAGAACCCATTTGAAGGGCAAGAAACCATTGACATAGAAGAAAAAATCTATCCTGAAGCCGACACAATTGATGAAGAAATAGAATCAGTTGTAGATGACTTTGAAACCAGTGAAGAGTGATTAGATCAATCCTAGTTTTGGTCCTACGCGCTCAAAGATTCTCAATACTTCATCTAGGTCGTCTCTAGTAAGTCCAGCGGACATTTGAGTTCTGATACGAGCCTTGTCTCTTGCGACCATAGGGAATACTATTGCGCCTGCCATCACACCCTCATTAGCCAATTGTACGGTGAAATCTTTGGCGACACTTGACTCGCCACACATAACTGGGATGATTGGAGTGGTGGAAACTCCTGTGTCGAATCCCATCGATTGTAATTCATTTCTGAAATAGTCAGTATTTGCCCATAATTTTTGATGATGTTCAGGCTCTTCCATCAGCACTTCAACTGCGGCTTTTTGAGCAGCGGCAACTCCAGGGGGCTGGGAGCCAGAAAGTAACCAAGAACGTGAGTGGTTTAAGGCGTGGGTTCTGGTCATTTCAGTCCCTGCAAGTATGCCACCTTGTACACCAAGAGCTTTCGAGAATGAACCTGTCTCAAAGTCAATGCTACCTTGTAGTTTGAAATGGTCTACTATTCCTGCACCTGTCTCACCTAAGACTCCTTCTCCATGACAATCATCAACATAGACCATTGCGCCGTGTTCTTTAGCTAATTTGTCAATTTCATCCAATGGTGCAATATCGCCATCCATTGAAAATACTCCATCAGTAATTATGAGTTTACGCTTAGCATCTTTATTTGCTAACAGTACTGCTTCTAATTCACCCATGTCATTGTGGGCATAAACTGCCCGATTTGCTTTTGTGAGCCGGACACCGTCAATGATGGAACCATGATTTAACTCATCACTAATTATCACATCATCCTTGCCAGTCACGAGGGTTGGAATTAGACCGACATTGACGGTATAACCTGCTGAATATATTAGTGCAGCCTCGACTTTCTTGAATTCTGCAACCTTCTTTTCCGCTTCTAAGTGGATATCCATAGTTCCTGCAATGGCTCTAACACTACCACTCCCAGCACCGTATTTTTTTGTTGCTTCAATCATTGCATTCATCACTTTTGGATGGGTTGTAAGATTGAGGTAATTGTTTGCTGAGAGCATGATTGTAGGTTTACCATCCATATCACAGCGTGGCTGATTAGGGCTCTCTAGCGTCGGTGGTTCCCAGAGTAAAGACTGACTTGACAACTCTTGATAGCGCTCTTCCATCCAACTCATATCACCCGGCATTGATTCACCTAGTACAATGCAATTGTTGGTACTTCATTGGGTTTTGTATTGTATTATCAAAACATGAATGTCAAAAAGGAGTAGTAGTTGGAGCGACCATGCGCATCACTGGCAAGGTCAGCAGTGGACTAGGTAGAGCACATGTATTCATGGCTCAAAAGCACTATCAAGACCAGTTTCAGTCTTTGATGGGGACATCGGTTTGGCCAGGAACCCTCAATTTGAATGTTTCAGATAACAACCTTAGAGATTATATTGCCCTGCGTTTAAAATCGGGAATTGATACTTTAGACGCATCAAGTGAATTAATTGATTCAGCGAAGGGAATTGACATCAGCCATATTGAATCTCACAGAATTAGAGGATTCTTGAGAGATGGCGTCTCTTTTGGTGGCGCAACCGCTTTTCGAGCCAAATTCCATGCCAAGGAAGATAGTATTGAATGTGCAGTTTTGATTCCAGATCTGACCCGTCACTATGATGTTGTAGAGATTATATCGGCAAAATTCCTGCGAGAGCATTTTTCCTTGATTGATGGAGATTCTGTTTCAATAGAGTTACTTTGAATTATGCGGCTGATATGGTAACTTACCGATTATCGACCATTCATGAAAAAGCATAGATTCCATCTCTAACCTCGCGCCTGACTCCCACCTAGCAACCATCGTTCTCTCGGAATAATCACTACTCGGCGGAGGGGTAAAAGAATAGTTAGCATCTTTTGAACCCCGATGATTAAGACTAGGCCATACCACGTCCCAGAGAATTAAACAATCAGGTGGAGCAACTCCAAAGTCAACGGATATGTTTGGATTTTCTTTAGCATCAATAACCTGTTGCTCCGTTAGTGTTCCATTTGACAAACTATACAATGCCATCGCAGTGCGCCTAACTTGATTCCACAAGAATGCCTCTCCAACTATCTCAAATCCAACAACTCGCTCATCAACAATCCATGGCGTGCAGGAGTAAATCTTGCGAACAGGGTTTTTTCCTTCCTCTAGGCGAGCAAAGTTCGTTGCATCATAAGTGCCGACGAAGATATCTAACCATTGGTTGAAAATATCACCTGGATATTGCCATCCCTGCATACCCTCGAGTCGATATCGGTAAGTACGATGAGAGGCTAATCGAGGATTCCAGTCCTCATTCACTTCCTTGACGCCCAAGAATGCAATACTATCTGGTAGCCTGTCATCAATTGCGCGTATCATTTTCCTTTCAGTGAGGGAATTCCACAGGCTACTAGCTATAGTTACCACTCCACCATTGCGCCTGACATTTACCCCCGCATCTGTACGACTGGATAAAACCAAATTATGGCTTTCATCATCTTGATTTAGCCATTTGAGTTTGTGAAATACCCGTATTAGTTCACCTTGTACGGTTTTTACATCAGGTTGAATTTGACTACCGTGGTAGTGTCGTCCAATATAACCAATAGTGAAGGCGAGGCGAACTCGCTCAGACATCATACCACTTATTCCTCAAGTAACAGCTTTGATGCTTCTTCAGGAGAATAGCCAAGTCCACCAACGGACCACTTGATTGCTGACTTCAACCATGGCATAACTTGTGGGTTAGACTTGGTTGGGTCGACAACTTCGATAGCATCAACAAGGTTTCTTGCCGCCATGTATAACCTATCATCAATTGGAATATCTGCAAGTTCTAGTCTTCGAGCATATCGCTCATACTCTTTGATGGCTTGCGGGATTCTTCTACACTCGAGGGCAAAATCAGCAAAATCTACGATATATTCGTCATTTTCTTCATCTAGATTCATAGCTTTCTTGTATGCCATCATAATTTTGCCACCCGGGATAACATCATCTTGCGCTTCAACGTTTAGCATGTTAGCAAACTCTGCGTAGGTGTGATGTACTGCGGCTACATCTTTGTGTGACTTGCACATTTCATCAAGTGTTTGTACTGCACCCTCTAGGTCGCCTTCAGCAAATTTCTCAATCGCAGGTTGTAAAATTTCCTCACTCATATGTATAACTCCAGTAAAATGGGCGGAGAGGTTTGGGTTATTGAATGACTCGCTTAGAATCATTCGTCATTACCGCTGGAGATAGATTCCTTTAGGTCGCTTAGCAAGTTGGATTGGCTGTGCTTTTTGTGCATTTCATTCAGCAACATCTTGCACTTGTCCCAGTTTCTGATAGAGTAGAAACAGTGCTTTGGATCCGGTCTGACAGTTCTGATGGTTCTTTGATAGGTTAAGATCCCAACAAATGACCTGAGAAGTGACTTTTTTGCCTTGTCTGCGACCGTATCATCCGAGTTATCCGCCGAGCCAGGCATATTTACTGCACCGGCTGCGCCCATAGATTCATCGACAATTCCAACTCCTGAATCTGTCAAGATTGAAACTGTTGCATAACCGAATATGGTACCAACAGGTGTCCTTTCAACGATTACTTCTGAAATTCTATCAAACAAGATTCTCCTGTGTGACCTTGAAAGTAAAAAGCTGTGTTCAAAAATCACTGCATCGGAAGTTATCGCATAGTGGAAACTGTTTTGATAGTAAAATGTAAGAGCAAAAAACAAACCAGTGTAGACTATTCCAAACAGGTAGAAATTGTACTCAATCGCAATGAAATCGCCCTTTCCTTCACCGAACAGGTCAGTAATGAAGAAAATGAAATCGTCTATTTGAATTATCAATGGAGTAAAGGAGACTAATAATAACCAAAAAGTAACCCACTTTCCAGAAGTTGATGTATTCAACAAGCGATTCATCCATGTCACAAATAGCATGATAAAAATGAAACTAAACGACATACTTTCGCTTGTTGTTATGTCGATAAACCAGTAGATAAACGCCATAATTCCCTCAGAATCTTCACCGAGTGTATCAGCACGGCCGAACATAAAATGAAGTCCAAGAACTAGAATTCCAAGACCATACATACTAACAAATGCAAATGTACTTGGCTTCTTTGTTAGATGAATTTCCTCCCCGTCAATTAGGCGAAATTTCTTGGCCAAATTTTCAGCATTCTTAGACTCTAATTCCTCACTGGCTTTAACATCGGAAATGGATTCTTCTTCACTCATAATAGCCCCTCTATTATATGTTTAGTGTCTTATCCCAAATGAATGTTGCCCCGAAGGAACGGTATTCAGTGCAGAATACCCCACGAATGTTCGGCATTACCCCTTATCCACTCATAATCACTTAGTGTACGCAAGCCATTATCATCATTGATGGATAATGATACAACTCTCAACGGGTATTCGTTGTAGGTAAAATTCGATACTAAGCCGCCAATCGTCGGTTGCTCAAAAGCCCAATGAGCCCGATCTATCGCTACTGCATCTAGACTGATTTTTACTGAATCTGTCCACATTTCAACTTTGAAACCGGGGAGGTTACTACCTGGATTTGCACCATGCTCTCCTTCAACTACATCGCAGGCATACTTCTCGACTCTCACCTTGTCGAATGGTATGCTCATACCTGATGCAGCATCATGAAAAAGACCACCTTGGGAGAGGCTCATATGACCTAAATCGCGTTTTTTCCACGGCTGATTATCTCTTGAAGTAACCGTCATGCTTAGGTGAGGTAAAAACCAATCAATGTAAGAGCCATCACTCAAATGTAACATACCCCAATACCAAGGGACTGAGGGGGCTTGAACACAGACTTTTTGAAAGTAAGCGGTACCGTTAATCGCTTCATCGTCTAACTTTCCAGAGACTTTACAACCATGTAGGCGAAGAATATCATAACCCATATCCATAGCGTAAGTTGCAGTTGCGTGCCTAGCAGTAGACATCGCTTCATTCCATGGAGTCAAGGAAAATTCCATCTTTTTTGGCACATTGGGGTCACTCGAAAATTCATCGCTGTGTAAGTTAAGCCAAAACTCACTGAGGTCACTTTTTAGCCCCATAGACATATCTTCCTCGGTAAGCGGCACAACTGCTCCACCTCCAGCACCAGAATTAGCAGATTTTCGTGGCCATGAAGGGTGTTCATCATCAACCACAATCATTCGACATTTCTGTTTTATGTATGGCTCAAACATTCTCTTTCCGTCAAACCACCAAGCACAAACCATGCCATCAAGAGAAATACCACCTTGATTATCAAATCCTGGCCTGCCTTTTGGAGTCCACTCAGTTCCGCTTACCATCACTTTGGGGTTGTCTTTTGTTGACCAGAGCACCATAAGTTGTTTACCGCTGGGATTTCCCTCCTCATCATCTAACATCAGTAACCACCACCACCAGTCCCAAGTCAAGTGGTGCAGTGGTGGACGTTCCTGCAATTTCCACATTCTGGATAAATCACCAGCAAACTTGTTCATTGAAGTGGTCATTCAATTTCCTTCCCTTTGAACAATGCGCCGCCAATAAATAACAATGCAGCGGCTTGAATCAACAGAACGACTGTGGCAATTATCATTGATAAAAATGGACTCATATCACCAAGCCCGGGAGTGGCGTAGAAATATTGTAACGGGTCTGTGCCAATCAATTCTTCTCGCTCGAAGCCAAGTGAATCGGTAGTTTCTACTGAAAATCCGGAGTAAATGAGTAATGTCATATCTGGCCAAACAATCATACTTGCCGCATCAACAATTATCAGTGCCCAACCAATTACCGAGAAACGTAAAATTGGTGATTCAGGAACACCCATAGACAATAGTGCCATACCGAGTTCCCAAGCAGCGAATGGAATAGCAAGAATAATCCCATATCGCCACATGACACCGAGGAAACAGAACAGCATGCCGTAAACCAAGGTAGCCATCATAGCAGCGAAAAGAATCGCTAACCAAATGCCAAATTCTGAAAATCGGAATAATGAATCTCCCGGTCCGGCAAAACCAGTAACTATTGCCGAAATCAACGTCAAAATTATCAAGTAAGGCCACACTATGCCAAGATAACCAATTACTCGATAAAAGAAAACTTCAGTTCTAGCGATCGGTTTGGTAAGCATATAATGCATTGTGCCAGAGGTCATCTCATCTCTAATTAGGCCAGTTGCCATGAAAAGTGGTATGAAAATACTGATGATGAAGACAAAACCTAGTTTACCAATTCCAAGTATTGATGCTCTGTGTAGCGCTTCTTTAGCATATGCTTCGTCATCTGGGTCTTCGTCAACAAAGCTATCGGAGTCATACCTAAACTCCCCCGTTAGGGTAAGCGACAGTTCTATGTCACACTCGATGCCATTGTCATTGGTATCTTTTTGTGAGCTGGTTCGAGAGTCAGTTCGGCAATCGCCATCATCATCATATCCGACACTAACTATCCGAGTACCTGTTGGAGACTCATCCCAGTCAAAATCATCCTCGTTAATCCATTTCTCGGGGTCGTCTGGGGGAACAGGAGGATCAAAAAGACCTGGATGTGAAAGTTCGGAAAACGGATTCGTTCCATACAGACGCTCTTGACCATCAGGATATAGGTCGCCATCAGAATCAACCGAATCTCCATCATTATCAATCGCTTCAAAATCTCTTTGCATTGCGTCGACGTAAAATAGCATTAGTAAACTGATAACTACCAAACCAGTAATCAATACTACCCATGTTGATATTTTTGTTCGATACTGACGCATAGTGAATTCTGTGATAGCAGAGGCTTTCCGGTCCAGTGCCCTGAATATAGTATTGGTTTTGTCAGCCATCAATACCCACCTCCGCCAGTCAAGTAACCAAGAATAGACGCCAAGTCATCGTCGGGATTGTCTATTGAGGTCACCTTGTGTTGTCCGTTGATTATTACACTCGGCAAGTTACTGTGGAAATCACCTAAATTTCTTGTTTGCACAGTTAATGCTTCTGGATTTTGGAAGATTATTCCATGCACTGAATCAATATCAATTACACTCTTGGCTAAATCTTTTGGCGAATCACAGCCAATATCAATACGATGAGGAATATTGTCCATTTTTTCCCTTATTGCATGCAGGTTACCCAATGCTAACAATCTACCATGATGTAGAATTACTATTTGCTCAGTTATTCTTTCGATTTCAGTCAATATATGACTACTAACAATTACTGTGCGCCCCATACGACCAAGTTCTCTAATCACATTCATTATGGTAGTTCTAGCTAATGGATCACAGCCTTGCAGTGGTTCGTCAAGAATAATCAATTCCGGGTCATTAACCAATGCATGAGCAATCTTCGTCCTTTGACGCATTCCCTTGGAAAACCTGCCAATTTGCTTGTGAGCCACATCCAACAAACCTACGAAGTCCAGTACCCTGTCGGCTTCTTGTTTTGCTTCATCACGAGTCAAACCATTGAGTCTAGCAAATGTCGAAATAAAATCGTGAGCAGTCATCCAATCATACATTTTTTCGCCTTCTGGAACAAATCCCACTCTTGAGTATGGCGCGGGATTCTTCCAAGGATTAGTACCAAACAATCTTACTTGTCCTGAACTGGGTTTTAATTTACCCATTAGAATTTTGAACAAGGTGGATTTTCCAGCACCGTTTAGACCTAGGATACCTGTAACACCACCTGAAAGTGCTAGTGTAATACCAGTCAACGCGTGTATTTTACCGTAGGTTTTACTGACATTCTCTAGCAGAATGACCGGAGCTTTCTGCTCTGGTTGCCATTGCTGGGTTTCGGCTTGACCCTCTTGATGGAAATCAGGCATCATTCCCTAGTCACCTCCATTGAAGCAACTCTAGATGATAGAATATACAAGAAAAATGCGTTCATTAAAACCAATGAAGCAAACGACCATGTCCATGAATATTGGTCGTAAGTAGTTTGAGTTCCTACTAACGCTTGGCCTACATGCGCTAAACAATCGTACGGAGATAACAAGTACATTATGTCACGTTCAAATAGATTTGAAACCAAAACTGCTAATGTCTTGCTGCCAAGTACAATAGCAACTAAACCGATGCCTGGAAAGAACTTGCCCCTGGATACGCTCGATAAACCAAGACCGATGCTGGTGTAGGTAATTACCAAGATAATACCACCAACAAATGCTGCCAAAAATAATGGAAAGGTATCAATAATCCAAGCCCAACCTCGTCCCATTGCGATAATCTCCACAAAGTAGTAGATCATCAGCGTCAACAGCACTACAAAGGCTTGAATTATCGCAACTGAGATGTATTTCATCATCACATAATCGAACCGACTTATCGGTCTAGAGAAATACATCGCAGAGGTTCCATGATAGCGGTCTTCCGAGATTACTCCACCAACCAACAAAGCTGCTAAAATAGGATAATACAACATATTTCTAGGAAAGAATCCAAACACATGTCCGTACAGATTGTCACGGTTAACCCCCCACATACTATGTAATTCTGGACTACCTATTAATGCTGAAAGCAAGGTAAGGCCAACATCACCAAGGGATGCTATGAATACCAGCACCATGAATAATTTTGTCGGCAATCCCCAAGGCCGGTGACCCTTGCGGAAAATGCCTAAAACATGATGGCGTAATATCGCCCAATTTCTCATCCATCGAGGATTGAGTGAGCCATTCCATGGTTTGTAAATCTGCTCGAAGACATAACCAACTGAGGCGGTATTACTGCTCACCTGAGCTGTCCCCGAATCGTCCCCGTCTTGGGAACCCCAAGCCGCATCCATACGCCCTTGCCCCTTTACTGGGGCAGCCTCAGAGAAACTAACATCTTCTGAAAACGATTGTTCTGACTCAGTGATTTCTTCGGTCATGAACCTCCCCCCATGTGGCTTGGCGCATCGACTTGCCGTGCTTGTACTGGGCTGCGCAAAAGGTCCTCGCTGGTTTTTACCTCATAACCTAAATTTTCCATAATCACGATGAATAAATCTTCCAATGATGCTTCATATTCATGCATGCGGCGTATTTGCGAGCCAACTTCTGCTGCGCAAGACAAAATTTTAGTCGTCGTATCCTCGTCCTCATGCAATACTCGCATGATTCTTCCCTCGCGGCGAACATCAAGGCCGATTGAGACCATTTTCTCTTCTAATTTTGAGGCATTACCCCATACGTGAATCTCGATTTCTCGATCGATATCCTTCAAGTCCTCTATCCTTCCCTGTGCTGCTAATTTGCCTTTGTGTAACAGAACCATACTATCGCAGACTCGCTCAACATCATCCATTAGGTGTGATGCCATCATTACTGAGCGATTGCCATTGTGAACCATATTTTGAAGAGTAGATATCATAAATTCTCTTGCCGTTGCATCTAGACCATTAGATGGTTCATCAGCAATGATTAATTCCGGGTCGTGAATAATACTGCATGCTAACTTTGTTGCCTGCTTCATACCTGTGGAAAAACTCCCTATGTTTCGATATCTCTGCTCTCCCAACCCCACATATTGCAATACTTCATGTGCTCGAGACATCGCAACAATGGGATTCATTCCAAGCAGTTCTCCAGAATATTTGACTTGGTATATGGCTTCCATGTCAGGGTTCAGTGCATCATATTCTGGCATGTAACCAATTCTCGAACGAATTGCAGCTCCGTCTGTTCTTATGTCATGACCGAGAACTGTGCCGTCTCCTGATGTTGCTTGAATTAGACCTAGAATGGTTTTCAAAAATGTCGATTTTCCAGCCCCGTTAGGCCCTAACAATCCAGTTGCACCCTTGGTAACTTTCAAGTTAAGATTTTCAAGGGCAACATGTGGTCCGTACGACTTGGATAAATTAGTCGTCTCGATGATGTAGTCGCTGTCGGACATAACTTACCCATTACTATGAGACGGCAGACATCCTTTGAATGCTACGCATAAATGAACCACTCATTCATCTTCCTTGATTCCATCTCGTGTTTTTATTGCTACACCTTTTTTCATGGTTGATAAGTCATCTGCAGTCGATACTGAGACACCATGTCCGATCAACTGCCCTGATTGATTACAGATTAGACAGGCCTCACCAGGACGCAACCACGGGTCGGAACCAACAACAAATCCGTGAAACACATTTCTGCCTTTTCTCACGAAAGGCTCAGCATCATCATCTACCACAACAACCGCTAATCCTTCACCACTGTAAGGAGCTATTGCGGTTTTTGAAAATCCGTTAGGCAAGGGTTTTCTTCGTCTGGCAAACAATTCTATCGCTCCAGAATTATTCAGTGAAATCCCACCATCACCTAGACGGAAACTTGCTAAGTGTTGGCCGTTTGCTGAAAGAACATTCTTGATACGTCCATATTTATTGACAACAAACTGCATACTTGATGACATTTCAGCAGCTATTTCTTGGCTTGTGTTAAACAGAACTGAAAACTTATCAGCGGCTTTGAGACGATTTAACATCAGTTGACTTTGTTTGAATAAATCTTGGTCTACAAGGGATAATTGACCTTCAATCAACTCCATTTTCACCTCAGATTCGAGATTTGACAGGCTTTCAAATACTTGGGTTTCAAAATTATCAGACCGTAAATTGATTGGAATTACCGACTTCCCAGAGAGGCCAAACAATTCCAATTCATGAGCCATTTTTGCATTATCAAATTTATTTCTCCAAATCCAATCCGGCCCTTCAATATGACAAAATGGATTCAAGTCTTCGAGAGTATATGGAACCAAACCAATCGGCGTACTGATCATTATCTCTAAACCTGGTGCATATTGCAGAATTTTAGCCACGACACTGTCACATTTATCTCTCCATGGCCCAGATTGGCCATAGAAAATCAGCACTGAATCGTCACCTGCAGACGCAGGAGTTCTTGGATGCCATCTATCAAGCAAGAGGTTTCTTGCCGCGATAATATGAGGTCTACTAAAAGTATCAGAACCAGCCCACTGTTCGCCTCCTTTGCGAGGGGTTAGTTGTGAATCAATAATCCAGTTCCAACCTGTCTCGAACCCTCCATGATTGGAGGTCTCTTGAGAAGATGTAATCTCGTCAAGTGGCAGTGATTCATTGTTCAGCCTTACATATTCAGCTGTTGCAGGATTTGTTGTTAACCACAAATATGCATCTCTTAATGCTGGATGTTGATGGCTTCTTTGCTCTACTAGTCGCCAAATATTACCATCTCGAACGGCTTGGCGGCAACGTGCTAACTCTGCTAGAGTTATCTCTAAATTGTATCGTGAAAGCAGTTCCATTCTTGCTTGCTTATCCAATTTTCTAACCTCTTCAGGAGTTACTGAACTTATGCATGGCATCATAATTGGCCACTCATGGAGCCCTTCCAGTTTTTCAGTACCCCAAGGAGTGAGAATTCTGCCATCTCTAGCGAATAAAGCATAAGCTGCGGAGTCAAATAAGTCAGCGCCAAGCGCAATTGACATTGGAAACAACATCGGATGACCACAACCAAACATATGTACCGGTCTGTTTGATGGTAAGTATGGAAGAGTGGAAAGCATAATTTTGGCATATTCACGGTATCTCTGTTGCTCCATGACAGGAACAATACCCCCAATAGGGTGGACTGAGAAATCAAACTCACCCATTTCTGTCGCTGATTTTCTCCTCAAATCTGGGAACAGACCACCCTGAATAGGGCCATTGAGCATTACTCCTTCAGCTGCATCGATGGATAACTGAGACCGTTCCAAAGTTTCATCCACTGCAGAGGCAACCTCTGAATGTTTCATATCTGGCCTAGAAAAAACATCGAGCATAGTTGCGATATCTACGCCGATTGAACGTTGAAAATCAACTATTTCTTCAACGCCAACTTCAACGTCACCGTATACATATGATTGGAAAGTTCCTGAATCTGTCATGATGACTCCTGGATAATCGAGCAGACTGTGAACTCCGTCTGCTTGTGCTTTGTCCTTCAGTTTTTGATGCTTCCAGATGATATACGAGTTAGTAATCAGAGCACCAATCCCATACTTATCCCACATTTCGCGCGGTTCTATTGTTCTAATGTTTGGATTAATCACCGGCAGTAATGTTGGAGTGTCAAGTATGCCGTGAGCGGTGTGTAACTTACCCAATCTAGCACGCCCATCTCGAACTGTCACTTCGAACAATCCTTCATCGCCCTCACGACACGGTGAAGGGTCTTCTCTAGACTGGTCAGACCATACAGGCATGTGCCTCGCTGCAACAATTGTGATTTGAATTCATCCGTTAGAATATGCTGAACGGCTAAACAAACTCTACCTTTCCGTGAGCGAGAATAAACTCTCTACCCAACTCATCAAAAGTGTCAAGCAATTTGCTTGAGTAGCGAATCACATTTACTTCCGGATCCGACTCTAAATCAGCCTTAATCCCATCCAAGGTACCAGGGGCAGCACCACATGACAGACAAGCTCCAGTTAAGTCGAGAACGAAATCCATCATTTTGTTGCCGTTATTCTCCAAAACCTCGTAAGATTCTATCTGAATGCCTCCACCATGCCCATCTAAGGCGGCCCTAACACTCCCCAGTCTTGCCAATAGCGCTGGTATCATTTCATCTGTTTCAGCTAAATTAAGTAGTGATTTTTTCCTAAGTTTTGCATCAAGAATCGGGTCTGATGTTTCAGCGATTCTTAGTTTTGCTTCTTCATCGATAGAATGTTGAGCCTCTGCTGCATACTTAGCGACGAGGTCTTCATCAGTCATGTTAGTTCGAATCACCACGAGTTTTTGACTCTTTGCTATTTTTAGGCTACCCTAAAACCGTATTACTGCGCTGCAATTTTTTACACTCCTTGATAAAGGTGAATCATGTGGATTTGACTGGTGAGACATTGTCTGATTTAGTATTAGATATCCGGAACCTACATGTTTC
This sequence comes from Methanobacteriota archaeon, assembly GCA_011526375.1. Lineage (GTDB taxonomy): Archaea > Thermoplasmatota > Poseidoniia > Poseidoniales > Poseidoniaceae > MGIIa-L1. Next base: position 44,191 of record WTIT01000115.1, read on the forward strand.
TGTCGATGGCAATGAAATCATCAAAGGAATTAATCTAGCAATTAAATCCGGTGAAATCCATGCTATTATGGGCCGTAATGGTGCAGGAAAATCTACTCTTGCCCACATTTTGATGGGTCATCCCGCTTACGAAATTACCGGTGGAGAAATCTACTATCTAGGTAAAGCAATCGAAGAATACGATGTCTTTGAGCGTGCTAGAGCCGGTATGTTTCTCTCGTTCCAATATCCACCTTCGATACCTGGTGTACAAGTCGGTAATTTCCTAAAGAAATCTGTTAACAATGTGCGAGATGAAAATGTCAAAGCGAGAGAATTTCGTAAGGAATTGAATTCTGCCATGGAAAAACTAGAGATGGACCGAAGTTTCCTTTCTAGATATGTTAACGACGGATTCAGCGGTGGCGAGAAAAAGCGCCTTGAAATGCTACAAATGATGCTCTTGAAACCAAATCTAGCTTTGCTAGACGAGACTGACTCTGGACTAGACATTGATGCCCTGCGTTTGGTTGCTAAAGGAATCAACGAGACTGCTGAGAATACTGGCGTATTGGTCATCACACATTACCAACGGCTACTGGACCTCGTCAAACCCGATTTTGTTCACGCCATGATTGATGGAAAATTTGTCAAATCAGGCGGCCCTGAATTGGCAGTAGAATTAGAAGACAAAGGCTATGATTGGTTGGAGGCATGAAGATGAGTGAAGAAGCGATTAACGCTGTAGGCGACTACAAGTATGGTTTTCACGACCCAGAAAATGCAACAATTAGATTTGACAAAGGACTGTCAGAGCAGGTAGTTCGAGACATCTCAGAATTGAAAGGCGAGCCCGAATGGATGACTGAGATTAGAGTCAAAGCGTATCATCACTTTGAGGAAAGGCCAATGCCAGACTGGGGCAATTGTAACATGCTTGAATCGATAAAATTCGATGACGTAACATATTTCTTACGATCATCTGATCAAACTGAAAAAAACTGGGATGATGTACCAGATGACATCAAAAATACATTTGACAGGCTTGGAATTCCTGAAGCAGAACAAAAATGGCTTGGCGGAGTAACCGCACAGTATGAATCAGAAGCGGTATACCACTCAATAAGAGAAGACTTGGAAGAGCAAGGAGTAATATTCCTCGACATGGATTCAGGACTGAAAGAATACCCTGAATTGGTAAAACAATACTTTGGCACGGTGATACCATATGCAGATAACAAATTCTCCGCGTTAAACACAGCAGTATGGAGCGGCGGCTCGTTTATCTATGTACCAAAAGGTGTTCACGTTGAAATGCCGGTACAAGCCTATTTCAGAATAAATGCAAAAAACATGGGCCAATTTGAAAGAACCCTAATCATTGCGGATGAAGGAAGTAGCATCCATTATGTCGAGGGTTGTACTGCTCCGACCTATTCCACCGATTCTCTTCACTCTGCCGTGGTCGAATTAATCGCCATGGAAGGTGCAAAAATACGTTACTCGACAGTACAGAACTGGTCAGCAAATGTGTACAATCTTGTTACTAAAAGAGGCATCGCCCACAAGAACGCAGTCGTTGAATGGGTTGACGGAAATATTGGCTCAAAATTGACCATGAAATATCCAGCGGTAATACTCAAAGGAGAAGGGGCCCATGCTGAGATTATTTCTGTCGCCTATGCCGGTGAAGGACAACATCAGGATGCTGGAGCAAAAGTACATCACTTAGCCCCTAATACAACATCTAACATTTTATCGAAATCAATTTCCAAGAACGGTGGTAGATCGTCATATCGTGGCTTACTAAAGGTCAACCCAAAAGCTCACGGCTGTCGCTCAAAGGTAGTTTGTGATGCCCTGATGCTCGATGCAGATTCTCGCTCTGATACCTACCCTACCATGGAAGTTGGAAACTCGTCTGCAGACTTGGAACACGAAGCAAGTGTTTCAAAAATTTCCGGCGACCAACTATTCTACCTCATGAGTCGAGGATTTAGTGAAGAAGAAGCAATGGGCTTGATTGTTAATGGATTCTTTGAACCATTTACCAGAGAGTTGCCAATGGAATATGCGGTTGAGCTAAACAAACTACTCGAACTTGAGATGGAAGGTGCCATTGGATGACCTATCTTGAAATGCCGATACCCAATAGGTCAGAGCACCTTTGGCGATACACTCCGTGGAAGAAAGTCCACCCAACAAAAATTGACAAATTACCAGGTATTGAACCATCATCTGTATTGGTAAATGGTCAATTATCCAAGGCAAATAATCACAGTAAAGCAATCACCCGTAATGAAATTTCACGAACATTTCTTGCAGAATCTAACAGCACAGTGCACGAGATAATTATCGATAATGATTCGATAGACACTGAGGTTGTAATTCAAACTGAAAGGGAACTAGAGTCCTGTAACCTCCACTTTGATGTTCAGTCATCAGGTAGCGTGTGTTTACGTTTGTTAGGAAAATCAAACTGGTTTGGTTTGTCAATTACTGGGGTATTACAACACAACGTCAACTTTTCTTTTGCTATTGTAAATGATTTGAATGAAAAGTGTACAGTATTACGCTGTGAAGATTGGGACATTTCAAGGGACTCATCTTTGGAGTACGGTGAACTTTCAACCGGTGCCAACATAATAAAGAGTGACATTCGAACCTATCTAAAAGGCACCAACTCTAGCCTAACTCAAAATATTGCAGTACACTGCGATTTGGGTAGAGTGGATGACCACCATATCGAAATTCATCATCTACAACCTCATACAAATTCCTCACTAAGTGTCAATTCAGCTTGTGCTAACAAGGGGCACGCAATAGGCACAGGATTACTCATTATCGAAGAGAATTGTGATGGCTCAGATGCCGGCCAGGTATTCAAGAACCTACTTCTGTCAGAGAATGCTAAAGCCGAGGCAATTCCAGAACTAGAAGTTCTCTCAGATGATGTAAGTGCAGCCCATGGAGCCGCTTCATCATCGGTTGACCCTGAGCAAATCCACTACCTGATGGCCAGGGGGTACAGTCGAGAAGATGCTAAAACAGAAATTCTCGAAGGATTTTTGATTAGCAGTTTTGCCAAACTCAGCAACGAAAAAGCCCGTCAATTTCTGATGGATGAATTGACTGTTGAAGAGGATTGATTGGGTGATAAACATGCGTGATCAATTCCCAATACTTCAGCGTGAAATCAATGGATATCCACTTGTTTACCTAGACAATGCTGCAACAACCCAGAAGCCAAATTCGGTCATTGATGCTATGAATGATTACTATTCAAACTCCAATGCAAATGTGCATAGAGCTGTCCATACCCTCGCTGGAGAAGCAACTGAAGGCTATGAATCGTGTCGTACTGCACTAAAGTCTAGGTTTAATGCTAACAAGGCCATTATTACTAGTGGCACCACAGAAGCAATCAATTTAGTTGCCCATGCTTGGGGAAGAGCCAACCTTTCCGATGGTGATGCCATCATACTCACTGAAATGGAACACCACTCCGATATCGTACCATGGCAAATGTTGGCACAGGAGATGAATATCGAATTGAGATATGTTCCCGTTCAGAAAGATTTGACTTTGGACATGGATTTGTTTGAGGCTGCCATCGATGGTGCAAAATTAGTGTGTGTTGTTCACATCTCCAACGTGCTTGGAGTATGTAATCCAGTTGCTGATATCGTGAGGATTGCTAAACAAAATGGCGCTCGCGTCCTTCTTGATGCTGCTCAAAGTGCCCCTCACCAAGATATCGATTTCATAGAACTTGGTGCGGATTTTATGGCGTTTTCCGCGCACAAAATGTGTGGACCAACCGGCATTGGAGCACTGCTTGTGACCGATGATGCGTTTTCTGAAATGCAGCCATTCATGGGTGGAGGCGACATGATTGAGACCGTCTCAATCCGTGGTTCAACATACCAAAAAAACGAGCAAAAATTCGAGGCAGGTACACCGAGAATTGCTGAGGCAATTGGATGGACTGAGGCTATCAAGTGGCTAAACGACATAGATATCAAATCCGAGCATGAAAGAATTTTGCAATCTGCTCGCTGGTTGGCAGGACAACTTAGAGAGATGGGGATGACAGTATACGGCAGACATGATGATAATGATGCAGCAGTCGTTTCATTCCTCCATCCAACCATGAATAGCGAAGATTTGGCACATCTCCTCGATGCTAGAGGTTTTGCCGTAAGAACTGGTCACCATTGTGCACAACCACTGTTAGAAAGGTTGGAAATAACTGGAACTGTTCGAGTCTCGCTATATTTCTACAACACACATGAAGAAGTAGTTTCATTCGTTAACTATTTGTCAGAAATTTTGGAGAGGTTTGCATGAATTACTCATCCGAACTTTCTGAACTAATAGAGGAATTTCAAGAAATCGAAGACAAAATGGAACGCTTGGAAATGGTTTTTGATTTGGCCGACGAGGTCAATTTACTACCCATCGCCCAATGGAGTGAGGCAACTAGAGTACATGGTTGTCAATCAGAAGCACATGTGAAAGTTGAATTGGTTGATTCTAATGTCAACTTCCAATCAGGAGCTGATTCAAAGTTGGTTCAAGGATTAATGGGAATCTTAACCATGGCTATTCACGGAATAAGTGCTGATGAAGTATTGACATTAACTCCCGATTTTGCCACTGAAATGGGAATACTAAACTCGCTTTCACCCAGTAGGTCAAACGGTTTTAGGAATATGTTTGACAAAGTCATGAGTGAGATTAAACAACAAATGTAGGTGAGATGATGACAGACAAAAATGCTGTTTTGCAACATTTAGATGAGGTTGAAGACCCGGAATTAGAGATATCAATAGTCGAGTTAGGTCTAGTATATGATGTTAGAATAGAACAAAAAGCGGGTCAAACTCACGCTGAAATCGATATGACTCTAACAAGTCCGGGATGTCCTGCTGCTGCTGAAATCATGGCTGCTACACATCGTGCCGCTTTGACTACCGAAGGAATCGAATCTGTTCATGTAAACCTTGTTTGGTCGCCGCGCTGGGATCCGAAAATTCACGCTTCAGAAGATGCCAGAATGGATATGGGAATTTGGGATTAACGTTTAACGACGATAGTAAGTAAGTCACCATCTTGCAACAGGTGGTCTAAACCTACTCGCTGCCAATCGAATTTAGCACTAGGGCCTTTGACTCTAGCAAAGCGGAATTTTCTAACAAAATCACGATGCAATTTATTGCAAATGTTTTCGACAGTTGAATCGTCTTTAACAATCAAGGGTTCTTCTAAGTCAGCTTCTTGGCCTTGAGGTTTCAAGAATACTCTCATAAATCCAAGATTGTCATAAATGAAATCTTTTAATTCCTCAAGTCCAATATCCTTGAACGCTGATATTCGCATTACTGGCCATTCACTTGGCAAAGCATTTGTTGCCTTGACAAGTTCTGTTTCGGTTGCAATATCAATCTTATTTATCGCAATAACTGCTTTTTCATAAACTCGGTTACCAGCGAGGCAATCAACAATCTGCTCTGCTGTCGCATTCTCTCTAAGTGTCACAACTGCTGAAGTATAGCCAAATGAGCGAATTATCTCGCCAATATCTGCATCGGTTAAGTGAGTCTGCTCAACTGTAGTACGAACATCTATGCCACCTTTGTCGACTCGCTTGATGAATACCGGTGGCTTGGTTTCATTCAATCGTAAACCCGCATTGTGCAATTCTTTGTGCAGGACATTGAAGTGGCCATCTTGGAATGGGTCTACGACAAATAGGGTCATATCTGCACTGCGAATAACATTGAGAATCTCTCTACCTCGACCCTTTCCTTCAGATGCACCTTTAATCAGTCCCGGCAAATCTAGAATCTGGATTTTCGCACCGCGATGTTCCATTACGCCTGGGATACATGTAAGCGTAGTGAAAGCATATCCTCCAGCTTCCGAGTGCGCATCTGTCACCTTGGAAATTAAGGTAGATTTACCAACTGATGGAAATCCAACTAGAGCAACAGTAGCATCGCCTGATTTCTTAACTTCGAATCCTTTTCCGCCACCACTCGCTTTTGAGTGAGCCGCAGCCTTTTCTTCCTTCAGTTTTAGTTGGGCAATCTTGGCTTTTAATTTACCAATATGAGCATTAGTAGCCTTATTTTTTTGAGTCTTATCTATCTCAGCGCGAATCAATTCGATTTGCTCCTTGATAGTAGCCATATGGACCCCTAAACAAGGCTGAATATCGGTTACTCTTGAAATCTATTGTACTTCAAGCACAATAGGTGGGTATTGTAGTTGTCAATTCAATCGATTGAAACTACCATCGGCATTCATTTGCCACCTAATTCCATCCGCTTGGACGTAAATTGTCTGGCCTGTAGATTGATCATAATGGCCACCAGGCGGCAATCCTGTGTAGTCAGCAACCGTTGTTGGCTGAATTGGTGCCGCTGGTTGTGGCGCTGGTGGTTGTTGCACAATTGGTTGTACTGGTTGTACTGGTTGTTGAGCAATAGGTTGCACAGGTTGTTGTGCTACAGGTTGGAGTGACTGCTGCATCATCTGTTGTGGCTGAGCATATTGCTGCTGCATTACTGGAACTGATGGTTGCTGATATCCAGTTTGATTCGGCATCATTGCAGGTTGTCCTTGCCAAGCCTGCTGTGAGAAATCTTTGCTAGAGCCATTGCTTCCTCTACCGCGTAAAACAACTACTCCGACTACTGCGGCAATTGCCAACACTCCAATTGTTCCACCGACAATCAATCCTGTGTTAGAGGACTTAGATTCAGAATCTGAACTACCTCCATCATTATTATCAGTCGCATCCTCATTTTCACCCGCTGGAATATTCTGTGCAGATGCATCGGTACCATCATGCTGGGCTGTATCGCCAGTTGCGACTGATGATTGACTTGCTGCCTCAGCTGTTCCATCAAGAGTAGATGACTCAGTAACGAATGCTACCGATGCTGCATGAGCAATCCCGCCATCGAGACTAACAACATTCAATTGAACTGTATATTCATTTCTTGGAGTATTATCATCGACAGAGAATGTAACTGTAAATGGCAAATCGCCATTGCTATCAATAGTACCCCAAGAGATTACTGCACTTTGCAGTAGTGCCTCATTATACGGTTCAACAATCACATCGAGCACACCTCCTAGTGACAAATCTAGTCCGTTGTGCGCATTAATCACACCTGAAATTGACATTTGACCATTGGTGATTAACTGCTCACGGTTTTCGATATCAAGTGAGAATTCTGGCAGTGTTGAGATACTAAGAGTTAGTTCATCTGAGCGAACAGTGTCTCCTGAAGTCCCTGTTACCACAACTGTGTAGTCACCGCCTGAGAGATTAGCTGGGACTGTCATCGTTAGTATTGCCATAAACGGAGCATTACCTCTAGCAAAATCTAATTCAGCCGTTACACCGTTTGGCACCGTGACTCCAACCGTTACATCGGCACCAAAACCATTGACAGGTTCAATGAATATTGGAGTTGGCACAATCCATTCAACCCCGCCGGGCAGAACAATCCAGGGGTCTAGTGTTAAAATTTCAAAATCTGGGTCATTATCAACAGTAAACGGTACAACTACTGAACGGTCCATGTTGTTGTGAGTGCCAGTAATCGTAAGTTCGTATTCGCCACTTGAGAGATTCATGGTATCGACTACCACAGCACCCAATTCATCAATGCTCAACATTTGGTCGATGCTGAGTAATGCTGCGCTGGCTGAGTTGACTGTACCGGAGATATTGACCATAGAGTCAAACTCGTTGAATCCTACAACATTAATCCAAGCAGCAAATGGCAAGCCCATTCTAGCAACATTATCAGGTACACTTGGTAAAATAGTGAAGTCTGGCGTAGCCCAGTCGTTATTACCTTCTCGACCAGCAAAAACCTGTATTCCATTAGCAGATACTGTTGATTGACCTACAGTGAAGGAATCTTGACCAATGTGGCGATAATTTAGCGGAAGCGCGTCAGAGCCATCTAATTGCTCAGAAAACAATTCACAACCGCCTAGTTCTACGGAGAGACTAATTGTTCCTTGACCAACTGCGGATTCACTCCATACCTTGCCCTCAGTAATTGGGAAGTTGAAATGATTCATGCCATCATCATATGTCAGATCTGAACTGATTACGGTTTTTTGGTTCACATCTGTGCCTGTTGGAATACAGCCGAGGTCGATTCCCCCACCACCAAAGTCACCGCCACCGGAGCCATCGCCGCCGCCATTACCAGATCCGTCGCCACCGCCATTTTGGCTATCGCTACAGCCAAAGAAATCTACTGATTCTCCCGTTGGAGTATCAGGGCAACTATCGTCACCATCGATTACACCGTCGCCATCAGCGTCATTACTACCACCGTTACCGCCGCCGTTATCACCGCCGTTACCACTGCCATCATCAGGACAGCCGTCATTATCTGCATCGTTTTGAGCATTTGATGGCTCATTAGGACAAGCATCGCTTGAGTCCGGGATACCGTCTCCGTCGGTATCATCATCACCGCCGGAGCTGCCGCCACCATTTTGAGCATCTGAGCAACCAAATCCATCAACATCAGCACCGGCCTCAGTTCCGGGGCATTCATCCCAGTCGTCGGAAACACCGTCGCAGTCTTCATCTGGATCCCCGAAATCATCAGTACAACTTCTACCGGATGTACTCATCATCGTGAAATCACTACTAGTTTCAATGACATTGGATGCGGTAATATTTTCATGAACTAAAGAAAGGGTGTCTTTTGCATAACATGCTACTCCCGATTCCTCATCAATAGTTTTGGTTTCCATACCCATTAGACTCATGGTTAGAGTCGCCTTGCCTTCAATGCTAACACGATAGCATTCTTTGCCGGCAACTGTATCTACTCCAGTAACTGTCATTTGATGATATTCATCGTAAGTTATGCCAAAAAATGTTGGCATAGTTACTGAGAAATTCCAGAAATCTCCGGTGGTCCAAACTGGTGCAGTTTGAAGATTAGTGCTTGATGCTTGGGCAAATTGGTATGATGATAATGCAGATGTATACATTGTATTTCCTTTAGCATCATACACTTCGCTAGCAACATTCCAACCGATTTCAGGTGAATACCAATTCACCACATATCCAGCATCAATTTCTAAAACATAGGCGCCACCGCCGGCTTCTGTCATGGTTGCGTTAATTGAGACACTGTAAACGCCACCAACTTCAGTTTCTTCCTCTCCAAGGAAAATCGTATCCCGGGTTTTTGCTGGATTACTTGAGCCCCAGTGGGTATTTTCTTCATCCCAAACCGACATCGAAACACCATCGCCAGAAGCGTGGGACAAAGTCAGCAACAGGGTTTGCCCGGGCTCAAGCCATACCGAGTACCAATCATGTTTATCTTCCCACATATCTACTGTACCACGTACTACATCACCAGGGTATACCTCCTGACCTGTTGTATTGCTATCATTCGGTTCAGCCTCGTCTATTACATCAACACCGGAGCCTTCAGTGAATGAAATCAGGAATTCGTCACTAAATTCTGAATGGTCAATGTCAACCATCATAGGGTGTAAACTTGCTAACAACAATACTGCCAATACGGTAAATCGCATGAACGAATTAGATGAATTAATTTTATAGTTATTTAGTATCAATCTTGTGACCTCCTGTTTGATTGATTAACCACAAAAATCGTCTTGGTTACAACATTGTTACCAGTTGGTTAAATAGAACCCTTCTAGTAATTTCTACGATGGACGGGGCAAGTTATGGCAGATGAGTGCAATCCCACTTTCGCCAAAGTTGATGCGGTATTAGATTTGCTAACAAAATCAAAATCTCTGCACATACTCATGGTTCTTGACCGAAAAGCAGAACCTTTGAGATTTTCACAAATAAAGAATGCAGTCGAATCATCGTCAACCACCGTATCTCGCAGGCTAAAAGAGCTTGAGGACGATGGTTTAGTGGTACGAAGAACACTAGATAATGATAGTACGATTGCCTACGAGTTATCTGAGGATGGAAAGCTACTAAGTCCAATAATGCAAGATTTATTCGATTGGTCTGACAACCGATGATATTGGTTTGATGGCAAATTAGAGTTAACTAATTCCGATGACATCAAAGCAGACGAATTATTGGTTATCATCATGGGGATAGAGACCGTCTTACTGATAGTCAATGAGAAATCCCTTGATGAGATTCTCAATTTAGAATGGAATAACCTCTATCAAATGATGGAAAAAGGTGCTTTGCGACACATAAGACCAGAAAAGTTCACCGGACTTCCTCGCCCCTTTGATATTGACTGCGAGGCAGAAATTCTTGATTGGATGGATACCGTCGGTAAGCGAGAAGGAACAGTAAAACAGGTCTTGCTTTCAATTGAAGATGGCGAAGAGGGGCTTCTCCAATTCATGCAGTTTGCCAGCCCTGGTAATTGGGAATGTTGGGAGGCTCGAACCTATCTTTACCTCGATGTAGCCCTAGATAGGGAAATCACTGATAGAAATGATCTGTACTCAAGTGAAACATGGGATGAAGTGGTCAAAAAATTAACCAACTTACCAGAGGAAGAATTTGCTGAAAAAGTTTGCATTGACTGGATGGATAGAAGAAAACAACTTGGTGAGACTTTAGATGAAAAAGAAGACCCTAAAATTATTCCAACCTATGAAGCGCACACGAGAAATTCAAAACAATTGGTCCATGCAATTACCAAGTGGAAAAATAATCCTGACTGCATTGGTATAATTGGTAGAGAACACCTTGAAGCATCCCAATGGGGGCATGGCGATTATAATTTGACTAATTATCTCAATAGGTAAATACGACGGTTTCAAAAATAAGTGTCAATAGCGGTCATCATGTCAGAAGACTCTGAAGAAGTTTCCACAGAATCAGTCGATGATTATGTTCCGGTTATTGAAGAAGGGACAGAAACCTTTGAAGTCGAAGTCGAGGAGGAAAAAGACCCTCTAGAAGTTGCCTTAGAACGAGCAGAAACGGCAGAAAAGGAAATCGCTTACAAAGATGCTGAGATTCAAAATGTTAGGAAACGGTTCTTAGCAGAAAAAGCGGAAATGATCCAATATGGCAGTATGGGACTGGCCAGAAAAATGTTGGCAGTATTAGCAGACGTTGATAGAGCATTAAGCAACATTGACGATGATGACCAATCACCTGTCGCTCAAGGTTTGAGACTACTCAGAAACAAAATGTGGCATGAATTATCAGGTGACGGAGTAAGTTCAATAGAGGCAAAGGGCAAAAAATTCGACCCAGCAAAGATGGAGGCGATAACTACTATTCCCGCCTCAGATGATTTCCCAAGCGGCACCGTTGTGGATGAAATTGAGTCCGGATATATGTACAAGCAAAAGGTTTTGATTGCGTCAAGAGTTGTCGTCGCATCCGAGGATTAGCCAACGTTTACTCCTGAAACCATGGTAGATAAGCGGAAAATTGCATCATTATCTACTAACCAATCAACAACTGATTCGGGAATAGACGCTGAAAGTACTGCCTTTACAGCCTCATCATCATAAACCGTTGAAAGCATTAGCAAAGTTTGCCTTACTCGCCAACCTTCGTAATTTTCTCTATTTGACAAATCAACATACTCAACCGGAAAGGTACTTTCCTCATACAATTTTTTGGTCGACTCATCCGATGTTACGAGTACTCCCTCTCCATGAAATTCAGTAGCATGTTTGACCCAATTTGGCGGGTCATTGATATCATTAATTCCAATAATTGTCGCTGATCTATTTTGCTCATTAAGCCACGATTTCACCATTGCAGTGCGCTCTTCAAGCGTCCATGGATTATTTGATTCCCACCCTTTACTCGCCGAGCCAATTGCGATGACTAATTCATCATCGCCCGCCAGATTGAACGCACTATTGACCAAATATTCGTGACCTTTGTGGAATGGTTGGAATCTTCCAAGGACAATATATCGACTCATTAGCAGACCTCAGAAGTAACTCTCTACATCTACTTGCGGTATTTCATGGCCGTGAGACCTAAAACAATCAAGCATCCTTTTGCATCCTTCAATCATCTCTTCTTTGGTGGTTTCACCCATTGAACCGACCCTAAACATTTTACCCTTGAGATGGTCTTGCGCACCGATGACTTGTGTGTGATATTGCTCCTTCAAATCTGAACGCCATTTGTCATCGATTCCATCCGGATACATTATTGCCGTAACAGTAGCACTGCGTTGAGATATATCAGCCAACAGTTCAAAACCAAGGTCAAGAAATAAATTCTGTACACCAGTGGACAATTGTTGACACCTATTCCAACGATTTTCCAATCCTTCGTCTTTGAGTATATTCAGTGCTTCAGCCCAGCCCATAGCGAGATTTATCGCTGGTGTCCAAGGTGTCTGGTCGTCATCACCTTTCTTGTAGGCTGAAATAAAATCGAGATAAAATAAGGCATTGACATCATCTTGTTCTTTTATTGCTTTGCAGCGTTCATAGAATTTTGAATTAAACGTAATTGCCGCAATTCCTGAGGGACCTGCTGTGCATTTTTGCGCGCCCATCGCTGCAGCCTCGACATTCCAGCTAACAATATCTACGGGTAGTCCGCCAATTGAGGTGATTCCATCGAGAATGAATGAGGTATCATACCTACTGCACATCTCAGCAATCGCAGCAGCATCTTGGGTTATTCCCGAACTTGTTTCATTGTGACAGATTAAGACTGCTTCATAGCATTTCCTTTCCAGTTGTTGCTCAAGTTCATAGAGGTCAAAGGCTCTGCCCCAGTCATATTTGATATGTTTTACATTACAAAAACGCTTACACATTTCAGCAACCCGCTCGCCAAATTTACCATTTGTTGGAACAAGAACCAAATCATTTGGCCTAAATCTGTTAGCAATTATCATCTCCATCGCAGCAGTTCCACTACCTGAAACTGCCATAACCTTGTAATCATCATCACCTGCCCAAGATTGGGTTTTCTTTTTTGGCTCTGATGGTGATAGATTGAAGGCATATCGCAAACCTGAATTCAGCTCTGCCATGACATCACGGAACTCTCCACCACGCGCCGTAATTACTGGAGTAGCCATCGCATCCAGGCACTTTTGGTTCATCCTGACCGGGCCGGGAACTAGGAAACAATCCCCCGTATGTTCTGCCATGGTAAATGCTATGCTTGCCAGTTATTCAATTAATGTACGAAAGCGACTAACTGATAGGGGTCGAGTAAGACCGCCATACATGGTGCGCATTGGAATTGCCATGTTACAAGGCGCCCGCCACGAACATTGTGAAGCAATCCAAAACGCTGCCATGGAGATGAATGTTGAGATTGAAGTCGTTGAACTTCGCAAGCGATCACAAGTAGACTCTTCGATTCATGGTTTGATATTGCCCGGAGGAGAATCAACCACGATGCGAATCGCTAGCCAAAGTGAATCATTACTGGATGGAATTTTCGATTGGATTACAGATTATCCAGATAGGCCGGTACTTGGCACTTGTGCAGGAGCAATTCTTCTTGCTAATCCTGGCAATAATCGAACATCATTTATCGATTTAGAAGTCTCGCGCAACGCATGGGGTAGACAACGATTTTCATTTGAAGCACAAGTAAATGTGGCACTGGAGACACCTAGAATTACCCACAATGCACACTTTGAAATTGGCCGTGACAAGTATAATCACAAACCATTACCGATGTCAAATCAAGCGGCTAAACCAACAGAGAAATCGTTTCCTGGTATCTTCATCAGGGCTCCCAGATTTATTGAAGAGTCAATAAGCTGCCAAAAGGTAGCAACCTTGAACGATGAAACTGTTGGCGTAATCCAAGGAAGTATACTTGCCCTTACGTTCCATCCCGAGTTAACCAACGACCGGCGCTTTCATCGCTGGCTAATTGGCCAAGCAATCAACAAAACACAGTGAATACAGCCGAGAGTTTGAAACCATGAACCTATACGCCAAGGTGTTATTATGCTAGGACCACTACCGATGGCAACTGAAATTTCACCGGCAGAAGAAGGTGAAGCCGAGGGTTGCATACAGTGTCAAAAGGGTAGTAAACTCGTGTTATTCGTAACTGGCAAATGTCATTGGGGATGTGATTATTGTCCACTTTCTGATAACCGTCGTGAATCACCAGATATGTTTGCTAATGAGCGACGGTGCAATGACTGGAGTGAAGTGATTGAAGAGGCTAGAGCGATGAATGCAACTGGTACTGGAATTACTGGCGGAGACCCAATGCTCGATATGGAAAAGTCACTAGAGGCAATTAAACAACTAAAATCCGCCTTCGGCAAAGAGCACCACATTCACTTGTACACCTCAATACCATTTGACCCGGTCAACAGCGTGCGTTTCGCTAATGCTGGTCTAGATGAAATTCGCTTTCATTTACTTGATGGTAGACTCGAGAGATATCTTGAGGTAATCGATGAATGCCATCGAGTTGGAATCAATGTTGGAATCGAATTACCCTGTGAACCAGACAAATCCGAATCCTTGTTTGAACTGCTTGACGAGATAAATGGCACCAATGTACAATTCCTAAACCTCAATGAATTGGAGATAACCGTGGGCAATCAAGAAAATATGGATGTACGAGGTTTCAACCTAAGTGGAGCAATGACCGCTGCTGCAGAGGGATCGTTGGAGTTAGGAATTAAGTTGAAACAGCATGCAAAACATATGAGTTTCCATGTTAAATTTTGCAGCGCTAATTTCAAAGATGCTGGTCAGCTTAGAGCCAGATTTAGGCGAAGGGCAGAAGTCACACTACGACCTTATGAGGTTTTGAGCGATGATGATACAATCCTGTTTGGCGCCATTCCGACAGAGGAGATTGATGCAAGAGATGATATTGAAGAATTATCAAGCCAATTACAACTATCTGAAGGTTGGATAAGGTATGACTCCATCACAAGAAGGATAGAGATGCCATTATCGGCAGCAGAAGCAATCGCAGATTTAGTTGATGTTCAAGTACAACTTGTCGAAGTTCATCCCACCCACGAAAGATTAGAAGTATCGGTGGTAAATCTTAATCAGCACCGATAACGGTAAGGAAAAAAACCTAACTAAGTCACTGCTTTTACCAAATCGTCGACAAGAGGATTAAGTATTGAATTTAATTTGGCCCACTATGGAAAAGGACGATTGGTCAAAGATTGGCAGTCGTAAGTTTCTATTTTTTGCCATATTGATGGTTGCAGTTTTGGCATTACCCTCGTTTTTGTACACTGGAGCATACATTATTTCTGATGCACCTGCCCCAAAAAATGGTTTAGAAATGCCCCCATCACCGGATGAAAAGTTGAGTGAAGGTTTACTATTCATTGTGCTTGATGGCGGTAGGCAATCACTGATGGACAGTCAAGAATTGATGCCAACCCTTCACGCAAAAAAGCGCAATGGCACCTACATTGATGTTCTAACAAATCCATTGACTATGACTGCTTCCTGTGTTAAGGAGATGGCTACGGGCATCCCTTCAAGGCCAAATGAAGGTTTGAATAATTTTCACCCTGACCATCCAGGAACAGAAGATGGGTGGACTTTGGCAAGCGAACATGATGGCAACGGAGATGGAATTTATGACTACCGTGTCGGCATAGTTGGAGATTATGTATGGGGTGATTTGTATGCCGATAATGAAAAAATCAACTTCATGAAACATCGCTACGGACATGCTGACTACTACAAAGGAGACGAAGAATCATTTGTTACACTGAATGCCTGGCTCGATGGCGAAGTGCCAAAAAGCAATACTAGACCGGGGACAACTTATGAAGAGCCACCCAATGTGATAATTGCTCATCTATCAGGCTTAGATAGTGTAGGGCACAGATACGCAGTCAAGAACTCTGAAGAATATGCTGATAAATTACGCTGGTTAGATGAAAATTTTGCAACAATATTTGCCAAAGTTCCCGACACATGGACTGTTGTAGTTACTGCTGATCACGGCCTCACTGATAGTGGCCAACATGGTTCACCTGATTTAGAAATTAGAGAAGTCGGAGCTTGGATGTGGGGTCCAAATGTCAAGGAGAATTATTACTATCCTGAACAGATCGATCAACGTGACCTTGCAACCTTACCATCACTTTTGTTTTCCTTACCTTTACCTCATGCAGTTCATGGTAAATTTCCTCTTGATGCATTCACTTTAACTGACGAAAAGCATCAAGAATTGGAGCAGTGGAATTGGAATTCGACTGTTTCAAGAAATGAATGGATGCAAGAAAACGACCACCCGTATTTTGAAGGTTTGACTAGAGAAAACATTGAATGGGAAAAAATATCTTATGATGAAATCGGTTTACGGAGTTTAGATCTTATCATTTCGACCTTGGCCTTTTTAGGAATCAGTGCAGGAATTTTCATTCTTGCTAAACGTCAAGAAATTTCTCCATCAGGAAGCATAAAATTAGCCGCAGTCTTCTCTCTTGGGTTCATTTTCTCAATGATTGTTTCCTTCAACAGAGATACGCTAGCGTTGCCGTATTACATGGTCGGATATATTCTACCAATTGTGTTCTTTGCTATTTGTGGCTACACCATGATGAGCAAGAAACTCAGCGAACAACGAAGGATGAAATTTGGTTATCCCCTTTTGATAATGTTTGTTACGATGATTATATTCACAGAATCAAGAATTTCGGCGATAAACATTCTGATGCTGATTATGCTTTTCACACCCATATTCAGGACTCCTGACGAAAATAAAAAATCTGCTAATCTCATACTTTGGAGTTTTACAATTGCTATAATTCCAATCACTCTGCTATCACATTATCGAGTATTCTATTGGTCTATGCCAAGAGGCATAATCAACCTCTCAATACAACAAGATTTCATACCATGGCTGATGAATACTGGGTTTATTGTATTGGGAATTCTATTCTACCAAATCAATACTAAGTCCCTCGATACAAATCTGAAGAAATATTCAGTTGTAGGTCTGTTTTCTTCAATACCGACACTTATGATTCTTGAAAACAACATGGTAGATTGGATATTACTGTCGTCGATGATTATTGTGCTTGTTTATGCGACATATATGAAAATTAAGAACATTCAACATGAGATTGAATTAATCACCCTTGTGGTATTTTGTTGGTTAACCATGAGTTGGGGCGGATATGTTGGGGCAATCAGCATTGTGCTTTACGTTTCGTTTAGATCATTTTTCAATAACGAACTTAACTTTTTGTTTGAGAAACCTAATGACTTGTCAAAACAAATCCCCCAGATGATGATTATGACATTATTGCCGCTGGTAATTTGGTATACATGGTGGGCAGCACTGGGCCAAATTGGAGGATTCTACCATCCTAGAGATGTTGACCCCGGTAGTTTATACTTGAACGGTGGTTACATTGGAGATAGATTCTCCCCAAGCAATAGTTGGGTAGGATTCATGGGCGGTGGCCCTGCTGCTGCGATGTCAATTCTATGGTTCAGTTTATTCTACAAAGCAGGCTTCAACATTAGGTATGTAGCATACTTCCTAATGGCTAGATTAGCGATGTTATCGCTACATTTATCCATTTCACCCAATCTTCCAAGATTAATCTTCAAGTTGTCTTGGGATATAATATTCGCTTTGGGGTTACTTGGATTCATGATTCATGTCTTAGTTCATGATCGAATGAAGAATAAAAATCTAAAATCAATAGACGCTATTCTGACTCAGTAATTTGTTGTTCCTGCAATTCAGATTGCATAGGTCCTGTGACAATATAGACAATTAGTAATATTGCTGATATTGAATAAAGGATGAACTGAGGCCTTGTATCTCCGAGGTCAATGCCAAACTCTGTTGCGTGAATCAGCGATAAAATAGTACCAGACAATATTGCAATACCCTGTATGGCAGAAATTTTTAACGGCAGGCCGCCTTTGTTTTTTGGCAGCTTCCTATCTGCAATCATAAGACCTCCAGAGATAATCATCACTGGTAGAATCAAGAAATCAAAATATGGCTTCTCCACTGACGAAGAAGAAGAATTGAAGAAGTTAAAAAACGAATCATTTGAAACATCGGGGCCGAATCCACTAGATGGTTGTAACCAAATCAGTGCTGCCGCAGTAATTAGCACCATTGCATTGGCTGGAGAGGCTAGGCCGTGGAAATATACCTTGTCTGATGCTTCCTCATATTGAAATCTAGCCAACCTTAGCATACCAGTTACAATCACCCAACACGCAGCAATTCCTAGAGATATACTCCATATTGGGGCAGCTTCTCCCCAACGACCGAACATGACAAAAATCAACAAAGCCGGTGCGACACAAAATGAAATACAATCTGACATTACGTCGAGAGTCCCTCCGAGTAATTTTCTTTTTGAGTATCTCCTTGCTATTGGCCCATCGATTATATCGCCGATTACCGATAGTAGAATACAAGTCATAGCACCCCAAATATAATTGGTTTTCACACCGTCTGCGAAATATGGATTTTGTAACTCCTCAACTGCTAATATAATAAACATTAACGCAGCAACACCAAGCAAACCATTAGCAAGGGTGATAAAATCTGCAATTCCCATTAACCTGTAGGTTGATTTCACCACGATTCCCCCAATATGGTTCAACCCTCCTTGGTATTCTATACAAGAATGTTTAGCCGGAAAGCAACCAAAAATGCCCATTGTGAGGTAAGGACATCTAACACGACATGCTTAAACCTAAATATCGCCAATTGATGGAAAAACTATGGGAAGGAAAAGCCTTATTGTGAGCGTTTTGGTTTTGATTATGCTTTCACCAAATTCATTCGCCGCTGGTGATGCGGGAGTTGACGTCAATCCTGAAGGAGATGAACCATTCACAGTAATTGAACGCACTACACCGTCTGTCGACAAAGAAACATGGTCACTAACAATTGAAATGAGTCAAGAGGCACATGACAACGGTACCACTTTCAAAATTGTCACACAAATCTGCACCAATGATGGTGTTTGTGACCCTCCAGTAACGATGGATGCGGAAATTACTGATAGACTGCACACTGTTTCACTCTCGCCGCCAAGTGATCATTCTTACGTTAACTGGCGTGTTAAAGCAACTGATGCGGATGGCAACAATACGAATCACCCGCATGGCGATTGGTTCACCACATGGTCTTCATGCTGGTATACTGAAGGAACATGGGGCGGAGTCGATGCACTAAGTGATGGTGGTTGTGCAGATAATTCCGAAGAAACCCCTGGTTTTACGGCAATAATTGCAGTTGCAGCAACAACTCTTGCTATTGCAGCTGTATCTAGGCGAAAATCCTACCAGAAGTAGTACACAATTGGTATCGAAAGAACAACCACAATTGATAACCAGTATAGTGGTTTTACCCACCACTTACCACCCAATTTTTTATCGACAACTTCTCCAACCGCCTCAAGTGCTTCTTCGACCATCTGTGATGGAATAATGTCTGCTGGCATGGCTCCTACCGGCCTAGAACTAAACTAATCTACAAATCAAATTTACTACAGTACCAATGTTGATAACCGGATTTACTCTAACACATCCATGGAGTGGACAGTAGTATTGATATCACTGTTAATTGCTTATCTCATCATTACATTCCTCTTTCACATTTTTTTTCCAGAACACCATCTTGATTGGCAGAGCATCAACCTAGATGATATCACTTTTCCAAATGAGTTCACTTGGGGTGTTGCTACTGCATCCCATCAAATTGAAGGTGGCAATTCAAACAATTGGACACAGTTTGAAGAACGCGAGAACAAGGAACGCAGTGGTCTGGCTTGTAACCATTGGAATCTGTGGCAAAAGGACCATGAACTGTTAACAGAATTAGGTGTTAGCAGCTACCGATTCTCCATCGAATGGAGTCGAATTGAACCAAATGAAGGTGAATGGAATGAAGAAGCAATCCTGGTCTACTCGGATATGATCGATTCCTTGATTGCTAAAGGAATAGAGCCAATGGTAACTTTACACCATTTTTCACATCCAATATGGTTTGAAGAAAAAGGTGGATTCTACAACCAAGAAAATCTTATCCATTTCAAAAACTATTGCACTAAAATATTCCCATATTTCTCCGACCGAGTAACAAAATGGTGTACTGTCAATGAGCCTGATGTATTTTCAATAATGGGCTACCATATGGGTATGTTTCCTCCAGGAAAGCGCTCACCGCTAAAGGCTATTCGAGTTATGAAAAATGTCATGATTGCTCATGGTGAAGTATATCATGAACTAAAGCAATTAAGCCCAAATTCGTATATTGGACTGGCAAAGAATGTGACAATATTTGACCCATACAGAAGGTGGAACCTGCTTCATTGGCTAACCACATTTGCGCTCAACTACATATGGAACGGGGCTATTATTTCATCGCTCAAGAGGGGTCGAATGTATGGTAAATCCGTCAAGCATGTCAAAGGTTCTGCCGATTTTATTGGCCTTAATTACTACACTCATGTTCTAACCAGTCCATTTCTGCCACAAACTACTGAGATTGACTTACCCTCAAGAAAGCATGAGATTGTCACCGAATTTGGCTATCCTATGTACGCTGAAGGATTACAACGGGCAACTAAATGGCTTAGTAAACTAAAATTGCCAATTGAGATTACGGAAAATGGGGTTTCTGACGGAGAAGATAAACTCAGACCAAATCACCTCAAGCGGCATTTATGGATGATTTCTAAACTTATCAAGGAAGGAGTTGACATTCGTTCATACTACCACTGGTCATTAATGGATAATTTCGAATGGGCTGAAGGCTACTCAATGAGGTTTGGTCTATACCATGTTGACTATGAAACTCAGACAAGAACCATACGTGATAGTGGTAAGACTTACCAATCAATTATCAAATCACAAAAGAGTGGTTAATGGTGGACACTGGGGGATTTGAACCCCCGGCCTTCTGGTTGCAAACCAGACGCTCTTCCAACTGAGCTAAGCGCCCTCAAGGTTGGCGGAGAGTCTCCACCTTTTCTATGTTGCCAATGTAAATCGTCACTCTACAAGATCGATTGTGGCATCTCTGTCAGGACCTACACCAACTGATGTGCAGGGAACTCCAACCAAATTTTCAATTTGCTTGATGTAATGTTGTGCTGCAGATGGTAGAACAGAATATCCAAGGCCCTCATCATTAGCTTTCTTGGCAATACCGAGCCATTCGGCAAGTGAGTGAGAAGGAAAACCAGGCATGGTAATGTAAATTGGTTTACAGCGAGCAAGTGCTGATGCGCTTGATGGCATTTCTCGAATTTCCTTGCCATCTAATTCGTATGCTACACAGATATTCAATTCATCTAATCCACCAAGCACATCTAACTTAGTAAGGGCTAATCCAGTAAAGCCATTGATTCTATGAGCATGACGCATGACTACAGCATCAAACCAACCACAACGGCGTTTCCTACCAGTAGTCGTGCCAAATTCATGACCTACTGTTCCCAGGTGGTCGCCAACTTCATCTTCTAATTCTGTCGGCATTGCACCATTGCCAACTCTAGTGATATAGGCCTTAGTTATGCCAATCACTTCACTGACGTGCCCTGGATGAATCCCTGCCCCATGGGTAGAATTTCCTCTTGATGTCACACTTGAAGTAACATAGGGAAAAGTTCCCTGATCGATATCTAGGAGACAACCTTGAGCACCTTCGAGAATTACATGCTCATCCATTTTTAGAGCGTTATCAAGCATCAAACCGGTGTTGCCGATACTACCTGAGTAATTGTCCCAAATCCAGTTAACATCGGCTCGCAAGCCAACGATGGTAATTTTGTCCTTGCATCCAGCAGCTTGCAGAGAGGCGTTCATTCGACTAACTGTTGACTCATACCAAGCCTCATCATCCTTGACTTCTTCGATATCCCCGAACCTTAATCCGATTCGATTTATTTTGTCAGCATAAGTTGGACCGATTCCTCTTCCAGTTGTGCCTATTTTTTTATCCAAACCGTCAAGAAATCGATGGTAAGGAAGGATTACATGTGCACGCTCGCTTACGAACAAACGGTCTCCTCTAGGGTCCTCACCCGTTGATTCTTCCCAGTTTTTTAATTCTTTATCTAACACCCAAGGGTCGATAACCATACCATCACCCAAGACTAGATTACATTCTTTTCTGGTTATTCCTGATGGCAACAGATGGAATTTGAGTACTTCGTCACCTAGCACGACAGTGTGTCCAGCATTATTGCCACCTTGAAAGCGGGCTACCCATGTTGCTTGTTCAGCAATTCGGTCGACCAATTTTCCTTTACCTTCGTCTCCCCATTGCGCACCTAGTACCACTGTTGCAGGCATGTCTGTCATCCCAAGCCCTGCGCGTACCGTCTTTGAACTATGTCCTCAAAAGCAAGTATTTGCCAAATAAGTATATAGACCTAAAATATTAATTAAACAACAGTTTATATTCAAATTAATCTACATAGTGACATATCAGTGTAAACTAACGGTGATTTGTGTAGATATACGCTATTTAGGAAGGGAACAGAAATTCAAAGTGTTTATATAACTCGAGAACGAACTAGTTAACTGGAGGTTAAGTAAATGGAAAGTAACAAAGGCAAAGGTTCCGGCGGCAAAATTAGAGAATACGGGTTGTTTGACCCCAATCGAAGAGTCGTTGATGGACATACGAGACCATGTGATGAATGTGGAGTTGTTGACTGGCAAATGGATGATACTAGAGGGGAAATTATCTGTAATTCGTGTGGCTTGGTTGTTGAAGAGAATGTAATCGACCCCGGAGCAGAATGGACTAATAGAGATAAAACAGAGGATCGCTCTAGAGTTGGACAGCCATTAACTTACACTTTAGCAGACAAAGGATTGAACACTTCAATCGATGTTAGAGATCTAAACACCGGCTCTGCAGGAAGACACGGCATCAGTTCTCAAGCAAGAAGAGATTGGCGTAGAAGGCGAGTCATCGATGAACGTTCAAAGACTCGCAAGAGCCGTGAAAGAAACTTGGTCAAAGCAAACCAAATGATAAGAGATCGCTCTGATTTACCCAAATCCCTGCAAGAAGAAACCGCCAGACTATATCGTCGCCTTAGTGGGGATGGATTTGTCACCGGTCGCTCAATCGCTGGTGTTGCTGCAGCCTGTACATATTTAGTAGCCCGTGAGGAAAATCTACCTAGACAAATACCTGAGATTGCTCAAAGTTACGATATCACGGAGAAAGAATTGTCTAGACTGATTAGACAGGTGTCTAGAAAACTGAACCTTCACAAGATAACCTCACCGAACGAATACTTCGATAAATTCATTTCAGACTTACAATTGCCACCAAATATCTTCACCCAAGTAAATCACCTTTGGTCAAAAATACAGCCACATGAAGATATTTGGCAGGGTAAGAAACCTATGGGTGTGGCTGCTGCATTAATCTACAAAGCTGCTTCAGAATCAGGAACGTCAAGAACTCAATCAGATATCTGTAAAGTTGCTAATGTTTCTGAGGTTACCCTCAGAGGTCTATTGCGAATATTCGATGGCTTATTGGCTCAACTTGGTGAAGCATCAAAGCAATGAGACCCTAAAATTGAATAAGCGTAAATTGGTGGAATAACCATGGGTTTCAAGGCCAAGGCGAGAAAACACCGAAAAGACGGCGACTCCGACAAGGCAGAGACCAAGAAAAAGTCGAACGCTGGTGAACTACCATGTGCTATCAAAGGATGCGAAAAGTTCGCTGACAAATCACTCGGTGGGCGTTCACTATCACTGGACAACGCCCTAGATATGTGGGGTGAAAGCAACTTTACCCCCTCAAAGGGCAGAGTAAGGGTATGCAAATCATGCTACAGATCATGGAAGAAGGAAAATAAGAATGATGATACTTACTGATTTCACTTTCAGTTTCACTCAACGGGTCTTCCAAAACTAATCCTACCCCCGGCTGGCATTTCTTTTGTATGTCAAGTGGGACTGTAGTACGCAGCATGGTACTGAGTGATGGATATGTTATTGCATTAGACGACGGCTTAATCAGTTGGCGCCCAAATAACGGTCGTCGAACAAATCATAGATTGCAATATCCAGCATCTGTACTGCTCGGAATGAAAGGTCCATCAGGAATATGTGAATCGATAGTAATTGGTGACACGAGAGGCAATGTGACCAGATTATCGCTTCCAAGACTAGAATTATTGGATGTTTATGAAACATCATCTGGCCTCGTACGTTCACTATGTCGAGTAAGTTCTACCTCTGATAAAATACTAGTTGGCAATGATTCTGGTCATGTATGGATTGTTGGTAGAGATGTGCCTGACAATTGTTTATTGTTGTTCAAACACGATGAATGTATTACTAGCATAAGATCAAGTAATGATGAGATAATTGTTCACAGTGGCTGGTCAAAGTATAATTACGACTGGGAGGGAGTTATGGTTTCAAACTTCAGCACTAGTGACATTTTCGAGCAAAAGCGAATAGAGAGATCTAATCGAAGAGCCAAACTATTGGAGAAAAAGGCAAGAAATTCGGCATTTGGTGCAATGTTAGACATGCCTATTATCAGTTGATTTCCTCTCTTTCTTCTAGCGGCCAAGGAGGATGTGGCGTCAACCATAACGCAGTCTGTGCGGGCCTAGACCATGATTTGGGAAAATGTCCATCTGCCTCGATGCAATTCTCAAAGAAATCTATGTGTCTATTTATTACCTCGAGAACATGCTGCTTGCCTTTGATCGCTGGCCCTTGTAGAGGGATTATTGTCTCCAGCTTTAGTTTGCGAACCTTGCGCAAACTTTCTACAATATCTGGTAAGCATCCTGTTGGCATATCCCATCTAGTAGGACGGTCAGCCCTGGGAATTAACAATCCTGATACAAGTAAATTTTTTTCCGGAATGTAATAACCTACTCCATCAGAACAGTGACCTGGTAACGACATTGCCCATATTTGCCCGTTACCAAGCGGAAAGACTTCGTCGTCACTGACAGTTTCCGTAGCCGTAGGTGGCATATCGGAATCAAATCTGTTTGCCCATGTAGTAAAAAAATCACCTGTCTCCAGTGATGATTGACCTTCTAGGTGAATATGGATTGGACAATTATCCAATTCACTAGAGAGATGTTTTGCGCCACCTGAACAAGGGAAACGGCGAGAAGTTAGGAGAATTCTATCGATGTTATTCTGCTTCTCTTGGTCATCCTCTAAGATTCCTCTTATTCTTTCCAACTGAAGCGATTGGTACCATGAAGTTCCGGAATCAATTATTATGTTGCCTAATGTACCAATAACCAGAATAACATTTGAATCGTGATGAATTCCGGGAAGACGCACGATTCGCATAGATTGTCCTCATGTGAGTAGTGTTTCAATGTAGTGATGAGTGAAAACACTACTCAGTGATGGTTTGGTTGTGGTTAAATAGGGGAAGTTTGTGGGACGCACATGGCACGATTCCCTGAAGCAGAAGCAAGAATGCTTCGCCGTAAGATTTGCATGAAGTGCAATGCAAGAAACGCCTTCCGTGCCGTTAAGTGTAGAAAGTGCAACTACAAGGGCTTGAGACCTAAGAATATCGAGCGCAAGGGTGCATGATATTCTCATAAACCTACGATTTTCAGTATTATCGCTGTGATATCGCCAAATAACGCCATAGGCAGAATTACTGGGAATAGGAAAACCAGTAATGGTAGTTTGTAACTTACCCAAACTTCAGTTATGTTATTGCTACGTAACTCTTCGATTTGTTGTGATAATTGTTCTTCGCTAGGAGTTCTTCTTGGTGCTCTTGTTTTGTGGTAAGGCTTGAACTCACCATTTGGCATTTGTATCATTGAGGTTAACAACCAGACATGGCTTGTTTGAACCCTGTCCAAACTCATTACTGTTGAGTGCCAAAACATACGCAAGTCACTGATTGATTTGACGTTGCCTTGTGCAATATTTTTGACCATCAAAATAAATGGTATCAAGATGAAACTAAGTCCACCCCACATCAGCAAAGAGATCGCTGGCGGCAGTTGTAGGGCAACTTCGCTACCATAATCATAAATCAGTGGCATAGTGGACCAATTTGGAATTAGGATTGCTACCCACATCAATGCCTTAGCATCGGCACCGCCGTGAATTAGTCTAAGTCTCCAACCAAAATCAATGACAAAAATTACTACCAATCCAGAAAGCGTAGTCCAATACAATGCTGCCATTCCTGTTGCTTCGCCAAGTAAGATATCAATAAAATTAACATCAGAATATTTGCTCATTCCAACAACTATTCCTATGAGACTAACCAAGTACCAAAGCGAGACTAACACATCAACTCGGTTGCCTGACAGGACATCTTTAACTGTAGGTCGGCCAATAATTGCCACAGATGCGTAGGCTATTACAGCAGAAGCTGTTAGGTAAATTGTCCAATCTGCCTCGCGCGCTAGTAACTCAAGACACCATAAGAAAATAGCCGGCTTAACCCAAACGAGCCAGTGACTGTTACTTACTCTGCGATCTTTATGATCCATCCATGCAGCCCATCCCATACCGATTAGGAGTACGCCAACTCGGCTCCAACCCAAAACCTCCTCTGTAGTCAGTGCCATGATAGGCGCGTGTCGACAATGAATTTAAAGACGGCCTCACAAGTGGAGTTAATACCCAGCATTGGAGGAATTACCATGGATGTCGAAACTAGACTTCAACAAGTAGCTACCGTCATCAATCAAATTGATGACCCAAAAGTCCCCAGAAATATTCGCAGACAGGCGAAAGAAGCGTGTGAACAATGGCTACTGAATAAGAACAAGAAACTCGATGTCAGAATTGCTATGAGCCAGTCAAAACTCGAAGAACTCTATGAAGACCCCAATATTCCTCCAGAATTTGGTACATTGATTCTTATGATTAATACTGAGTTGGAAAAAATCCTAACTGAAGTATTATGATTCCTCCAGGTGATCATCCGCGAATCTACTGACCTTCACCGATAAAATTGCGGCACATAACATCATTATTCCACACAGATGGAATGCTGTATGATAATCAAGCGGCCATGACCTTGAAACCGTAAATGTCCAAACTAGACCTCCGGTCAGTGGACCGATTATTCTCGCAAAGGAACTTACAGATTCCTGTGCCCCCATCACCACACCTAGGTTAACACCTTCTCGTTTAGCAACAGTAGTCAGTAAGGATGATGATGTTGGTTGAAAGATTCCATTACCAACGGCAATTAATACGACTACCAGGAATAATTGGACTAAAGCCCAATCAGCCTTGGTATATGGAATCAAAACCAGGCCTAGGCCGGTGACTATGCACGATACGGGCAGTAGTTTTGCGGGACCGAACCGACGTGACAGAGGGCCAATCAATACGCCTTGTGTTAGAATACCAGCAATACCAATTATCGCAAAAATTCTGCCATTTTGAGCCTCATTATATCCTAGACCACCGAGATCGACTGCCATTCCTGTGTATAAAATGAATACTGCATGCATAATAGTAAAACCAAAAATGAACAGCATAGTAACCCAGATAATTATCGAGATTGAGCCTTTATTCAGCATGGAATAAGACTGCTTTATCGAGTTGCCAATCCGTGAAGTCCACTTTACACTGTCAGCCGTTGAGCGTTTGGATTTTGGTAAAGATTCTGGCAACTTGAAGTATGCAAATACTAACGACACCAAAGAAAGCCCCCCCGCAGCAATACATGGGAGCAAATATGGATAAGTTTCGAAAATGGTGTCAACAAAGAAGTCCCAACGCCCTGCTGGGTTTGATAATTCTCCACCGATAAATGGCCCAATTGTAAAACCCAATCCAAATGCTGCCCCAATTATACCCATCCTAGTAGTCAGTTGACTTGGAGTACTTACATCTCCAATGTAAGCTCGTGCTACAGCAAGGTTACCATTGAAAACACCAGCCATGAATCTTGCTGCCAAGGCAATTAGTAGAGTATTCGCCAAGCCAAACATGGCAAAAAATACTGTGTTGCCGACCAAGCCAACCATCAATACTGGCCTTCTGCCAATTCGGTCAGATACTGAACCCCAAAATGGTGAGAACAGGAATTGGGCTGCTGAATAGGAAGTCATCAATAAGCCAACCCATAAACCGACCTCAGCAATTCCTTCCGAGGCTGCTAAGTCCTCCACTAAATATGTCAAGAATGGAATGACAATGCCAAAGCCAATCATGTCAATCATGGTTACTAGGAATAGAACCAATAATGCACCCTTGCCGGCGCTTACAGTCTCATCTTGAGTAGCCGTATCCGACATAGCGGCCCCTATGTCTCATGGTTTTTGTAACCAACGCGCAATCCTTGCACATTCAATTGATTCAAGCCGAGGGTGACTTTTTCGAGACTTCTGGAGTTAGTCTATCAATGACGTTACCAAGTCTTTCTACCAAACCGGCTTTATGTTCATGCTTGATTAGAGCCTGTTCCATCACTTCATCAAGTGAATCGACAGCAATTACTTCTATTTTGTCAATGTATTTGTCATCGATTAATACATCCTGCATGTTCGCTCTTGGTACAACGACAGTCTTGATTCCAGATACCGCAGCTGCTTCGATTTTAGCGGTAACTCCACCTATTGGCAATACTTCACCTCTAACAGACAAAGAACCCGTCATTGCTAGATCTTGTCTGATTGGAATTTCCTCTAACGCAGATATAACTGCAGTCGCAATGGTAATCGATGCAGAATCACCGTCAACACCATGTGTATCCACAAACTGAATATGAATATCGTAATCTGATATATCCTTGCCAGTCAATTTTTTAATGACTGCGCTGACATTGGTTACGCTCTCCTTAGCAAGGTCTGATAGTCCACCAGTGGCATGTATCTTCCCACCGCCGCCTTGTGAAGGAGTTACTAATGCCTCTACTGGGAGCATAATTCCGCTGAAGTCTGACAAACCAGAATTAGCACCAAGTACGGCTAAGCCGTTAACTCTACCAACTCTTTCACCAGAATTGACCAATAATGAATAGTCTCTACGGCGTTCAATCATTCGGTCAGCAACTTGCTGTTCTAGTGGTTTTGCGATGTTTCTAGCACCCAATACATGCGCGGAGGTGGTGTATTTTGAGCCATCTTCACTGGCTAAATCTCCAGCGATTCGAATTAAACCACCTAATTCTCTCAGACGAAGTGAAAGTTTGCCTCGCCTACCAGCACGACGTTGCGCTTCTCGCAGAATTAAAGCAACTGCTGATTTGTCGAAGTGTGGAATCTCTCTGTTTGTCCCCATATCGCGCATGACCTCTTGAGCAATGAACCGAATCAAACGACGTCGATTTCTCGAGGTATCAGGCATATCAGAATTGACATAGACTTCGTAACCATATCCTCTAATTCTGCTTCTTAGAGCAGGGTGCATTCCTTGGATAGCATCAAGGTTACCTGCAGCAATCAAAATGAAATCACAAGGTACCGGCTCAGTCTTAGTCAATGCACCAGAAGAGCGCTCAGACCTGCCGGAAATTGGGAATGCTCGCTCTTGCATTGCTGTGAGTAGTGCCTGTTGCTCTTCGAGTCTGAGAAGATTTACCTCATCGATGTACAGCACTCCTTTGTGAGCACGGTGTATTGCACCAGGCTCTACTCTGTCATGGGCCGGAGTTTCCATGCCACCTGATTGGAATGGATCGTGTCTTACATCACCAAGTAGTGAACCGGATAGTGTTGCGGTAGCGTCAACAAACGGCGGAAGCTCATTGGCATCATGTTTGACGAGTAGTTTAGGAATACGACTCTCATCAGAAGCACCTAACCTTCCTCGAATGAACATGTAGCCAAACATCAGTAAGAAACCACCAAACAGTAGCGTGATTATATCACCTGTTTGGAGAGTGGCAATTACCAGCAAAAATCCAATCGCAGCAAAGGCAATTAGGAGCATTTTCTGTGAACGCTCTCTTTGCTGTCTTATTGCCTCGCGTTGAAGTTTTACAATGCGTTCTCCCCTTGACGCTGGAACACATCTAACTCTTGGTTCATTTTCATCATCCTCGTTTGGATAAACCAGCACATCCTCTAAGACATCCCTAGGGAGCAACTCAGTCATTGATTTAGCCAGCATAGACTTACCAGTTCCGGGATCTCCAATCATCAGCATGTGCCTTCTTTGTTCAGCAGCTTTCCTAATTACTACCGAACCTGTTTCTTGTCCAATTACTTGGTCAACCAGTGTTTCTGGTATAGGCACATCTTCAGTAGATTCGAATTCAACTGATTCTATCCACTTGTCAACGCCCAAGTTGAGTATTTCGTCAGTGCCGGTAGGCTCTGGAGCCCATACAGTAACCTCCTCTTCAGAGGCTTCCTCGATGTCGATTTCTTCACCGGTCACACTATCCCCTCGCACTTCTCCCCTTTATGGGTTTAGAATGTTTTTCAATACAAAATGTCTCAACTTTGGAGTCTGTCAAGGTATTGCTGACCATAGTACTCCCATTGATCCATGCTCCAACCTGCCGGTAATCCACTTGGTGGCAATGGCGGGCCTCGAGTAATTGGCGGGCCTTGAGAAATTGGCGGTCCTTGGGTGACTGGCTGTTGTGGAATATTCTGTGGTGGTGCTGGTTGAGTTGGCGCAACATATGCGGTTTGTTGTTGCTGATTTGCATAATAAGGCGGCTGATATTGTTGGTAGTTTTGTGGGCTCGGTAGAGGCTGTTGGAATATCTGTTGGCTGCCACCATACATCGAGTTAGCAATTGCGTCTTGCGCAGGCAATGTTGTGTTTGCCCATTTGAATCCTTCAAGTTCATCTTCGCCTCTGCCACGAAGCAAGAACATACCGCCCA
>WTIT01000103.1 GCA_011526375.1 Methanobacteriota archaeon
TGATGTGGTCATGGGAATGATAGCGACAGCAGCGGAAGCGGGCGTGAATGTATTGCAACTCATTGCGAGTCCCAAGAATGTCTGAATTTTTCTGAGCGGCGCGTTACAACTGGATTTCCTGTAAACTGCAGATTTTATCCTCAAGACAAGAAGCCTGAATGCCAAAGAAACGTCAACGCCAGAGAAGAGAAGCGATCCCGACCCATTTCACACTCGATGAGTTTAACGAATTTGTCTTACCCCACCTCCCCGAGCCTCCCCGGTTTGGCCCGACACCTAAGGTCACCGCCTACAAAACATTCAACTATATCCTGAGATTTCTCTATCTGGGGTGTCAATGGGTCTCACTGCCTATCGATCTTGATAAAGATGGAAAACCAGAGATCCACTACACTAATATCTATCGACGATTTAAAACCTGGATTGAGCATGGCTTGTTTAAAATTGTCTTTGAAGGCTCTGTCTCCCTGCTCGCTCAACGCGGCTTTCTGGATACTTCGATTCTTCACGGAGATGGGACGACCACCGCCGCGAAGAAGGGGGGTGATAACCTGGGATACAGCGGTCACAAGCACCTGAAAGGCGATAAGGTTGTCGCGATCTGTGATCGAAACTGTAACATCGTTGCCCCTTTCATCGCAGCACCTGGGAACCGCCATGAGAGCCCGTTACTTCTTCCCGCACTCGAAGAGTTGAAGAGTTCTGCGGCCACCGCAGGATTTGAGTTAGCCCAAGGCGTGATGAGCCTGGATAGCGCCTACGATAGCCGGGTCAACCGGAAGAAGATCTTTAACATGGGGATGACTCCCAACATCCCGGAGAATACCCGCAACCGTAAGTCGACAAAGCGTGGCCGAAAGCGGATGTTTAGCCAGTCGATCTACAAGGAGCGGTTTCGCACCATCGAGCGAGTATTCGCATGGGAAGATAAGTTTAAGCGATTACTGCTGCGCTTCGAGTTTTACAGTGAGCATCATTACGGTCTGAAGTTACTGGCATACACGATGATCAACCTGCGCCACTTCTGCTAATTCCCCCTCATCTAATACGGCATAGGGCGGCTCCGTGACATGGCAGTCCCGATTTCGGCTGCCTGAAATCTGGGGATCCCGTGAGTATTTGGTTAGTTTACAACCAACCTATAGGTTGGGAAACATCAACGGAGCTCATTCATCCTTCAAATTTCAGTAATCACCCGGGACTCGCAATGGGTTGTTAAGGTAAATGTACTTATGAAAAAACCAGATAGCCTTATTCAAACGGCTAAAGACTTTGACGATTGGAGAAATCAACGACCTCACCAAGGCGTGCCGATCCCAGATTCATTGCGCTACCGAGCTATTCAATTGCTTGAATCCTACACTACGAGCCAAGTGACGAAATCACTGCGAGTGTGTGGCTCCCAACTTAAATCTTGGCGTCAACAATTTGTTCATCACTCTGAAGAAACGTCGGAGTTTATTGCCTTGCCCGTTTCAACAGAATCAATCTCTTCGCATTCGTTAGAGTTTGAATTGAAGTTATCAGACAACACCTCACTTTTTATGCGTGGTGATGTGCCTGTTGATTTACTCAGGATGGTCATCCAAACCGCGAGGGCTTAACATGATTCACCTAACCGCCCATTCTCAGGTACTCATTGCCATACAGCCTGCTGATTTTCGATGTGGGATCGATGGATTAGCCGCTTTATGTAAACAAAGATTGTCGCAAGACCCTCGTGATCACAGCTTGTTTGTGTTTATTAATCGAAATAGAACCATGGTGAGAGTGTTAAGTTATGACGGCTCTGGATTTTGGTTAATGACGAAACGATTATCAAAAGGACGTTTTCAACATTGGCCTCAACATCACCAAGATAACGTCACCGCAATAGCTGCAAAACAACTCAAAAGTTTGCTTGCTGGCCAGCCTAACTGGCAAAAAGTATGACAATCTGCCCATTTTTTTACTCATGGTCTCGATCTGAATGCTCAACTTGACTGAACATATGGAGTCGTAATAGTGAATAAGCCCCCACCATTTGGCAATAATGAAATGACTCAAACATTTACCGAACTCGACAGTCAAGAGCTGGATGCACTCATGCGACGTGTCCAAGAGGCCAAGGAGCATGAGTTGGCCTTGACGCCTGAAGACTGCCAAATGTTGCTCAATGCGCTGAAAACACTCGCCGCGCTTCAAGAGCGTTTGTCAGACAACGATATAACGCTACATAAATTACGTAAGTTGGTTGGGATGGTCAGCTCATCGGAAACGATGAATAGCTTGCTTGGGCAAAAAGGGAAGACAAATAAAAATCGAGGACAAAAACATACTAAATCGAAAAACAGTCAACCCCAAACCGCCTCTGTCAAGCCCAAAGTCACTCACCACTCGCTCACTCGCTTGAAGAAAGGGGAGACGTGTCCTGAATGTCAGCAAGGTAAGCTATACAAGTATGACCCTGCTACTTTGCTGCGTATCACAGGCCAAAGTCCCTTTGTACCAGAGCAACATGTCATGGAGCGTTTACGTTGTAATGCCTGCGGTCAATACTTTACTGCCGACTTACCCGAAGAGGTACTTGATGATGGCGAGCCGAGT
Organism: Methanobacteriota archaeon; assembly: GCA_011526375.1. Classification (GTDB taxonomy): domain Archaea; phylum Thermoplasmatota; class Poseidoniia; order Poseidoniales; family Poseidoniaceae; genus MGIIa-L1. The sequence goes on from WTIT01000103.1 coordinate 2,587, forward strand.
CAAAAATACGGTCACAGTGCTCGCAGTCTTATGGCTCTTTATAAATTTTTTGCTGGGGCGCCTTACCATCGTCAAGAAGCCCTTCAATCTTTACTGGGGGTCAACTTAAGCGCCTCAACCGTGTTCGACCAAACCGAACAAGTTGCAAACCGTTTGTGAGCTTACGGGAGGATAGCTCAACTTAGCGTGTTAATTTTGGTTTACTGAAGTACAAATACATCCATTAAGGTAAATGTACTTATGAAAAAACCAGATAGCCTTATTCAAACGGCTAAAGACTTTGACGATTGGAGAAATCAACGACCTCACCAAGGCGTGCCGATCCCAGATTCATTGCGCTACCGAGCTATTCAATTGCTTGAATCCTACACTACGAGCCAAGTGACGAAATCACTGCGAGTGTGTGGCTCCCAACTTAAATCTTGGCGTCAACAATTTGTTCATCACTCTGAAGAAACGTCGGAGTTTATTGCCTTGCCCGTTTCAACAGAATCAATCTCTTCGCATTCGTTAGAGTTTGAATTGAAGTTATCAGACAACACCTCACTTTTTATGCGTGGTGATGTGCCTGTTGATTTACTCAGGATGGTCATCCAAACCGCGAGGGCTTAACATGATTCACCTAACCGCCCATTCTCAGGTACTCATTGCCATACAGCCTGCTGATTTTCGATGTGGGATCGATGGATTAGCCGCTTTATGTAAACAAAGATTGTCGCAAGACCCTCGTGATCACAGCTTGTTTGTGTTTATTAATCGAAATAGAACCATGGTGAGAGTGTTAAGTTATGACGGCTCTGGATTTTGGTTAATGACGAAACGATTATCAAAAGGACGTTTTCAACATTGGCCTCAACATCACCAAGATAACGTCACCGCAATAGCTGCAAAACAACTCAAAAGTTTGCTTGCTGGCCAGCCTAACTGGCAAAAAGTATGACAATCTGCCCATTTTTTTACTCATGGTCTCGATCTGAATGCTCAACTTGACTGAACATATGGAGTCGTAATAGTGAATAAGCCCCCACCATTTGGCAATAATGAAATGACTCAAACATTTACCGAACTCGACAGTCAAGAGCTGGATGCACTCATGCGACGTGTCCAAGAGGCCAAGGAGCATGAGTTGGCCTTGACGCCTGAAGACTGCCAAATGTTGCTCAATGCGCTGAAAACACTCGCCGCGCTTCAAGAGCGTTTGTCAGACAACGATATAACGCTACATAAATTACGTAAGTTGGTTGGGATGGTCAGCTCATCGGAAACGATGAATAGCTTGCTTGGGCAAAAAGGGAAGACAAATAAAAATCGAGGACAAAAACATACTAAATCGAAAAACAGTCAACCCCAAACCGCCTCTGTCAAGCCCAAAGTCACTCACCACTCGCTCACTCGCTTGAAGAAAGGGGAGACGTGTCCTGAATGTCAGCAAGGTAAGCTATACAAGTATGACCCTGCTACTTTGCTGCGTATCACAGGCCAAAGTCCCTTTGTACCAGAGCAACATGTCATGGAGCGTTTACGTTGTAATGCCTGCGGTCAATACTTTACTGCCGACTTACCCGAAGAGGTACTTGATGATGGCGAGCCGAGTCAAAAATACGGTCACAGTGCTCGCAGTCTTATGGCTCTTTATAAATTTTTTGCTGGGGCGCCTTACCATCGTCAAGAAGCCCTTCAATCTTTACTGGGGGTCAACTTAAGCGCCTCAACCGTGTTCGACCAAACCGAACAAGTTGCAAACCGTTTAGGTCCTGTTTATAACGTATTGCTACAACAAGCGGCGAATGCCATGCACTATTATCTCGATGACACCAGTAATCGTATTTTAGAGCAGGCGCCGGTACTCAAGCCGCAGCGCAACAGCGATAAGATGAGAACACGCACGGGGGTTTATAGCTCAGGCATTGTAGCAAACTTAATGGATGGGCATAGTGTCGTGCTATACCAAACAAATATAGGACACGCAGGCGAGTTTATTGATGAACTCCTCAAGCGTCGAGATTCACGTTATCCTCCCCCAATATTGATGAGTGATGCTTTACCCAGCAACCGACCTTCACTTGGCTATGACGTTGAACACAGCCTATGCAATAGTCATGGGCGCCGCCAGTTTGCAGAGGTGCTTCATCAATTCCCAGAAGAAGTCGAGCAAGTCTTAACGTGGTATGGAGCGATTTGGCAACACGATGAGGAAGCGAGCAAGCGAAACCTCGATGCCAAACAACGTCTAACCTGGCATAAACAGCACTCTCTTCCCATAATGGAAAAGATCCGAAGTTGGGGTGAGGGAGAGTTAGCACTAGGGAAGGTAGAGGAAAATAGCGGCCTTGGCAAAGCTATTCGTTACTTCATCAAACATTATGATGGTTTAACGGCGTTCTGTTACTTAGAAGGTGGTCAACTGGACAACAATAAAGCAGAGCAAGCCTTAAAGCTGGTTGCACGAAATCGCAAGAATGCGATGTTCCATAAGACACAAGCGGGAGCGAGTATTGCTGATGTGGTCATGGGAATGATAGCGACAGCAGCGGAAGCGGGCGTGAATGTATTGGATTACTTTAATACCGTACAGCGCTATCACCAAGAAGTTAAAGCGGCTCCGGAGTTATTCTTGCCTTGGAATTACCAGCACGCCATTAGCTAGCCTCTCACGTTTATCAGGCTCCAGTTACAGCTGGAGCATCTTGTTATGCGTTTTGTAAGCTATGTTCCCGTAAGCTCACAAATGGACCAACTATCTGAGGCTATCGCAAAAGGAATTGCGGAGTATGTGGACTAAGTTCAAGAAGTTAACAGGCACACAAAAAACCAAGGCGGCGGTATTAGCTGCCTTTTTTTATGCACTTTACCTTTCTTTACAGACCTATAGAGAGCACATGCCGAACTGGCTCTATCATGGGTTGATGTTCTTGTCACAAATGGGATCAGCATTCTTTGGAGGCATATGATGTTAACTCAAATAAAAGCCGCTTGGATATGGTTAAAGTGGGTTCTCTTGGTTGGAAGTTCGGCTTTCACTATTTGGAAGGTGTATGACTATGGCGTCACAAAGACCGCGCTTGAGTATGAAAAAGCTCGTCTAAAGGAAGTTGCCGCGCTTCAAGCAGAAAACGACAAGCTTTTTGAGAAGCTTGAAAAGGCTCAAGATGATGCGTTTGCATTATCTATAGCGCAAGCTAATCAAAAGCCAATCATTAAAACTAAGTTCAAAAAAATATATAGAGAGGTGAGAACGTATGCTCAAGCAAGTCACCGCACTTGTATTGTCGATGATTCTGACTGGCTGCGCATCCAATCCAGCGCCGTCAAAAATCATAATTAGGACTTACGCATTGTCAGCGTGCTTAAAATTTGATATCAGCTAAAATGGCTATTTTTAGGTATAGAGCATATTTAAGTCGAAAATGAGAAGTACTACTCGTCCAACTACAGCTCGATGCACCCTTCCTAAATACATGGGATTTTTGATTAGTGAGCCCAAATCACCAACATGCACTAGGTTTGAAGAAGTGACCGGAGTTTCCCATGATAGCGTTAATCGATTTCTTCATCGTGAGAGCTATCAACCCAAAGATTTATTCGACGAGGCCGCTCAGCATTTATGTCTGATTGGTGGAACTCTAAGCATTGATGACAGTGTCCTTGATAAACCCTACAGCCACTATACCGAGCTAGTGAGTTATTTCTGGTCAGGTAAACATCATAAGACAGTTAAGGGTCTAAACCTGATAAGCCTTTATTATACCGACCCTTATGGTCGCCACATGCCAGTAAATTACAGGGTGTATGATAAGTCACACGGTATGACTAAAAATGACTATTTTCGCGAAATGTTGAGTGAAGTATTGCAGTGGGGAATAGAGCCAGCGTTTGTCACAGGCGACTCATGGTACAGCAGCGTTAAAAATCTGAAGACGATTAAACACCATCAGACCGGATTTATGTTTGCCATTGAACAAAACAGAAAACTTTCTCTGGAAAAAGGGAAGTGGCAACAAGCACAGAGCCTTGATGTACCAGATGATGGTCTAGAAGTTTGGCTAAAGGATTTCGGCAAGGTCAAGTTGTTTAGAACGACGCTAAAGAACCAGCATCGCTACTACGTGGTTTACTTGCCAGAAGAGAAGCTTTTCCAAGGTCCTGACTTTGAGTCTATTCATAAGCAGCACTGGCAAATAGAGCAATACCACAGAGCGATCAAACAAATTTGCCACATCGAGCATTTTCAGGTCCGCCGTGAGAGGCCGATTAAAAATCACATTTTCGCTAGTCTGTTAAGTTTTGTGTATCTGCAAAAAATGCAACTAGAGCAAGAGTTCATTAACATTTATCAACATCAACGTGAGCTATTTAAAGAGACAGTTGGTGTTTTCATAGAGAATTTTACGAAAGGCAAGGATCAGCTCTTACCAAAATTTGTACGTTTTATCAATGCGTAAGTCCTATAAAACACAACAACAGGAAATGATGCTAGCCGCATCAATATTGAATCGATTTACC
>WTIT01000112.1 GCA_011526375.1 Methanobacteriota archaeon
CTATTATAGGGGCCAATCAAATTGGTCAAATGATTGCTGAGAATTGGTTAATGAATGGTGCAAAAGTCACAGTCATAGAAAGAGATCTTCAATTGGCAAATGAATTTTCAGCTACTGATATTGGCTCCAATCCTAATCTTGAGGTAATTCATGGCGATCATTTAGACAGAGACATACTTACCGAAGTGGGAATTCCAGAACACCACATTGCCATCGCCGCGCTTGAATCTGACCACGATAGTATTGCTGCAGCACTACTTGCTAGTGATATGGGAGTAAATCGAACCGGACTATTGCTGTACGATGCAGACTTGGTTAAAGTCACTCAGCGAATGGGAATTACTTTTGCTGTCGATAGAAAGCGAGTTGCAGTTGACAATATTTTAGCCCATATACATACCAAGGCGGCCGGTGCATACGCTGTTTTGTCGAATGTTCCGAACATTGTCGGGATAAGTATGAGGGTTGATTCAGCTCATAAGTTCTCAAATATGAGAATTTCAGATGCTGGATTCAGTGAATGGATGAGAATAGCGTTCATTCAAAGAAGAACTGTTGATGGAATTTGGGAAAATCTACGACCTGCACCAGAAAAATTGCTCCTTCCAGAGGATAACCTGATAATTTTTACCAGTCCTGACCGGGTTGCTGAACTTGAACGGAAATTCAAGGTGTAATTATGCGATTTGATGTGCTGAGCCTGATACTTGGTTGGACTTTAATCGCGATTAGCATTCCACTTTTTTTGTGTAGTCTGATAACCATCTGGCTAGATGATTTTGAAATGGCACTAAGGGCATTTTTGCTACCACTAGTTTTGTCACCATCTATTGGATTATTGATGCTTAAATTTGGCACTAGGAGTGATACCCCGGAAAGACTGAGGGACAGAGAAGCATTTGCTGCCGTCGCTCTAATTTATCCAATCGTAGTATTCATTGGGCTATTCCCGTATTGGCTCGGTGGCGTATTTGTTGGACCATTCACCGCAGATGCTAGTATGCTAGATATTGGTAGAGGTGCTGTAAACTCATGGTTCGAGTCAATGTCTGGATTCACAACAACTGGAGCCACTGTTATTTCCCATAACATGAGTCCAAATTGTATTCCAGGAACAACTGTTGATTGTATAAATGCCCAGCCAAGAGGGATTTTGTTGTGGCGTTCGATAACCCAGTGGTTAGGGGGCATGGGGATAATTATGCTTGGAATGATGTTATTGTCTAGAGTAATGGGGGGAGGAATGGCATTAGCAAGAGCTGAACTAACTGGACCTTCATTATCTAGACTTAGGCCTAAACTGAAAGAGACTGCTTTTGCCCTTTGGATAATTTACATCTGCTTGACTGTAGTTGAGATGATTTTACTGTATTTTGTTGGAGATATGTCAGTCTTTGACTCTGTAAATCACGGTTTTACGACAATGGCCACAGGTGGTTTTTCGACTAGAGATGCAAGTATAGGATATTATGATTCACTCAAGGTTGAAGCAATAATAATTATTTTCATGTTTATTGGTGGAATTAATTTCACATTGATATGGTTCCTTATTGCAAGGGAATTCATCAAAGCATTCGCCGATGAAGAATTCAAAACCTATCTCGTCTACATATTCACTGCGGTGCTATTTATGATGGTAGCATTAATTTCGACAAATATATCGCTTGGAGATTCGTTTAGACATAGTCTGTTTCAAGCAATATCAATTGGCACATCCACAGGATACACCACACAAGACTACATGACTTGGCCCGTTCTGACGCAATTTGTTCTCATGATTTTGATGATTGTTGGTGCTTGTGCTGGATCGACCAGTGGTGGCCTCAAATTAATGAGAATAATTCTAGCTTTCAAAGTCGCAATGAGAGAATTAGTAAGAATCGCTCAACCACGTAAAATCAAACAAATTAGGATGAATGGTGAAGTTGTTGAAGCGCAACAAATTGACAAAATCGTTGGTATGTTATTTGTTTGGATTGGTCTATTCGGAATATCGAGCATATTGCTTGCAGTATTAATGTTAGATGAATCATTTGAGAGTATTATTGGAATTACTGCATCATCTTTGGGTAACACAGGACCTGCATTGGGAGCTTACGGCCCGAGTAGTACTTGGTCACCATTAAATTCAGGCGTACTGATATTCACTTCATTCCTAATGTGGTTTGGTAGATTGGAGTTGCTTACCGTAGTTATTTTATTACATCCTAGAACATGGCAAGATGAAAATAAAGAACACAGCGATAGAAGAGCACTTGCGCTATTCAAAAAACTGATTCCAGGCCGAAAATCGAACTCAAAATAAGGTTCTTTGACCACTGTTTTTTGGTGCCTCTTCTTGCTTCACTTCTACATCTTGAAGTTCTTTGACTACTGGTTTAGCAATAGATTCTTTTCTTTCAGCCTCTATCAAATTATATCTTGCGATTAACTCTTTAGTCGACTTCCTAGTCTTTGGTAAGCCGCATAATGCAGCATGCTCATCTCCAGTCAAACCAAGGTCAATGGATATACCAAAATCATCAATATTACCAACTTCAGACGTTTCTGAATGTAGTGATATTAACAATGGCAGTAATTCTTCCCGGACAGATGACTTGCTTGCACCAGTTATTTCGGTCAGGCGGTTGATTATTGTTGAACGTCCTTGAGAGGTTCCGCGACGTAGAAAATTAGGGTAGCTAGGGAATAATTTCTCCGGTAAATCTTGTTGATTGACCACTGATGCTGCTAATCCTGATATTTGTGAACTCCAATACCAAGATCTATGAGCAGTATTTTCATACATTGCCATAAGCATTTTTGAAGATTGACACAGCGCTTTGTTGCCACGGTCAATGGCTTTTTTATTGGTAAATATTGATGGATTGTTCCAGTGGATCCAATTCAGTAATTCAGATGGCGATTTATCAATTGATATTCCTAATTTAATGGCATCTTCCGATTTTTTTGACTTGTATAATTTCGCTAATCCGGGGAATACCTCTACAGAGACATCTCGTTCGCTAGATTCCACATATTCTTGAACTATACTTTCATCTATAGAATTTTTAGCAGATGCACATATCACCTGCAGGTCTCTAACAAGTGCTCTCAAATCACCTGGGTTATTCGTAACTAGTGCCTCAACAGCAGGAGTATCATATTCTACATTTTCTGATTTCAAAACTCTTCTCGCAATGTTCCTTAATGCGTCTTTACTTGCTCGATCAAAATTTATTGTAGTTACCAATCTCTGAAATCTATCCCTCGTTGAACGCCAATTTGATGATTTACCCCATAGACCCATGATTTCATTACAAGCCAGAATTACTGGCTGTTTGGTCTCAGCAAGCAATTTCAATAGTTCAGCTTTACCACCGGTATCTCCTTTCAACTGTACTGAATCATTAGAGTCCAAGTTGACTTTTATTGCATCATTAATTCTGGACTCGCTTACAGAACGTAAACCACCAGATAGATGGTCTACTTCATCAATCAAAATTAACGTTTTTTTGTCATTTTCCTCGGGATTAAAAAATAACGACCTATGTGTTGCACCTTTAGTTGCCGCTTTCCTAATTGATGCTGCATTTCTCGCATCGGATGCATTCAGTTCGATAACACTCCAACCCATATCATGAGCAATTGCTCTAGCAACTGTTGTTTTACCAACCCCTGGTGGTCCAACTAACAAAATTGCTTTATTCTTCGGCACACCATTTTTCCAATCATCGAGCCATTTTCGTATTTTTTGGCGTTGAGTTTCATTTCCCTCAAGATGGCTCTCTGAAGTTGGACGATGACGTTCTGTCCAATCCGAAACTCCAGACATAGGTTTTGGTTTTGTTGAAGGTTATTCAAGTTTGACAAAATTTTCAGTTAACGACAACAGATATTACAATTCTGAGATCTTTAGCCGAACCTGTTGACCCGTATCCCGAGTTCTGATTGTAACTGTTTCATCTTCCACACTTTGGTGGTCAACGGTTATGCATACAGGCACTCCAATTTCATCTGCTCTTGCATAGCGTCGACCTATTGAACCACTAGCATCGAAGGAAGAAACTACACCAAATCTACTGTTTAGCATCGTATTTATTTCACGCGCTATCTCACCCATACCATCTTTTTCATAAAGAGGCAAAACAACATAGTCTACCGGAACAACATTGGGATTTAATTTCATAATTGTATATTTTTCACCTTGCTTTTCTATTTCATCATATGCATGATCAAGAATATGCCAAATTATACGGTCAATACCGAAAGCGGGCTCAATCACATGCGGAATGAACCATTCACCAGTCAGTGTATCGGTACGTTGTACCCTCTTTACATGAGTTTGTTCAATAGTTACTAACTGATCTTCTATTGATAATTCTAGTGGAAAAGAGGTGTCTGATGGTAACTCTTCAACAGCTAATTTGACTTTTCCTGCTAACGATCTAAATGCTGGACCAGCAACTGCTGAATCTGTGGTCCAGCCATCAATTACTACTTCTTTGGGCATGGCAAATTCTCTTCTGGCTCGCAGTGATTTACCGGTGTATTTCTCATGAGCTTCTAAGTCATAACATCCTCTGTGTGCTATTCCTACACACTCCACCCATCCGTAAGAGCCATGGATTTCTGCATCCCAACAATCAGTAGCATAATGCGCCATCTCGTTTGATTCATGTTGCCTAAACCTAACTCTAGATGGGTCAATGCCCACACCAATCAAGAATTCATACGTCCTAGCAATGAAGAAACCTACAGTCTCATGTCTTACCATCCCTCCTTTGATAGCGTCAACAATAGAGGTTGACACCTCTCCTTCGTTTTCACCAATCATTGTCAATTTAACACCCGACCACGAAGAAAAATCATGGCTAATAGATGCTTCTGGATCAATAAAATATTCTAATTCAGCCATGTTAAACTCTCTTAACCTAATCATTCCTTGACGAGGGGATATTTCATTTCGATATCCTTTACCAATTTGGATGGCACCAAATGGTAGTCTTTCCCTAAAATGCCGATATAACACCGGAAAAGATGTGAACATACCTTGAGCGGTTTCAGGTCTCAAAAAACCATCACGGCCAGAAGTTCCGGCACCGATTTTGGTATTAAACATCAAGTTTTGCGCAGATATATCTGACCACGATTTTTCGCCACAGGAAGGACATTGTGGAGACGATTTGTTGAGCAACTCTTGGAGCTCTAATTTCCCAAGAGAATCCGGATTTGGATGGAAATCCTCCAGTAGAGTGTCAGCTCTGCTTACTTCTTCACATGAAAGACAACCAGTCATGAAATCTGAGAATTCACCTACGTGACCACTTGCTTCTAGAACCTCATATGGGGTGATTGTTGGGCAAGATATTTCACTTACATTGCCCATGGAAATCCAATGATTAAGCCACATTTGATTGACTCTATTCCTTAGTCTGCCACCATTAGGGCCAAAGTCGTACAATCCTTTTGCGCCACCATGGATTTCAAAAGCTGGAAGAATGAATCCTCTCCTTTTCAGCATGCCTGACAAACGTTCAAGTCTTGCACCAGAATCGTCACTCATTGCCCTTACCATGATGGTCGTGTAGTTACTTACCTTTGAAATTGACCATTGTTATGAATAAATAATTGGCAATACGCATGGTTAAGAAGACCCCCCGGCAGGGGGTGGCATGGGACAGGAGTTCGATTATGACGTCATCATAATTGGCGGTGGCCCTGCAGGTAGCACGGTTGCTAGATATGCTGCTGAAGGCGGGATTAGAGTTCTCGTAATTGATGCTAGAGAATCAATTGGTAGTCCACTTCAATGCGGTGAGTTAGTTCCTACAAATGACGAAATGCGCAGGCTTTGTCCAGATGTGCCTGATATGGATGATTTGTTTCAAACTCCCGAGGCTGCAATTTCTCGAACATGTGATACAATGAATATCATCACTCCTTCTGGGAAATCCCTGTCTTACAGATTTGAAGGCTTGGTCCTTAACAGAGTGGCACATGATGAGGCTTTGGTATCTTTAGCAAAAGAGTCTGGTGCCGAATATCTAGTTAACTCATACGTAGAAAATGTCGAAAAAAACACAGTAAGCATACGCAATGGAAGCACTTACACCGCTCAAGTAATTGTCGGAGCTGGTGGGCATAACGACCCGATAAGAAGAAAATATTGGCAAGAAAAATCGGTCAACATACCTGTCAAATTTGAGCTTAAAGATGGAGATTATGGCGATGCAGTAGAGTTACATTTTGGTTCTATGGCACCTGGCGGTTATGCGTGGATGTTTCCAAAGTCAGAAGGAGCAAATATTGGTCTTGGAATTCAGAAGAGTTTTGCTAAAGGTAAATCATTGAACAAATACTCAAGCGAATTTATTGACAAATATGATGGCGATACTACCTTCAAGGGTGCGGGGTCATTGCCAATGTCTGGAACTATCAAACGATTTGTTAAAGAAAATTATGTGTTGGTTGGTGATGCTGCAGGAATGGTATTACCATCAAATGGTGCAGGAATAACCATTGCTATGGTTGGTGGGAGAATAGCCGGCCAAACTATTGCTAAACACGTTATCGATGGAACTCCATTGACAAATTACGAGAAAATTTGGCACAAACAGATGGGTAAAGTTATGAAAAATTCTAAACGTTCTTTTAAGATTGGTAGTTTAATGTTTAGAATGCCGGATAGATTACTTGACTTGTTTTTCAACAGACTAACCAAAGGCATAGTATGGCGAGCAGTTACATGCCGTAGAATGTTTTGGATATTTTAGTCCAAAACAAACTGTTAGGTAATAGCGCTACTGATAGAGGGCTTTAA